>CALANA010000316.1 GCA_937925925.1 uncultured Chloroflexales bacterium | reverse complement strand
GCGGGGGCCGCAGGCCCCCGCAACCCTTAGAACCTCCTGGAGGGGCACTGCTCCTCCAAACCAACCCACCTGAACGGTTACGAATAGGATCGCTATATTTTTAGTTTCATACAAACCACTAGAGAAATTCCATCAAACGAGGCAGGAGTGTTGTTTCATTCCAGCTATTATGACAACTCTACCAAAAGTATGAACACATAAAGTACCATGATTGTTAAGAGTATACGGCTATTTGTACCTATTGTCAAGTATGTACCTTTGTTTAATAGCGCATTTTGTTAAAATTCTTGTAAATTCAGTATAATTCCCTATCACTCCTATATTCTGGGAGTGATCGCTCTAGCGATTCTTTGCTGGTTTTTCACCAGACTCCCCAGGGCAATCGTATAGAAACCGTTGCGGTATGTTGCCACATCAGCATGGGGAGGAACCCCGCCATCACCGATACGCGCCACATCAACCTATCGTACGGAACACACACACTCTGGTCTGCCCGTCTGCACGAGGTAACTGTTCACCCTCAAGGGAACATGCCCACCTGGAAGCACGGGCAGCGTGCCAGCACGTGTACGTTGGCGGGCGGGACGCCCGTGTTCCCTGGCGCAAAGTGATGGCGGGCGGGACGCCCGCGCTCCCAGGCGCACCCTCTCAAGTGTAGTTTTTTTGATTACATCGCATTGGGATGCAGCAAAACACCCCCTACTATCGTCATTACTTTTTTTGCCGTCCTGATGACGAAAAACCGAGCTGTGCGCAAAAAACATACACTTGCGAGCGCAGGCCCCCCACACCCCTGCCGAAACGCAGTCTCGTTGGAGGACGAATGGCAAGAATAGGCGGAATGTTCACGTCGAAACGGTGTAGAGACGTGGGCTAGTACAAGCGAGCCTTCATCCCGCCATCGTTGTCGGTCATCCTGAGCGGAGGCAGAGCCGGAGCGCAGGGCCTCCTGCGCGCAGCGCAGGATCGTATCCGATCAGGAAGATGCTTCGCTCCGCTCAGCATGACCACACGCGGCGCGCCGCATGACCACACGCGGCGCGCCGCATGATCACGCGCGGCGTGCCGCATGACCACACGCGGCGCGCCGCATGACCACACGCGGCGTGCCGCATGACCACACGCGGCGTGCCGCATGACCACACGCGGCGTGTCGCATGACCACACCCTGGAGGCCATTGCCGTCATCATTGTACTAGTCTCTGTAACCGTTCCGGTGGGTTGGTTTGGAGGAGCCGTGCCGCTCCAGGAGATTCTAAGGGTTTCGCGGGGGCCGCAGGCCCCCGCAACCCCCGCTGGCGAACGTTCCCCTGAACGGGTACCTAGTCTCTGGTGCGCATCACAGGGCAGTGGCTTGTGGTACAATGAGAGACGCACAAGAACAGCGAGCGATTGTTCCATAGACACGTTGAATACCACAATATGTGGACATTCATACAAATCCGAGTGATGACGACATGTTTGTCATTCTGAACGGAGCGCAGCGCAGTGAAGAATCCTGGTTTCGGATCGGAGATTCTTCGCTGCACTCTGTTCTGCTCAGAATGACATGCAGGATACCAATCAGGCGAATGTGGTATCAGGACGAGAACGAGACTGTTTGGTAATAAGGTACCACCAGGGCACGCACAACACGGAATGCAGCCCAGGGAGATGGTAGCGCCATGCCTTTCAGCCCTTTGTGGTGATGAGCAGTCTCGTTGTCATATCACAGGACACCAGCAGGGGGTTCTCATCACTAGCACACCATCGTATACACAGCGCCGTAGCCTGCACCCATTGTAACTCTACGGTATGAACTGCGATGCGCTGTGTCCTGCTGGTTACGATAGCCAGGTGCAACGTCTCGTTGATGTGTGAGGCATCGGAAACAACAATGGGGCATGCCACATGATTGGCACGATCCCGCGACTCTGGAGGTTCATCCCTATGAGTGACCAGACTTCCCGGCATGATGCTCACCCCTGGGCCGGTTTGACCCCTACCCAGGTACTTTCAAACGTGGTGAACGATTTATATGGTTCTGTCAGCTTGCTTGGTCGCCATCTTAACCGTTTAATCGGTGAGAATGATCCGTTGACAGAGGAAGAGTATGATACGATCTTTGAGCAAATGGATGGGGCAGTGCGGCATCTGAGTACCACGATTGTGAGTCTCAAACGTTATGCTCAAGAACACACTGAGGAAACCGACACCACACCATAGCGGTTGGTATCACTGCCTATGATTAGGGTCTGTCGTCTATGTCGGTATGGTCTGCGATCACAGCGTGTTGTGCCAGCAATTGTCGGGAACACTGTGGCACGTACACCATACGCTTGTGTATATGTTCATTAGGAATCAGTACACTCGTATTGCTGGAAGTGGTTCACATGGGAGTTGAGTTGTACAGATGTACAATGAAGCCAGATAGTAACTGTCCTCTTCCGCGCTGGAGCGGGGACAAGCATGGAACCGGTGGAGTGCGCTTCTTTTCTATCGCTCATTTCATGCCTGATGATCGGGTTGCTACTGGTCAATCTCACCGTATGATCTTCATGATTTTCACAAGGCTGCTGTCATATGTATGTGTTGCTGAGAGATTGGTTGGCACCAATCAGGAGCATATACGCATCAGGTGTCGACAGTACGACCTGCACATGACATACACTGAGTGCAGCACTATGCTCTATAGTTAGGAGTTACGTGGTGGACGGTATGGTTCTGCTATCGGCTGCATCCGCCGTCCACACAGCGGGCCACGCATAAACGAATAGTCAGGGCCAATCTGGTGGGATCGCGGTCATCCAGTTGCGGGGGGCTGTCTGATAAACATACTTTGGCTTCGATAGCGTGGAAGGAGTGTGTGCTGGTTACCTATATTTTTCGCTGTAGCCGAACCGTCATGATCTGCCTGAACGATGGCGTATGCGGTGAATGGTGAGGAAGTAGCTATGCCTACTTATTACAACGAGACTTCCCCTGGAATGAGATGTCGAGGGGATGAAGGGGCGTTGTGTGCAACGCCCCTATGTCGCCCCTCTCACGTGTAGGTTTTTTTGCGCAAACGTCCGTTTTGTCGCATCAGGACGGCAAAAAAAGCGATGATGGATGATGATAGTAGGGGCGTTTTGCTGCATCCCAATGCGATGTAATGAAAAAAACATACACGTGTGAACTACGTCGCCCCCCTGCGGGGGTGTGGGGAGGCGGGCGCGGCACAGCCGTGCCCCACCAGAAAGCGAACATGTGCGGGGGCCGCAGGCTCCCGCACCCCTGCCAAGACGAAGTCTCGTTGGAGTACTCTAACATCTTAGCAATATCGACAGCCACGTCAGACTACAACCGGGCTGTGAATGATGAGGAAGTAGCTATGCTTACAACATCCTTCCTATTTTTTATTATTGGATTAGTGGTACTGGTTTTAGGAGCCGAAGCATTGGTCAGGGGAGCCGCACACCTTGCTGCCACGATTGGTGTCTCACCGCTCATTATTGGGCTGACTATTGTTGCCTTTGGCACGAGTGCGCCCGAACTAGCCATTGGGGTACGAGCAGCGTTTATGGGTGAACCGGACATTGTTCTGGGTGACATCGTTGGGAGTAATATTTTTAATATTTTGTTTGTGTTAGGCCTCACAGCATGTATTCGTCCATTAACAATCTCCCGTCGTTTAGTGCGGATTGATGTCCCGCTCATGATCGGGTTGTCGGTGATCCTGTTCCTGCTGGCGCTCAATCGAATCATTCAACGGAGTGATGGCTTGCTGCTCTTTGGGGGCATTCTGCTGTATGTGGCCTGGTCGATTCTCCAGAGCCGACGTGCAGAGGCAGACAGTAGGCCAGAGTATGCTGAGGTGTATGAGTATAGTTCGGCTACCAGCCAACCATGGTATCAGCATGTTTTGCTGGTGCTGGTCGGGGGCATCTTGCTGATGCTTGGCTCAGAATGGTTGGTACAGGGTGCAGTCGCTCTGGCGCACTACCTGGGTGTGAGCGAGTTAGTCATTGGATTGACGATCGTGTCGATTGGTACCTCACTGCCAGAAGTTGCGACTTCGGTTGTGGCGCTTATTCGTAACAAAGGAGATATAGCCGTTGGTAACGTGATCGGTAGTAATATCTTCAATATCCTGATGGTACTCGGTGCTGTGGGCATTCTGGCCCCCGCTGGTATTCAGGTCGCCGACCACGCCCTGCGTTTCGATATTCCGATTATGGTGTTTGTGGCTGTGGCATGTTTGCCCATCTTTTTTACGGGTACAACGATTAAACGTTGGGAAGGCGCTCTCTTGCTGGGCTACTATTTCGTGTACACGTTTTATCTCATTTTATATACAACCCAAAGCGCAGCAATACCCTACTTTTATACGCTTATGGTTGCGTTTGTTTTTCCTTTCACAATACTGATATTGTTGCGTTCATATATACATGAAAAACAAATGGTACCGCGCGTGCGCTAGATATGACCTTTTTACTATTCCTTATACCGTTTCGACTTGAATATTCCGCATGTTCTTGCCATGTGTCCTCCCACGCGCCAGCGTCGCGGCGGGGGTACGGGGGCCGCAGGCCCCCGCCAAGGGGATGTCGGCGTAGGAGCGTTGCCTGCAACGCCTCTATGCCTCTCGGAATCTTTTTTCAGGGAAAGGTTCGTGGTCGTATGAGCAAGCGTAAGATAGATCATAAAGATGCGTAAGTTCGAAGTCAAATTAGTATTAGATAGCAATCCTAAAGACAGGATGGAAATGATTGCTCAAACACAAAGGGTTTCTTGCCTGTGTCAGAACGGTGCTTTTGCTCTGCCGCCGGCGAAACCCATCTGGTAATGAATGACCGCGTCACGCGTGTAACGAACAGAGGTTCCGGCTTGAGCCGGTCTCGAGATGTTTGTCGAGTACGGCAGCGATGCTGCTGCCGTATAATGTGGAAGTACAGGACGATCAATTCAAGCATACGGTTCCTTTCAAGGAGCAACCGAACCCGCACACGGAAGCTTTACACCGGTTCTTACGATATAGAAATGATATATTATATGATTTTAGTGCTATTTATTATCGGATTAACTTTGTTAATTATTGGTGCTGAGATTTTATTGAATGGAACCATTAATTTAAGTTTTTCACTGGGCTTCTCACCAATTATTCTTGGTGTTATAGTATTAATTTCCCCCGATCTGACAGTCAGTATTCAAGCCGGGCTTCAACAACGCTATGATCTTATCCTGGGCAACGTTATTGGTGGGAATGTTTTTAACATTCTATTTGTGATTGGTATGTGCGCATTGATCTCTCCCCTGCATGTGTCATCGCGCTTAAAACGGTTGGACGTACCATTGATGATCGGACTGGTACTGGTGCTGGCATGGATGGCAATGACTGGTTTCATTCGTCAGTGGTTCGGAGGTTTGCTCTGTGCTGGTTTTATCGTCTACACATTGTTATCCATTCGTCAGTCTCAACCACACCCGCTGCAGATCGATGTCTCGCTCGAACAAGGGCAGTCGCGCATATTCAGATCAAGATATATCTATACAGGATCGATTATACTGGGACTGCTGATGATGATACTCGGTTCACGACTGTTGATCCAGAGTACTGCGAGTCTGGCTGCGTGGTTGGGAGTGAGCGATCTGGTCATTGGCTTAACGATTGTCGCTATTGGCACGGCCTTACCCCAGGCAGCGGCTTCGATCCTGGCAACCTTGCGTGGTCGGCGTGATATTGCGCTAGGCAATGCGGTTGGCAGCAGTATCTTGCATCTGCTTGTCTTGCCTGGGTTTACCAGTCTGATTACCAGCGGTGGCATACCAGTTGCAGCAAGCATCGTCAGGTTTGATCTACCGTTGCTGGTGCTGATTGTGATCGGATGCTTACCTATCTTTTTCAATGGCACCCATATCAGTCAGCGTGAAGGATTCGTGCTGCTGGGAATGTATGCGGTGTATATGCTGTATCTGGTACTGGATGCTACGCGGCACCCAGGCTTGCCGCTGTTCAAAACCATCACTGTCGCTTTTATCATTCCGGGTACATTAGCGATGCTCTGGTATCCTCTGCTCTACGGCAAATCCCGTCCTCGAGTCAGGTGAACAGGATGGATGGAAGAACCTATTGCGCGGGCCTGGTGGTTGAGAATGGTCAACACTGGCACTCCACTCACAACAATGAAGCGCGCCATAGTGAGAAAGGAAGACAAATGGCAGAAGCAACCTGGCTGGTCGATGTAGGCTATGTTGTCAAAGCAAGTGAAGGTCAGTTTAAGCTCGACTATATGGCAGCAGAGCGGTTCATTCGCAAGCGGTTGGGCGCAACACGGACGTTTCTGTTCAACGGTTTTGATCCAGCCTATGGCATCTCCAGCGGCTTACAGGCATTTTATACCGCGATGGAGGCTCAAGGCATCCAGGTGCGCCTCCAACCGATGGAGTCCGGGCCACCTGGTACAAATCGCCAGCGTCGGGTTGATGTCGACTTTAGTGCGCATTTGATCTGGCAAGCCAGTTTACCAGATATTACCGCGCTTGTTTTAACAACAGGCGATCAGGACTTTGTGCCCGCAGTTGAACTGGTGCGGCGTGAATTTCACAAACAGGTGTTTCTGTTTACCTATGATGGGATGGTCAACCAGGATTTAATTGCAATGGTCAACGAGTGGTGGCATTTTGATCCGACCCAACTGGCACGGCGCTGATGGCTCCCCACATCGCGCCCTGGAGCGACGCGCTTGAACGCTTGAACGCTCGAACGCTCGAACGCTTGAACGCTCGAACGCTTGAACGCTCGAACGCTTGAACGCTCGAACGCTTGAACGCTCGAACGCTTGAACGCTTGAACGCTCGAACGCTTGAACGCTATAAGGAGGCATTGGCCCAGGTACGAGTGATGCTCAGTTTGCGTATAATCTGGCAATTGCTTACAAATTGCAGGTTGCAGTTGGTAGTCGGCAGTCAGCAGTCGACACCTGGCAGTCAACATGCAGGAAACGGTACGCAGTGTGGCGTTGCGCACTGTCTATTCTATTGCTGACTGCCCACTGTTCCCTATTCTCGTATACAGTAGGAGACCTGGCATAATGACTATACATCGACAAAAAAATATTGGAGTATTGACGAGCGGCGGTGATGCGCAGGGTATGAATGCAGCAGTACGGGCTGTGGTACGTACTGCGCTTGATCAAAATACGGATGTCTATGCCATTTATGAGGGCTATCAGGGCATGGTTGACGGTGGTGAGCGCATCCGCAAGATGTCCTGGGACTCGGTCGGTGGTATTTTGCAGCAGGGCGGGACAATCATTGGGACTGCTCGTTCGGCTGACTTTCGTACCCGTGAAGGACGCTTGCGAGCAGCACGTAATTTGCTGGAGCGAGATATTGATAGCCTGGTCATTATTGGTGGTGATGGTAGTTTAACCGGTGCCAATACCTTTCGACAGGAATGGTCAGGCTTGTTGCAAGAACTGCTCGAAAGTGGTCAAGTCAGCGCTGAACAGGTACGCCGGCATCCCCATCTAACCATTGCCGGGCTGGTGGGATCGATTGATAATGATATGCAGGGTACTGATACGACGATTGGAGCCGATAGCGCCTTACAGCAGATCACCCGAGCGATTGATGCCATCAGCAGCACGGCTGCTAGCCACCAGCGCAGTTTTGTGGTAGAGGTCATGGGTCGTCACTGTGGCTATCTGGCCTTGATGGGTGCGATTGCAACGGGTGCGGACTGGGTGCTGATTCCTGAGAGTCCCCCGGACGTGGACAATTGGGAAGAGAAGATGTGTGAGATTTTGAAAGCTGGCCGCGACGCTGGCCGCCGCGATACAATTGTCGTCGTTGCCGAAGGTGCCCAGGATCGCTATGGCAACCATATCAGTAGCAATTATGTGAAGCAAGTCCTCGAAGAACGACTGGGCGAAGACACCCGGGTCACGATCCTGGGCCATGTGCAACGCGGTGGTGCGCCAAGTGCTTTTGATCGCTATATGAGTACCCTGCTAGGGTATTCGGCGGTCATGGAGATTCTATCCGGGCATATGACGGGCGAGGCCTTTCTGATCGGAATGCAAAACAATCGCATTACCCGGCTGCCATTGATGGAGTGTGTTGAACAAACCCACGCGGTGGCCGAGGCAATTGCGACCCATGATTATGACCGGGCCATGAACCTGCGCGGAAGCGATTTTAAGGAGTCGTTTCAGATTTTGCGGACGTTTGTCCGTGCGCTGCCGCATACTGCTCCCCCTGGACAAAAACCACTGCGGCTGGGCGTGCTGAATGCAGGTGGCCCGGCACCAGGTATGAATACGGCAGTACGTGCCGCTGTGCGGCTGGGTATGGATAAAGGCCATATTATGCTGGGTATCCATGATGGTTTTCAAGGCTTGATTGAGGGTAATATTGAGAAATTAGAATGGATGAGCGTTGCTGGCTGGACAACCACGGGTGGCTCAGAACTGGGTACCAATCGTAAGATTCCCCAGGGGCGCGATCTGTATGCGATTGCGCGCCAGATTGAGCAATTTGACATTCAGGGTCTGTTGATGATTGGTGGCTGGACGGGCTACCAGGCTATGCATCGGCTCTATACCGAACGCGATAACTTTTCAGCGTTTAATATTCCCTTGATCTGTCTGCCAGCCTCGATTAACAATAATCTCCCTGGATCAGAAATCAGTATTGGTACCGATACTGCCCTCAACAGCATTGTCGAGGCCGTTGACAAGATTAAGCAGTCGGCAGTGGCGTCTCGCCGCTGCTTCGTGGTCGAGGTTATGGGGCGCTACTGTGGCTACCTCTCGCTGATGAGCGGTCTGGCAACTGGCGCGGAACGGGTCTATCTCCCTGAAGAGGGGGTCTCATTGAAAGATATGCAGATCGACCTGGAACGCATGGTGACCGGCTTTAAGCGTGGGAAACGTCTGGGACTGGTGATCCGCAACGAAGGCGTCAATCCAGTTTATACCACCAGTTTTATGAGTGCGCTGTTTGAGGAAGAAGGCGGTGACCTGTTTGATGTACGTCAGGCCATTCTGGGGCATCTCCAACAAGGTGGCAATCCTACCCCGTATGATCGTATCCAGGCCACCCGTCTGGCCGCACGCTGTATTGGGTATCTGATTAAAGAAGCGACCAGAGACCTGCCCGGCGGGGCATTCATTGGCTTGCAGTCCGGGCAGGTCATCTTTTCCAACCTGGAAGATATGCCACGAATGATGGATTATGCTCACAGTCGGCCCAAAGAACAGTGGTGGCTCGCGTTGCGTTCGATTGCGAAGGTAATGGCGCAACCGGCACCGCACGCCGAACTTGATCAAGATTATTAGTGGTCAGCCATCCTGAATATGCGAAGCACGGAGTAACGACTTTCGTTGTTATTCCGGCCTCAGAAACGACGAAAGTCGTCACTCCGTATCCCTCAACATCACGGTGGTCAACCACTAGCACTGGCACAGGTTATTTACCGCGAATCTGGTCAGTAAATAGGAGGAGGAAGGTATGCCCAGGGCGATCTGGAATGGAGTAATTGTAGCGGAAAGTGACCAGGGGACAATAGTCGAAGGCAATTACTATTTTCCCCCGGACTCGATCAATCGGCAGTATTTTAAGGAAAATACGACACATACCACATGCCCCTGGAAAGGCGTGGCAAGCTATTATGACATTGAGGTGAATGGACAGATCAATCGCGGTGCAGCCTGGTACTATCCAGCTCCGAAAGAGGCGGCGCAGCATATCAAGGGCTATATTGCCTTCTGGAAGGGCGTTACAGTTGAGCCATAAAACAACTGTCGTATAAGAGAAAGCATTGGCGACATAGGGTTCGTAGAGCAATGCGACATCCGTTGTGAAGACCCGGAGACCCGATGTGAAGACCCGGAGGCCCAACTGACGTCGGGAGACCTATGCCCGACTGACGTCGGGAGACCTATGCTCGACTAAAGTCTTTTGTTGTCGTACTCATGGCAAAAACATGGGGAAGGTTCACGTCGAAACGGTATCACAACCGAGATAGACAAGAAAGCATTGGCGATAATAGAGGGTTCATAGAGCGATGCTGCATCCGATGTGAAGAAGCGGAGTCCCGACTTCAGTCGGGACTCCTAAGCATTCAACCGGCAAGCGGCAATGTTACCGTGGCAATCGTACCCTGGCCAGGAGTACTGGTAAACCGCAACTGCCCGTGATGTCGTTCGATAATCCCAAAACTGATGGCCAGGCCCAATCCTGTGCCAACTCCGACCGGCCTGGTCGTAAAAAACGGCTCGCCTAGATGGGCCAGCGTTGCCGCACTCATCCCCTCGCCCGTATCGCGCACGGTTACGATAATCTGCTGGTCGTGCATCTCACTGCTCACCCAGATCTGGCCTGTGTCGGCAATGGCCTGCATCGCATTGGTCAGCAGATTTAGAAAGACCTGGTTTAATTCACCGTGGTGACACATGATGGGCGGTAGTTGGGCATACTGTTCAATAATCTCGATGCGCTCCTTGCAGAGCGAACGCACAATGCGTACCGTGCTGGCTAGGCCCTGGTTCAGATCAGCCGCTTTCATCTGGGCCTCATCGAGTCGGACAAAGGTGCGCAACGACTGCACGATCCCGCTCAGGCGTTCAACCCCTTGCTGGCTCTCGGTCACCACATCGTGCAGATCATCCCAGAGATACTCCAGATTGACGGCCGACTCGGCAGCGGTAATCGCTGCCTGTTGCTGCGAATCAGCATTGGCCTTGAGTGTAGCATAGGCTGCAAACAGTTGCTGCAGGGTGGGGAGCAACTGTACTAGATAGGCCAGGTTGTTACCAATAAACCCGAGCGGCGTGTTCATCTCGTGCGCCACACCCGCCACCACCTGACCCAGCGCCCGCATTTTTTCCGACTGTACCAGTTGCGCCTGGGTCGCTTTCAATGCTGCATGGGTCTTCTCCAACTGCAGCAGCGTTCCCTCCAGTTGCTGATTCGAATCGGCCAGGCGCGCCGTTAAATCCAGCGTCCGTGACAGATCGCGCCCGACTGCTGCCAGACCTAGCAGCGTATCATCTGCACCGGTCAACACCGATGTCGTATAGCCGATCAGAATCGGTGCCCGCCCCGGCTGGAGATGGTCAAGCTCCCAATCTTGAACCCCACCTTCGGCGAAGGTATGCTCAAGCATCAACCGGGCCTTGGTGTAACTGAAGGGATCAAGCAATGTTTCAAACGGCTGGCCGATACATTCCGCCGCCGGTCGGCCACAGAGTCGTTCTGCCGCCGGGTTCATACTCGTAACAATACCCGCCGGATCAAGCGTGAATAATACCAGGCTGGTTTGATCAAACAGCAGTGTCGGCCACACCAGAGTGCATTCTGACCCGGTATAGATCATAATACCTCACGATGATGGTTGCTTAAGCACCAGAAAATTCACACGATAATAGGTTGTCAAATAACCCATCAACTCCACCAGCAGCAGATGACTCTCTTCAATCAGCGCCTGTTTGCGTAATGAATACGCATCAACCAGCTTGTCCTTGAGCGCAGCACTATGGATTTCCACCACATCACGCGGGCCAGCCCGCAGTTGTCCTAGTTGTTTACTCATAGCCCGCAATTTCTCAGAGATCCGGTGATCGACCTTATAGACCCGCTGGTTCAGTGCTAACTCCAGCAACTCGCCATAATGCAGCATAAAGCGCTGAAAGACTTCCGGCATACTCTTACTCAAAAGCCCCCGCGTCGATAGTGGAGCATCGGTGTCAACCTGCTGCATGCTCCGCTCCGGATCGGTCGTACTGGGACGATCGGGCCAATCAGTTTCACGCTCAGCTTCGCCCGTCAAGAATACTTGCGTTGTTTCACCGCCAGCAATCTGTTCCAGCATCTGTTGCAGTTGAGCCATGTCTTCATGCATGCGGGTCACTGCCTCCGCCGAGCGGTGCAGAACCTCGCGGTTGAGGAAGCTAGCATGGTAGGTATGCACAGCGTTGTTCAGGCGCTCACGCAGTTCGGCAATATCCCACGGCTTGGGAATATAGCCGCGCACGGTTCCCAGATTAATGGCATCCACTAGAGCCACAATGTCCGTATAGCCGGAAATGATAATCCCCACCGCGTCTGGACGAATGGTCTGGATTTGCTCCAGCAGTTCAACGCCGGTCAACCCGGGCATCCGCTGATCGGTTAGCACAACGGCAATGTCATCGTGGGCCATAATATCGAGCGCTGCTGCTGCTGAATTGGCGGTAAAGACGGTAAACTGATCTCGCAAACTGCGGGCCAGTGAACGCGTGACATGCTCATCATCGTCAACGATCAGAATGCCCGGCCGCGTGGTGTTAGAATCAGTATGAACCATACACAATGCCTTATCAAAGATGGTGTCGTTCTAGTACATGGTATCCAGTTAAGATAGGCTTTGTCAAGCTATTCTTTACTGATACGAGTTACACGCGACTACGTAAGTCCGTACTATAAACATTGGTGAGATGCCTTCACGGTTGCCAGCATGCTATAATATAGTTTGTAGCATCATGCCGGTACGAAACATCTGCTGATTGAACATCTCCAGAAGTTCTATGAGGGTGTGGAAGATCTTACCACGCCCATTCAGGGCGGCACCGTCCAGGTGTTCATTCACGAAAAGGGACTGCACAACCCGATTCCGGCTACGCGACTATCGGATGGAACGTTGCGCTATCTCTGTCTGCTCACTATCCTCTGTCACTCGGCTCCGCCACCGTTCGTGTGTATTGAAGAGCCAGAATCAGGGGTACATCCCGATATTTTGCCGACCCTGGCCGACCTTCTGGTCGATGCCTCCCGCCGCACACAGTTGATTGTGACGACCCACTCCGATACGCTAGTTTCGGCCCTCAGCGCTGTTTCTGAGGCGGTACTTGTTTGTGAACGTGACGCTGATGGCAGCCGGTTGCGACGGCTTGATCCTGACCAGCTTCAGATCTGGCTCGAACAGTATTCGCTGGGTGAGCTGTGGCGCATGGGAGAAATCGGGGGCACCCGATGGTGAGCGAAATTCGCGTCTACGTGGAAGGTGGCGACAATAGTAAAGATACCAGGACTCGTATGCGGGAGGGCTTCAGTGGGTTTCTGCGTGATCTGGTTCACAAAGCCGGCCAGAAGCGTATCCGCTGGCAGATCATCGCCTGTGGCGCACGCAACGACGCATTCGACGACTTTGTCACCGCACTGGAAACACATCCTGATGCCTTTAATGTCCTGCTGGTCGATGCCGAGGGGCCAGTATCTACAACACCCTGGCAGCACCTGCGCAGACGAGATCATTGGAATCCACCGCAAAACGTTAACGACGATCAGTGCCACCTGATGGTTCAGACAATGGAAGCCTGGATTATTGCCGATCCTGATGCGCCACGCCAGTTCTATGGACAGGGCTTCAATGCCAATATGTTGCCGCATAATCCCGATGTGGAGCAGGTGGATCGGCATACACTGGCAGCAACGCTGCGCAATGCAACACGCACAACCGGCAAAGGCGAGTATCACAAGATCCGCCATGGTTCGAGATTGCTTACTCTGTTCAATGTCGCTACTATGCGTGGCGCTGCTCCTTATTGTGATCGACTATTTACAACACTGATCAGCAAGATGCAATAAGTGCTGTCAGTTACCCACTGCTGTTGGTTCGTCTGATGCTTGTTCATACGACAACGAGACTTCCTCTGGAAAGAGCTGTCATGGGGCGGAGGGGGCGTTGCATGCAACGCCCCCTCTGTCGAAATCCCCGTTCTGGTACAGCGCGGCTTCGCCGCGCCACATCAGAAAAGGAACATGGGCGGGAACCGCAGGCCCCCGCACCTCCGCCGCGACGCAGGCTCGTTGGATGACGCATGGCAAGAACATACGGAATGTTCACGTCGAAACGGTCTTAGTCGTTCATGGTATCGCGGGCATAGCAGCGGTGTGGCTCGTATCTAGTCACTGTACCCAGGATGCCCTTGCTAATCCCCTGGAGTACATTCCCTGACATCTGCGCGAAAAATCGATACCCGAAAGCTATCCGCTAAACCCTATTCCCTGTCTGGTGTCTGCGTCCGTGTATGATGGAAGATGCGCGTTGCTGACCAGATCAAGATCATACCTAACCCTATTTTGAGTACCGCAGAGGGCACAATCCCCACCAGAAGACCACCGATGACAGCCCCGATCACGGAGCCAACCCCCATGGGCACAATGGTCTGGTAGCGATCGCGGCGCTCGGCATAGGCGTGCTGACGAGCATAGCGCAACACACCCATCAGGACTGTTGGTAGACTGATGAGCAGGCTGGCAGTACCGGCCACTTTGATCTCGGCACCATAGGCAAAGACCAGGGTCGGGATGATCAACTCACCGCCAGCCACGCCAAGCATGCTGCTGGCCAGTCCAATTGCTAATCCGAACAACACGCCGGTCAATACCCGCCAGACCGGCTGGTCGGGAACCAGCGCCGGAATCTGCTGGGGTAAGAAGCCTTCAATGATCAACATCCCGCCGATGACCACCAGGAAGACGAGAATGATCCGTTCGAGCCGCTCGTTTGAGAGTCGCCCGACCAGGCCAGTACCGACAAACGCGGTGATGAGCGCAGCAACAATCATGGCCAGCATTGGTGGCAGCAGCGGAATAATCGGGGTCAACGCGAGTGTACTGCTACGGATGGCAAGTGCGGCCGTTACCGTCACGAGGCTGACCGCGAGATTGAGTGCAACGGCCTGGCGAGCCATATAGCCGAGCGGCCCGGCCAGCACCGGCAGGCGAAACTCCGCCCCACCCAGGCCAATCAGTCCCCCCAGGGTACCAATCGGTATGGCAATCCCAAAAGCAAACAGGGGACGACTTTGCGGATCAGTGTGTGCAGATGATGGAACAGCAGTCGGTGGTCTGGTCATCAAGTATGCTCCTTATTGACACGAGTTATACCAATTTGACGTAAACATTCCGTATACGCTGAAATCCCCTGTCTGGTGCGACGCGGCGAAGCCGCGCCGCACCAGACAGGAACATGGGCGGGGGC
>CALANA010000315.1 GCA_937925925.1 uncultured Chloroflexales bacterium | reverse complement strand
CCGCCGAGAGTCAATGGAAGTCCGTTGTACTGCACCTGCCTGTTGCCAGCGCGCAAGCCAGCACGGGCGGCCGGGCTACCCGACTGAACATCGACCACCAGAACACCCCGGTTGACCGTGAGTTCAAACTCGCGCGAGAGCAACGGATCAATCGGCGTCATGCTCACGCCAACCCAGGGATGGCTGTAGCGGCCCTCGGCGATCAGCACGGGTACAATCCGCGCCACCGCGCTGGAGGGCACGGCATAGCCCACGCCCGCAAAGCTGCCATCATCGCTGCGAATCGCCGTATTCACGCCGATCACTTCGCCACGCACATTGAGCAGTGGCCCCCCCGAATTGCCCGGATTGATCGCCGCGTCGGTCTGAATCACGTTCGGAATGCTAAACGTGCCACGGATCGTCTGTGGCCCACTCAGGCTGCGCCCCAGTCCACTGACTACCCCGACCGTCAGCGTGTTTTGCAAGCCAAACGGATTGCCAATCGCAACCGCCGTCTGGCCCACTCGCACCGCACGCGAATCTCCAAGCGGGAGTGGAGCCACATTCGGCGGCAGTTCATCGACCTTAATGACTGCCAGATCACTGCCCGGATCGGTGCCGATCACCTGCGCGGTGGTGGTACTGCCATCAAAGAAATTGACCACGAGATTGCGAGCGTTCTCAATCACATGCTGATTGGTGACAATATAGCCCTGGTCATTGAACAAAAAACCCGATCCTTGTGAGAACGGTATACCCGGTCGGAGCGGAAGCGGTGGATGATCCTCTGGCAAGTCCGTAGGAGTCGTGTTTGTAACTTCAATCCGCACCACGGCCGGGTTGGCCCGCTCGTAGAGTTCAACCAGTAACTGGTCGCGATCACTGACGGCTGCGCTCAAATCGGTGGCAATCGTCGGTAAAGGTGGGATGGTGGGCAATGGTGTCACTGGTGACTGTGGCGCGGTTGTAGGCGATGCCAGCGTGGTTATCGCTTGATCAGTTGGATCGGTCGGGTCAACGCCTGGTTGCGATTGAGGCGAAGGTGTTGACATAAGATTCTGGGCAAAAGGAATGTCACGCAGCACTCCACAACTCGTCAGGGTGGAGATCAGTATGAGTGAAGCTAGCAAACGACGGATCATAGACCTGTAACTTTCTACAATGTACGGAGCCAGAGACCCGGCCAGAGTGAATAGAAAAAGAGATCGGACGCAAAGCCAGCTCGAGTACTATGCAACACTAGTGGTTGACCACCGTGATGTTAAGGGATATGGAGTAACGACTTTAGTCCTTCAAGGGGCCGTAGGAACGACTAAAGTCGTTACTCCATGCTCTGCATGGAGCAGCGTGAACGCGCCGTAGGCCATGAGGACGGTAGGAACGACTAAAGTCGTTACTCCATGCTCTGCATATTCAGTATGGCTGACCACTAGCACGATCAGCAGTGACCAGCGCGGTCAGTGTAGTATAGCAATCCTATTATACTGCTAAACCTGGCGTCCAGGCTTGCATCTAGACGGAGCGCTGCCCGGCGCAAGCCGGGACGCCGGTGCTTGACAACTGATGCCGAAATCTCCCTCCTGGTGCAGCGCGGCTTCTCCGTGCTGCACCAGAAGGCGAACATGTGCGGGTTCTGCAGGCCTCCGCACCCCCGCCGCTGAGACGAGGTCTCGTTTTCAGATACTATAACAATCCTATACCAATCGCAAATAATCGTATATCCGAGTCCCGGCTTGCGCCTGGAACGAGCTAGACCAGGGCCCAGGCCGCAGTTCTGCACAATGAATGTAGGGTAGGATTGCTGTAGAACACCGAGTTGCTGCAGGCGAAAAAGACGGTTTCTTTGAACGACCGCATACGTCTTGTTACTAACAGGCGTTATGTAGTGAGTGTTCATAACGCCGAGCGACCCGGCCAATCCCGATCATCTGCTGAGGCTGGTACGGCCTCTTCATCTATGAATAAATAGGCACATTCGTGGTCGCATGTGTGATTGTATTCGTAGACGGTTGGTCTGACGTGTCATCCCATGGCCCCATCTGCCATCTACTGCGTAACTCCTGTTACTGGTAGGTATGCTTAGTGGTATCAGCGGCTGAAATGGTTTGAGCCGTCCGCGCATGTTGCCGTTCAAGACGACGAATTGCGTGCCAGATGGCAGGAATGGCACACAGTTTTTCACGCAATGGTACATGGGCACGCTTTGTATATACATCGTAACGATTTGCGATAATCTTGTCAAGGATACCGCGATAGATCCAGGCGGCCGCCCCGACAGCCAGGCGGCTATCGGGGGGTAAAAGCACAATACCATCCCAGCTTTCGGCATAGAGTCGCCGGGTGCGGTCAATCTCAAACTTGAGCAGCGCCACCATTCGCTCATCCTGACAACCGGCCAGAATATCCTCGGTACTCAGACCAAAGCGCTCCAGATCTTCCTGTGGCAGATAGACCCGCCCACGGCGGGCATCCTCGCCCACATCCCGCAGAATATTGGTCAATTGGAGCGCCACTCCCAGTTTGATCGCATACGGTTCAGCGCCGGGCGCAGATCCGATAATCCCCATGCTTAACAACCCGACGACTGAAGCGACCCGGTAGCAATACAGCCACAGATCCGCAAAGGTCGCATAGCGATTGATCGTGAGATCCATAGCTACACCCGCCAGTAGTTCATTGATCAGCGTGTCGGGCAACTGAAACTTCAAGCGTGTATCGTACCAGGCCAGTAGAATTGGATTGTGCAGCGGTGGAATAGGCGATTGCACCTGGCGTACCCACTCAGCCAGGGCGCAGGTGGGATCACCATAGGCCAGATCAACCGTGTCATCGGTGGCACGGCAGAAGGCATAGAGGGCGCGTATTCCCTGGCGTTTGGTCAGGGGCAGAAACTGGGTGCTGAAAAAAAAACTTTTGGAGTGGTGCCGAATACTACGTTGACAGGTTTGATACGCATTGCTCAGGGAGTCCAGAATATGCGGTGGCCACTCGTCGGCTATGTGTGGCGGAGAGGTTCCGTCAGCCAGACGAAAGATCAGGGCCAGTTGCTCTTCGGCGGGCAATGGTTGTGCGATTGCCTCGGTACCAGTCGGCAATGAAAGTGCCAGTGGATGAAGCGTTGTTAAGGGCACACTGTTCTCCTTACTAAGCATTCAGTCGTACCCGTCATAGCTATCGCATAGGAATTGAGCAGGGAGTTGCCTGGGACGGGCCTTCCTCTCGTCGTGTTATCTGGATCTATCAGTTGTAGTGACCTGAGATGCGTTGGAATACAGGTATGCGCACAACGCTGCCAGTAACCGTTCAGGGGAACGTTCGCCAGCGGGGGTTGCGGGGGCCGCAGGCCCCCGCGCAGCCCTTTTTCAGCCCGTTGTGGCGGCAAAGCCCCCACAACGGGCTGAAAAAAAACCTCTTAGAGGGGCACTGCCCCTCCAAACCAACCCACCTGAACGGTTACACGCTGCCAGAGTTGTTATCTATGTAAAAATAATACGACATGCAGCGCAATTTGGCAAATAATCATAAATATTGATTAAGTGAAAAACGAACCAGATGCAGCGATGTATCTCTTTATGCGTATGCCAACTCCATGCTCGCACATAACAAGAGCGCACTACGGGCAGCACCCCTGGTTTGTATCACCGCATTGTGCGCTCCCGGTTGGGCGTACTGGTGAGTTGATAGGTGATCTACTGGTGCCAATGCAGTACTCTGGTTAAGCAGTACGCATTGGCACCAGTACATGTCGAGCATGAGATTCAGCACAGGTAGACTATAGTATGGTTGTGTACTATCTTGCTTGTCTTGCACCGAGATAGGCGCGGGAAACACCCTGAACCGTTTACGTTCCCAGCATAGGCCTGCCAGAAACATCCAGGACATGCCTGGGCCAATCATTATTACCGATTGCCGTTCAGCAGATCAGAAATCGTATCAATTGCTTCCTGCGCGTTTTTTCCCAGGAATGTACCTGGCATGCGCTCACAAAGCATTGGATTAAGATTAAACGCACGACCACCAAAGCCAAAACGTGGGAACGGAGGTGGTAATGCAGTAACGGCACGCCCAACCTCAAGCAATTGCAATGCGGTTTCGGTTGTGGATGCTGACATGCAGACCATATCGGGTTGGAGGCGTTGAACCGTGTTCAACAGGTCGCTGAGCGGCACCTCTGGCCCTAGATAAATGACTTGCCAGCCATGTCGAACCAGAAACACCGATAACAACAGCGCTCCAAGATCGTGCTGTTCCGTCGGGGCACAACCCATAATGATCATGCCGCGACCTTCGTTGATGTTATAGGTATTAAAGAGACTCGAAAGCTTACGCCGAATAAACTGCGTCGCAAAATGTTCAGCGGTCACGCTAATCTTGCCCTGATGCCACTGTTCACCGATCTCAGTCATTGTCGGCTCGATCAAACGGAGAAACACCTCTTCAAGTGGATAGAGTGCAAACGCCTCTCCCAGGATCTGATCAGAGCGACTTGAGTCAAAGTCGGTCAAAGCTGAAAACAGGCGATGGTTGAGTCGCTCCCACGTATGTGGCTCGGTATCCACTGCTGTATTCAGCCAGGCCAGATTCGTATCACTCCCACTCATCATCAGCGCAATGGCCTGGCTGATGGTCAATCCCTCGGCTGTACGATCCCGCAACCAACGGATAATCGCAATATCTCGTTCAGAATATAGCCGATGCCCACCTTCAGTACGTTGCGGTCGTGGTACACCGTAACGCCGTTCCCATGCGCGAAATGTATCTGCTGGTACCCCGGTCTCTTGCGCAACCGCCTTGGTATTGTAGAGTGGGGCATTTGAAAAGTGCGTCAAGAAGTTTTGTGACGCCATAGAGGCACGCTCCCTTCCCTAGTATCTGGTTGGGAAGCACCCGAACTGCACGGTACGTTGTGCTATCCTCTGTTCTTTTCTCTTACGATGGTACAGTTCGAGCAGACCCTAACACTGGTTTCTGCTGTCAGTGTCTGCCTGGAACCATGCTACCTTTATAGTGTGTTTCATTCTTCACATAGTGTATCACAATGCACAATTTCTGTCAATGAATTGCACATTTCTGTGAATTGGACATAGAGCGGCTATGAACACCCGGTGACTATCACATCCACGACGCAAAGTATATACGACGCTTTCCATTCGGTCAAACTCACATACAGGTCTGGTATGGACTGTGATATGATCAAGGCGGGCTAGCGTGTCACCTGGAAGAACCCTGTGCAACTTTTAGGATGTCGTACCGTTTTATGCGCAACCAGTTGTGCATACCTTGCACAGAAAGCCAGTTTACGTTATAGTAGCGCTATGCGAGCGCTTATTACTGGTATCAATGGATTTGTGGGTGGGCATCTGGCCGAGCAACTGCTGGCCCACTCGACGTGGGAGGTATGGGGCGTTGGGCGCACGGCTGTGCTGACCCTGCCGCACCTGCGCGATCACGTTCAGTTACTGCAGGCCGATCTGTGCCACGCCGATCAGGTCGAGCAGGTCATTCGTCGCGCTCAACCGCAGGTCATTTTTCATCTGGCCGGTCAACCGTTCGTGCCGGAGTCCTTTCGCCATCCGGCAGCAACCCTGACCGTGAATATTATGGGTCTGCTGCATATCTGTCTGGCCTTGATGCACCAGCGCCGGTCGACACGGGTGCTGGTGGTAGGTACGAATGAAGAGTATGGACAAATTGACGCAACGGATCTCCCGTTGAATGAGGATACCCCTTTGCGCCCCACCAGTCCCTATGGCGTCAGTAAAGCGGCCCAAAGCCTGCTGGCACTTCAATATTATCGTAGCCATGGTCTCGACCTGGTATGCGTGCGCCCCTTCACGCATATCGGGCCACGTCAGAGCGAGCGCTTTGTTGCGGCAGCGTTTGCACGCCAAATTGCGTGTATTGAGGCTGGCTATCGGGAACCGGTGATACAGGTCGGCAATTTGTGTTCGTATCGTGATTTCACCGATGTGCGCGATATGGTACGAGCCTATGTACTCGCTGTTGAGCGGGGAGCGTCCGGTCAGGTGTATAATATCGGATCGGGTCGAGCGGTGATGATCCAGACTTTGCTCGACAAGTTACTGGCTCTCAGTTCGGTGCAGGTTGAGGTGCAGCCCGATCCACAACGTATGCGCCCGATCGATGTGCCCCGCGTGGTATGTGACCCAACCCGCTTTCGGGCCTGTACTGGTTGGACACCCGACTTTACTCTGGAACAAACGCTGCAAGATATTCTGGATGACTGGCGCACACGCATTGCAACCGAATCATCATCATAGACGGGCCTTGCCCGGCCTATCTGGTGTGCAGCCTGGTGACAGTCGCTGGCGGTGGTGTCGGCAACCCGTCTCTTCGTGCATCAAATCTACATCAATATGAATTGAGGTACTATTGTTATGAAAGCTGTCATCCTTGTTGGTGGTCTGGGAACGCGCCTGCGTCCCCTTACCTGTAACACGCCCAAGCCGATGATTCCATTGGTGAACCAGCCGTTTATGGAATACATGTTGCTCAGTTTGCGTGATCAAGGGATCGATGAGGTCATTCTGGCAGTGCAATATCTGGCCGACCACTTCCGTAGTACGCTCGGTGATGGTTCACAACTGGGCATCAAGCTCCATATTGCAGAAGAGCCTGAGCCGCGCGGCACGGCTGGTGCGGTTAAGAATGTGGAGCATTTGCTGGATGGTACGACCTTTGTGTTTAACGGTGATGTGCTGACGGATCTGGATTTACAAGCTATGCTAGCCTTTCATCGTGAGCGTGGCAGTAAGGTAACGATTTCGCTGACACCGGTTGATGATCCGACCCAATATGGCCTGGTTGAGATAGATGAAACGCGGCGAATCAAGCGCTTTCTGGAGAAGCCGCGTGCTGAAGATATTACCTCAAATTTGATCAACGCCGGTACGTATGTCATCGAACCGGAGATTTTTCGTTATGTGCCACCCGATCAGTTTTATATGTTTGAGCGTGGCCTGTTCCCGGTACTCATGCAGACCGGCGACCCGGTGTATGGCTACCCGTCCCGTGCCTACTGGAATGATATTGGGCGGCCTCAGAATTACCTCGATGTCCATCATGATATTTTGATTGGAAAAGTGCAGTATACCTTTCGAGGAAAGGAGATTGCCAGCCGCGTCTGGCTGGAAGATACAGCCGATATTCACCAGAGTGCGCAGATCGTGGGGCCAGTGGTGCTAGGTGCAGGCGTGCGCATTGGCCGTGGAGCCAGTATCATCGGGCCGACCGTGATTGGTGCCCACTGTACGATTGGCACCGATGTGACGATTGAAGGGTCAGTGTTGTGGGACAACAATGAGATTGAAGAGCGTTGTGTTTTGCGTTCGTGTGTATTGGGGCGTGGCAACCATATTGGAGCCCATACCCTCGTTAGTGATGGGACGATCATTAGCGACGGATGTAGCCTGGGAGCCGAGAATCGCCTGGAACGGGGGATCAAACTCTGGCCTGGCACAACCTTGAAAGATCAGGCGATTTCTTTCTGACTTCATCCTGTCGTCAGATTGCCCCCCTGTCTATGGGTGATGGATACACCGCGACCGTGTTGCATCTGACCAGGACTGACGGATAAACCGGGTATCAACGCGGAGTATTGGTACCTGGTAGCATAGAAGGGCATCCCGCACAACATGCCCTGGCGAGGTAACGGTTTACCTTTGGGGGGGAAGCGCTGTCGTACGCATTCACGTTTCTCCTGGGAGCGCGGGCGGCCTACCCGCCATCGTGCATGGGCGGCAAGCTGCCCGCGCCTCCAGGCGTGTATGTTCCCCCGCGCCAATGCGCGCTGGATGTGCTTGCCAAACCTGTGTTCCCAGGCGTGTATGTTTCCCTGCGTGTGAAAAGAGGTACCTGGCGAGTCGTCTGGCAGATTGCAAAGCGATAGGGGTAGGCCCAGGGCACTGCGCCCATCGCAATCCTAAAGCCGTTGTGAAGAATCGGAGACCACGTCCGGGTCTGGTCTAGCTTCATACTGGCAGATGACACTGCTATACCAACAGGTCTGCCCCTGACAGCTTGCATACCGGGGCAGGTGGATCAAACCATTACTGCTGGTGTTCTCTGAGCGCCTGATCAATCTTGGCATTAATGTGCAGTTGTTTTGCCACGTTGGGTGGCAACGGTGGCTCATCATGGGGATAGGTGCCCTGCCGCTGCGTCTTGCTCAAGCCAGCACCGGGATGGCGTGGCGCACCAACCGGTAGGCGTGGCTGTAGTAAAAACTGGACGATCCGCACGATGGCACGGTAGATAATCAGCAGGTGCAGCATCAGAGCGCTGACCAGAATATACCAGGGCAACCAGGCATGCAACAGGCTCAAAATAATTTCTGAGCGAACGGTTGCCGCAAAAGCTGGTGGGCGTAATGCTATGCCATAGCGTAACACGAAGGCCGTCATCAGCATGCCATTCAGCACCCCTAATAAGCCGCCGATCAAACGTTCGTTGAACGACATTCGTTTTGGGGTTTTAGGGCGCGGGAGGAGCAACCCGCTGCCATAGCCCAGGATCAACGTGACCATGGAGAAGGCGGTGATCGTTGTCAGCCACTCCAGGCTGCTCACATCTTCAACCTGGAAGCGCTCGCGCAGTTGCAATGTCCAGGTATTGCCCCACAGGTCAACCAGTAAGGCGGCAAACAGAATAGCCAGCATGGTCAGGAACCCGCGCTGTATACCACGCCACAGGCCCCAGAATCCAGCCAGTGCAATAAGCAGGAGGATTACAATGAGCAACATTTTTTATCTCCTGATGTTGTATGCTGTCGTCGGTGTGCGGCAATCACGGTGTCTCACGTTGACCGTTCATCCGCGTGTATCAGATTTCGTCACATTTTGAACGTCATTGTAGCATATCCTGGGTCTATCAAAGATTACCAGGAGATGATCACTCATTTTGCTCTCACTTCTGCGCTCCGCGTTGCCCCCGACCTGTGCTATACTAATCACGGTTGCTCGTAGACAGCGCGGGCATCGCTCACAATCCAGGCAGCGATGCGGCTGACTGCCAACGCTGCAATGCCACTGGCAAGAATGTTTGTGCCGGTGGCGCGAACCCAGTTGATGTCCTGCGCATTTTCAAAGACTGGCGTACCGGTAATGCGCTCGGCGGCACGCATACTACCAACGGCCATTGCTAGCGGAATAATCGACCCTGTGGCACCAGCGAGCGCCTGGAGCGGGATGCTGGATTCAAACGTACCTTTGTTGATTCGCTCACGGGTCTGGGCAGTGGTTGTTTGCTGTCGCACCAGCGCCGAGAGGGCGCTAAAGGTAGAACCAGCGCTGACAAACGTGACAATGTGCAACCCCATTCCCACCAGCGCTGTATCTGCGTGTACCCGTACCGGTTGGCGGCGGTGACTGGTAAGGATGCTCATAAAGGAGAGCAAGTAAAAGACCAAACCCCAGAAGCCGGTAAAGGTCAACCAGCGGGCAACATTTTCGTGCTGAAAAATATTGTGAGCAGCATGATCGGTTCTAGTCATAGGGTTCCTCCTGTTCTTGATACGAGATGATAACCTGATGGGCTTCAACCGATGTCGCAGCTATGGTACTATAATTGTCCTGGGTATAGTCAGCAGCGGCGACACGATACCTGTGACTATAACACAAATTCCGACCAGCATGGTAGCCATCGCTATATATCTGTCAGATACGAGTGGAATAAGGTCTAGACACAAGGAGGTTTCTGTCTATGACAACGCTTGGCAAAAACACCACAATTAGCTGGCTGGGGCACGGTACGTTTCACATTGTCACCCCCGACGGTCGGCGCGTCTTGATCGACGCATGGGTTGACACCAACCCGTCCTGTCCCGATCCCTGGAAGGCGCAGGCCCGTGCCGATTTAGACGCCATCTTTGTCACCCATGGTCATTTTGATCATGTCGATGACCTGATGGCGATTATTGCCGACACCAACGCTCAGGTGGTGTGTCAGTATGATCTGACACCCTGGCTCCAGAGTAAAGGGATTGCTGAAGATCGCATTGTAGGTTTTAACAAAGGCGGCACAGTTGAAGTAGCTGGCATTACGGCTACGATGACCACCGCCCACCACAGCAGCACGCTGTATGAGGATGGCAAAATTATTGCCATGGGTGATCCGGCTGGATATGTGCTGCGTTTCTCAAATGGATTTACCGTCTATCATACTGGTGATACCTGTGTCACCTATGATATGCACATCATTGGCGAACTCTATCGGCCTGATCTGGTCATTCTGCCGATTGGTGACTATTTCACCATGGATCCGCGTCAGGCAGCCTATGCGCTCAAGTTGATCCGACCGCAATATGCGATTGGTGAGCATTGGGGTACCTTCCCGATTTTGACTGGTACACCGGAGGCGTTGCAAGCAGCATGTAAGGAGTTTGATGTTACCACGCAGATCATTCCTTTGCGTCCTGGTGAGGCGGTAAGCTGATATCCGCTGCTGCGAGCTTGCAAACAACGGCGTGTATCTGGGGCAAAGCAGACGTGTGGCTGCTGTGTCTCGCCATTCTGGTCACAGGTAAAAATGGTGGGACAAAAACAAGATAAACCATTCTCTATGTGAAAATGAAGGTGTGCCTACACATATAAAGACTATATGAAGATAATTCTAGCAACACAGGTTGCGTCCGAAGTTGAACCCCGCCTGCCACCCGATACACAGGTCGTCTATGTTGAAAAAGACGGTAGCTTTGAGGGTGATGTCAGCGATGCCGAGGTATTTATGATCTGGGGTGCGCCCGATGTTGCGTTTGACACGGTGCTGGAGGCTGCACCGCGCCTACGCTGGATGCACACACCCACTGCCGGGATCGATCATCTGTTGACGCCAGCGGTACGGGCACGATCCAACATTATCTTTACCAACAGTCCTGGACTGCACGCGATACCCATTGCCGAGTCGGTGCTGGCCTTTATGCTGAGTCATGCCCGGCAGCTACCTGAGCTACGGGCTGCCCAGGCCGAACGACGCTGGATTGCGCCCGATCTGCACGAGTTATATGCCCAGACGCTGCTGATCATCGGGTTGGGCGGGATTGGGCAGGCGATTGCTACCCGCGCTGCCGCTTTTGGTATGCGGGTCTGGGGCAGTCGGCGTACACCACAGGCTATGCCTGGTGTGGAACAGGTGGTCGGCGTCAATGCCTGGCGCGATCTGTTGCCCGCTGCTGACTACGTGGTCATCGCCGCCCCACTTACACCGGAGACGCAGGGCATGCTCGATGCCAGCGCTTTGCGCGCCATGCGTTCCAATGCCTATCTGATCAACATTGCACGTGGGGCGATCATTGATGAGGCTGCGCTGCTGACTGCATTGCAGGCGGGGTGGATCGCAGGTGCGGCACTGGATGCGTTCAGCGTTGAGCCATTGCCGCCCGACAGTCCTTTCTGGACACTACCGAACGTGGTTGTCACCCCACACTGCACCTGGTCGTCACCCCGTATGCGCGAGCGTGCGGCGGAACTATTTCTGGATAATCTGGCCCGCTACCGTCAGGGCGCAGCGCTGCGTAATGTGGTGTACCCATAGATGATTTCATCCGCACCTGGCATGCCATATACGAAGACAGGACGTACGTGGTCGCGTGAACCCAGCGTTCCTTCGACTACGCTCAGAGCTTGCCCTGAGCGCAGTCGAACGGGACAAGCTTTTTCGTCTGCTGCAGCGTGAAGGCGACGCTTTAGCAACAACGTACTGCTCTGCCGCAGGTGCCCTCCCGCCCCCCTTACGGGGGGAATGGGGGCGAACCACCGCGTAAGTCTTATAAGAAAAAGAAAAAAGAGGTTAAACCCATGCTTGATGTTCTCCGCGAGAGTGACCCGCAGATTGCTGAAGCCATCCTGAACGAAGCGCGGCGGCAACGTGAGGGATTGGAATTGATCGCCAGCGAAAACTACACCAGTCGTGCGGTGCTGGAAGCGCAGGGGTCTGTTTTGACCAACAAGTACGCTGAGGGTCTTCCCGGCAAGCGCTACTATGGTGGCTGTGAATATGTTGACATCGTAGAGCAGGTGGCGATTGAGCGTGTGCTGAAACTGTTTGGGGCCCAGGCGGCTAATGTGCAGCCGCATAGTGGGGCACAGGCCAATATTGCGGTCTTTACTGCGCTGCTCCAGCCCGGCGACTCCTTCCTGGGCATGCGCCTCGACCAGGGCGGGCATTTGACGCACGGTAGTCCGGTCAACTTTAGTGGCAAATGGTATCAGACGCACTTCTATGGTGTCGATCCGGAGACCGGCCAGATTGATTATGACGAGGTGGCCCGCATCGCACATGCAGTGCGGCCTCGACTGATCACCTCTGGAGCCAGCGCCTATCCACGTATTATTCAGTTTGATAAGCTCCGTGCGATTGCCGACGAGGTGGGTGCCCTGCTGATGGCCGATATTGCACACATTGCCGGTCTGGTTGCCGCTGGTGAGCATCCCTCGCCAGTCGGCCATGCGCAGATCGTCACCACCACAACGCACAAGACCCTCCGTGGGCCACGCGGCGGGTTGATTATGTGCGATGCAGATTATGCGAAGGTGATCAACAGCGCAGTCTTCCCTGGTACGCAAGGCGGCCCGTTGATGCACGTGATTGCGGGCAAGGCTGTTGCCTTTGGCGAAGCATTGCGGCCCGACTTTAAGGACTACGCCCGACGTATCCGCGTCAATGCGCGGGCACTGGCTGCTGGCCTGCAGGCGCATGGTCTAAAGCTGATCAGCGGTGGCACCGACAATCATCTGATGCTCGTTGATCTGACGCCGCTGGGGATCACCGGTGCCCAGGCTCAGAATGCGCTGGATCGGGCTGGATTGACCGTCAACAAGAATGCGATCCCCAACGATCCGCAACCACCGATGAAGACCAGTGGTATTCGTATCGGTACCCCGGCCGTCACCACGCGTGGCATGGGCGAGGCCGAGATGGCCCGGATCGCCGACTGGATTGCACAGGTCGTGCATGCCACGGGCGATCGAGATCTCCAGAGTCGGATTGCCGGCCAGGTACGGGCCATGTGTGCTGATTTTCCGGTACCTGGACACGAGGGGTACTAACCGGTTCCTACTAAAAAACGGACTTGTGAGGACAGACGAGTAGAGGCGTTACCAGCAACGTCGCTACTCAGTGTTGGTGGGGCGCGGTGCCAGGAACCGTGCCGCCAATACCGGTAGCTGCTTGAGCGGCCCCGTCCGCACACGGGTTGCAGGCAGAGAGTGCAGAAACTTTTCACCATATTTCTTGGTCAGCAAGCGTTTATCAAGTACCACCACAATTCCTCGATCTTCCTTGCTGCGGATCAAGCGCCCAAAACCCTGCTTGAAGCGCAAGATGCTTTGTGGTACAGAATACTCACTAAACGGATCTTTAAACTGCTCACTACGTGCAGCAAAAATAGGATCGGAAGGAACGCTGAAAGGCAACTTGGTAATAACCAGCACTGAGAGTGCCTCGCCCACCACATCGACACCTTCCCAGAAGCTGCTGGTACCCAGCAATACCGTGCGCGGTGCGGTCTTAAAGCGTTCGAGCAACGAGCGGCGTGAACCATCAATGCCCTGCCCCAGCACGGCAATTTCTTTCTGCTCCAGCGCATCTTGAATCCCGCCATAGGTTTGCTTCAGCGCGGCATTCGAGGTAAACAAAGCCAGCGTGCGGCCATCTGTGGCAGTACAAAGCGCGATCAGCGCATCCTCGATCATCTGCTGATAGCCGCGCTGGTTGGGTTCAGGAATATCGTTGGGGATATAGACCAGCGCCTGCTGCTCGTAGTCAAACGGCGAGTCGAGTTGCAGTTCTGCCGGTTCTGGCAAGCCCAGGCGTTCTTTGATAAACGCAAAGGAATGATCAACTGAGATGGTGGCCGAGGCCAGGATGCTGGTTTGCTTCTGGGCAAAGAGTTGCGCCTGCAAAATCTCAGCCACACTCAGCGGTGCGGCGTTGAGCAGCAATGTATTGTAGAACCGATCGTGTGTTAGCCAGCAGATGCTCTCTTCGTTGCCAAAGATGATATGGCCCGTTTGCACACGCACATCGGTTGCATAGCGTTTTAAGAATTGCACACGCAACACCAGTTCATCGTAGTTGGCAATTTCGGCCTGTTCCAGTTCGAGCAATGCCGTCTCGATCTTCCCCAGTCCCTCGCCAATTTCGGTAAGCGTCAGGTTCAAGTTATCCCAGGCTTGCTCCACGCTGGCCCAGGCTGGTTTCTGGCGCACATCGGGCGTCAACCGCAGGCGTGAGTCGTAGGCGTTCGATTCTACTTCCTGGGTGACGAAGGCCAGCAACAAGTTGAAGCACTCCGTGACAAATTGCCGAGTACGATCAATCGTCGGCCGCAGAGCATCGGCAATCACCTGGATCTTTTCCATCTCGCTCTGCGTGGCGGCGCTGTCGCGGAAATACATCGGCAGGTCAGCGAGGAGGCCACTCACCGTCATAGCGCCGCCAGTCTGGTACAGGTTATCCAGGAATTGCAGGAGCGCCGCCTGATCGACGCGGAAGCTTAACTGGTCGGTGGCGACATCCTCCAGGTTGTGCGCTTCGTCAATAATCAGATGATCATAGGGCGGCAGTACATTCGACTGCGCGGCCAGATCGGCCAGCAACAGGGCGTGGTTAACCACCACGATATGCGCAGCCTCAGCCCGACGTCGGGCTTTGAAGAAAAAACAGTCGTGATAATCGGCACAACGTGGCCCGGTGCAGGTGTCAGGTGTGACGTTGATCCGACTCCAGGCCCCATTTTCGCGCTCAAGCAGCAGGAGTTCAGCGCGGTCGCCGCTGGTGGTGGTGGGGAGCCAGAGTTGCACCTTCACCAGTGCCCGTGCCTCATCGACTGTGAGGTTCTCATCGCTACGGAGCCGCTTATAGCGCCGCAGGCAGAGATAGTTGCCGCGACCCTTCAGGAGCGCAGCCGTGAATGGTGGTGGGTTGTCTGCCGCATCTGACTGCAACATCTGCTGCAAATCAGGAATATCTTTGTAGAACAACTGATCCTGCAAATTGATCGTGTTGGTCGAAACAACGACACGCTCACCACGCTGGGCGGCAAACAATACGGCCGGCACCAGATAGGCCATACTCTTGCCGGTGCCGGTGCCAGCCTCAACGAGCAAATTGTCCCCTTGATTAAAAGCGCTGGCAACCGTCTGTGCCATCTGGATTTGCTGTGGGCGTTGTTCGTAGCCTGCAAAGTTCTGTCCCAGTGGGCCATGGGGGGCAAAAAAGGCGGTTATTTGCTCAATATTGAGCGGTGTGGTATCTCCGGTTGGCTTGAGTGCTGGCGGTGCTGGTGTATATACTCCCAGGCCTATATTGTTCGGTTGCCGTCCAGCGGGTAGTCCAGCACCGTTGATCTGGGGTGTCGTGTTGGCGGTTGCCACGTCGCCTGATTCCGAGCGGGCCGTGTGCCTTCGGGTGCGCTCAATTTCAGCAAAAAGCTCACGCACCGCCCAGTTGGTTTTGTGCATCAGTCGGCTGACTGCTTCCAGTTCGGATAGTTCCAGAGCCATGATGCGCTCCATCAAATGCAGAAACACCTGGCGACAGACATCGGCATCGTTCAGGGCACGATGATCAGCAGGATGCGGTATCTGTAACGCTTCTGCCAGTGCGCTGAGTTTATAGACGGGTGCCTGAGGCATCAGTATCGTTGCCAGGTCGAACGTGTCATAGATCGATTGGGCGAAGTGCATCCCCTGGGCGCGCAACATACTGACATCAAAGTTGATCGAGTGCCCCACCAGTGGATAGTTCTTGACAAAGCGCACAAAGTCTGGCGCGATGCTGTTAAAACTGGGGGCATCGGCCAGATCGTCGGTGGTAATACCCGTCAGTTGGGTAATTTTGAGCGGCAGCGCCTGCCGCGGCTTGACGAGTTGTGCAAACGTTTCCAGTACCTCTTGCCCTCGAAACTTGACTGCCCCGACCTCGATAATCTCATCCACACCGGCTTCCAGGCCAGTGGTCTCAACGTCCAGCGCCACGTAGATACGTTTCATAATAGCGATGCCTTGTATATACTCGCTTCCCAATCCGTGTATATCGTGTTCCTGCACAATGTAATTGGAGCATTATAGCAGATGCGGAGGGGTGTGGTTATGGGAGGTACATAGTACCTGTTGACATCCGGGGGTATGCATGGTCGTCAGCGTTCGTGGTGCGCCTGGGAGCGCGGGCGTCCCGCTCGCCGTCGCGCATGCGCGGGCACGCTGCCCGCGCTCCCAGGAGAAAAAGGAACACTCACCACAGAAGCTCTCCCCCAAGAGGGGAACCGGTACCAGCGTAACGGGTGCCTATGGAGTGGTCGCCACCGCCAGCAATTCCTTGATCGCTCGTGCCAGTTGTGCATCGTCGCTCTGTAACAATTCATCAAGCGTGAGTTCTGCCGCATCAAGGGGTGAGAGTGGCTGGGCATCAGAGGGTAGCACGACCTCAATATCTGGCTCAATCCCTTTTTGTCGGATCAGACGGCCATCCGGCGTGAGCCACTGGCTGGTGCCGAGCAGCAACTGGGCACCATCATTTAGCGTATAGGTAGTCAGGACGGTGCCTGTGCCAGTGGTGGGGACGCCAATAATCGTAGCACGTTCGGCATCTTGCAGCGCCCCTGAAAGAATCTCGGCCGAACTGGCTGTCCCGAAATTGACCAGCACCACCATGGGGAGATCTAAAGCCACTCCGCCGCTGCGTGTATTGGTCACGCGACGCTGTCCATTCCGATCTTCTTCCACAAGAACCGGCGTGTTTGGGGGCAAAAATTGACTGGCAATGCCTACCGCCTCATTCACCAGGCCGCCCGGATTGTTGCGCAGATCCAGCACCAGTTGACGCGCTCCCTGCTGCCGGGCCTGTTCCAGTGCCCGTTGCATTTCGTTAGACGAACGTTCGACGAATGAGTTGAGCCGTACCATCGCGATCGCATCCGAGAGCATGCTCCAGGTGACACTCGGCACTTCAATATTGTTGCGTTCGATCTGCACATCTACCGGTATGGTCTCACCCACATGCAGAATCTGCAACTCGACCGTTGTGCCGCGTGGCCCACGAATACGGCTGACCAGTTCATCAATATTCATGCCCTGTGTATTCTCACCATCCACAGCGAGAATAAAGTCGCCAGCCCGCAAGCCGGCTTGCTCCGCTGGCGAGCCTTCAATCGGGCGCACGATCACCGCCTGACCATCTTCACGCACATTCAAATAGGCACCAATGCCTTCAAATTCTCCGGTCAATGACTCTTGCCAACGTTGCGCTTCGCTGGCAGACATAAAGCGTGTGTGCCCGCGATCATTGAGCGTGTCCAACATCCCGTTGATCGCTCCTTCCGTCATACGCTGCGGATCGACGGCGTCTGCGTCTACAAAGTTGTTGCGCGCCAGATCCCACACTTGCCAGAAGACACCGAACTGCGCACAGACTTCACTGGACTCCGGGCAGTTGGTGGGTGGGGTGACTGTGTGCAACAACAGCATGCCGCCCCCCGTACCGAGGAAAAAGGTCGATGTCATCATCATGAGTATTAACCACAGCGGCAACTGCAATCGCAGGAGATTGAGCAATGTGCGCATAGCAAAGTTTCCAACCCTATCTTTGATCTTTGGTACCTGTTCACTATCCAGTATTCTATAGCAATCCTAAATCAGTTGCAAAGAAATGGAATCCGGGCTTGACGCTGGGGGCGTTCCGTCCAGGCGAAAACCTGGACTCCGATGTCCCATTGGTCCAAGATTGCTATCTCTCTCTCAAAGTAAACCGGTACTATTCTTAATATGTGCCTGGCCAATATATCCAGTATAACACGTAATAGAACACGTCTGTATCTGGCGAGATTTCCCAATTGTGGCGGAACGGGGTTCCCTGCGCGGTGCGTCGAGAACAACGCCATCACACAACATTCCGTCACACCCCGAAAGTCCGGTATTCTGCTCAGAAACTGTCGGTGGCAGGTCTGAGTCTGAAGTTCTCGCAGCGCACCTGAATCGGTCATACAAACACTCCAAAAGCTGTTCAGCCAGTTGCTCCGAGCGTGTTATAATGCTGTCGATGAAACATATTGAAGCAACCATTACTCCCATGCGGCTGATCTTCCTGGGTACGGGAACGTCTATGGGCATTCCAATTATTGGGTGTCGTTGCCCGGTTTGTACCTCAAGTGATCCTTGTAATCAACGTACTCGTACATCAGCGCTGGTGCAGATTGGTGCGCAACGGCTGCTGATCGACGCCGGGCCGGATTTTCGCACCCAGGCGTTGCGGGCGCAGATCCGTCACCTTGATGCGGTATTGCTCACGCATTCTCATTTCGATCACGTTGCTGGTTTAGACGACTTGCGCCCCATTACTCCCAGTGGTAGTACCATGCCCATTTTTGGCAATGCTCGGACACTGGCAGATGTGCGGCGGCGCTTTGATTATGCCTTTGCCGATAGGACGGACTCCACTGGTTCAACACGCCCGGCACTGGAGCTGTGCCTGGTGGAGGGGCCGTTTCAGATTGGGGCTACGCGGATTGTGCCGTTTGAGATTTTGCATGGTGACTGGACAATTACCGGCTATCGCATTGGTCAGCTAGGCTATGTCACTGATGCCAGCCTGGTACCTGCCTCGGCACGCGCCGTATTGCGCGATCTCGACGTGCTGGTGCTGAATGCGTTGCGTTTCGAGCCCCATGCGACTCATCTGAGTATTGACCAGGCGCTGGCGGTGATTGCTGACCTGCGTCCGCAACGGGCTTTTCTGGTGCATATGACTCATTCGGTTGACCATGCCACCGTCAATGCCCAGTTGCCGCCAGGGGTCGAACTGGCTTATGATGGGTTAGAGGTAGAGATACTGAGGTAAGCCGCATGCGAATCGGCATTGATGCCCGCTTAAATGCCTATCGCACGGGCGGTATTGCGCAATACACGCGCCAGTTGTTGACAGCGCTGGCCCCGCTAGCCGATCAGGATGAACTGGTGGCATTACAGCATTACCAGCATCTACGTCCACTGGTCGTCGCGCCAAATGTCCAGAGGGAAACGTTGTTTACCCCACCGCATCACCGGTTTGAACACTATCTGTTGCCGTTCGAGTTACTACGTCTGCGCCTCAATCTGATCCACTGCCCCGATTTTATCGCGCCGCGTCACCGCCCGTGTCCGGCGGTCATCACTATTCACGACCTGGCGTTTCTGCGCTATCCAGAAATATTGGACACCAGCGCCCGTCGCTACTATCACCAGGTGTATGACGCGGTCAGGCATGCCGATGCCGTGATTGCCGTTTCGGAAGCGACACGCAGCGATATTGTTGAACTGCTGGGGATACCCGCCGAACGGGTGGATGTGGTGTATGAAGCAGCAGCACCAATTTTTGCCCCGCACCCGGTGGCAAGTGGTACAGTGCATAGGATTCATGATACCGCACTCCAGGCCAATGCGTTTATGCTGTTTGTGAGTACGATCGAGCCACGCAAGAACTTGCCCATGTTGTTCAATGCACTGCGGATTTGTTGTGATCGGCGTCCTGATGTCCCCTATCAACTGGTGGTCGCGGGGGCACGGGGATGGCATGATCAGGACATTCTAGCAACGGTAAGAACGTTGCGGCTGACCAATCAGGTACTTTTTCTCGGCCAGGTAGACATGATCGATCTGCGCTGGCTATACAACGCTTGCCTGTTTTACCTCAACCCCTCACGCTACGAGGGCTTTGGTCTCACGATACTGGAAGCGATGGCCTGTGGTGCGCCAACCATTATTTCCGATGTGAGCAGTTTGCCCGAAATTGCGGGTGATGCAGCGTTGCGCATACCGCCCAATGATGCTGGTGCCTGGGCCGATGCGCTTGAGCGGCTGTGGCATGACCAGCACCTGCGCCACACGCTGTCTAGCGCCGGGACAGCCCGTGCTGCCCTCTTCTCGTGGGAACGTGCAGCGCATGAGACGCTGGCGATCTACCGCCGTGTGCTGGCTGCGTCAGCATAACTCCTGGTAGTGACACGAGTACGTGGCTAGTAACATAACCCGCTGGTTCAACGCTTCAGCATCCGCTGGTTCGATGACAGACCTCAATACGCCATCTTTACTTCTTGCATCAAGGCGGGATGCAGCTTGATCGAAGCCAGCCAGCCCTCAACCCCAGCCGTGGGCAGGATACCCTGTTCCGTCACCAGGCCGGTCAGTTCGGTCAATGGCGTACAATCAAAGTAGAGATTCTTCACGGTGATATTGGAGGGGGGATTTTCCCAGACCTGTTCGGGGGGCCAGTGCGTCTGGTGCGGTGGATTGTAACCAGGGGGCAGAAATTTCTCGCTGCTGCATAGGGCATAGATCGGCACATGATTGGCCCGAGCAGCCAGAGCCAACCCATAGGTACCGGCTTTGTTCATCAAGCCCCGGCTATTCAGGTGATCTGCACCAACCAGCACCAGATCCATGCGCCCAACAAACGAGATAGCCAGTGCATCGATCATCAGCGTCACCGGAATGCCATCCTCGGCCAGTTCGAGTGCCATCTTGCGTCCTTCAAAGCCGGGACGACCTTCGGCACAGATCACACGAAAGCGTCGGCCAGCACGCTGGGCATGACGCAAGGCCGCACGCACAGTTGTACTACGACTATTCGTTAATACCTGGGCACCTTCGGAAATCAGGGGTAGTACCGATTCGGCAATGGCTGCTTCATGGACATGGAGCTGGCGCTTAAAATCGCTGACCACGTCGGTGATCGCCTGTCGTAAGGCTCGAACCGAGTCGATCGCCTCAATTTTCCACAAAACATCATTGACCAGATTGACCAGCGAAGCCATAGATGGCTGGGCATGGATCAGTGCCCAGATGGTTGTTAACAATTCCTGACGAAACCCATCTACTGTTGGAGCATCGGCGGTACGGGCGCTACGCAGCAATATCTCCGCACTATGTTCTGCTATCTCTGCTGCACCAGAATAATTATCGGACGCAATCTCAGCGATAGCCTGTACGATCCACTTATCCACATAGTCCTCCGCTAACAAGGCACGCTGGCCAGTACCAGCGCTCTGTCTGAAAATCTCTTACCCCGTATTTTCGGGTACTACCTGTTGTTGTTGAAAATGTTGCACCAGTGCTTCGAGATGCTCAAGGGCAAAGGGTTTGGCAAGAGACGGAAGTCCCAGTTGGGCCAGCCGCGACTGGGTCAGGGGGCTGAGGGTATCCCCCGTAATAAACACCATACGCGACACCATATCAGGGTATTGCTCGCGTAACACCCGATACAGATCAAAGCCGCTGATCCCTGGCATTTTGACATCACTCAAGATCAAATCAAACGTATCGCGTTTCAGGGCCTGCAACGCTGCCTCGCCACTGGTGACCACCAGTGTACGGTGCCCCAGGTCGTGTAATAAACGGGCGATAAGCTTGCCGACCGGTTCTTCATCATCGACCACCAGCACATGATAGATCAAGTCAGATTGAGCGATGCCGATATCCTTGTCTGGCAGCGGACGCTCTATTCCTGGTTGCCCGATGTGCAACGGCAGTTCGACATGCACCGTAGTGCCTTCGCCGACAGTGCTTTCAGCCCAGATCTGTCCATGATGTTCCTGGATAATCCCAAAACAGATCGACAGTCCCAGTCCAGTGCCTTGGCCAACCGGTTTGGTCGTGAAAAATGGGTCGAAGATACGATTGAGATCACGTTCGGGAATGCCCACTCCGGTATCACTAATCTCGACTTTCAGTACCGCCGACCCTGATAAGTCACTGTTCAGTCCGTCACCAATATCGGAACGAGCCATCCCCTGGTACGTACGGATTGTCAGCGTACCAGCGCCACCACGAGACATCATCGCCTGATGCGCATTATTGATTAGATTTAGAAATACCTGCTGGAGCTGGTATGGATCGGCAACGGTTGGCGGCAGGTGCGGGTCGTATTTGGTCACGACCTTAATATTATCCACCCGCAGTTGGTAGGCCCGTAACTGGTACGTACTTTGTAAGATTTCGTTGAGATTGACCGTGATGCGCTCGGGTTTGTGTTCGCGAGCAAAAATGAGGAGACCTTGAACAATACGTGCTGCTCGTTCGGCCTGAACATGAATGTTTTGCAAATCCTCAATCGTACGTTCAGAAAGCGTTTTATCGCGGAGCAGGAGTTGCGCATAGCCACTGATACTGGTCAACGGATTATTTAGTTCATGGGCCACCCCGGCGACAAGCTGGCCGATAGCGGACAGCTTTTCAGCCTGAATGAGTTGTTCTTCCAGGTGGCGACGTTCGGTTAGATTACGGGCAATACAGTGTAATTCCTTGACCTGCTGCCCGACACCGATACACCGGGTGCTAACCTCGAGATACAGCAGTTCCCCATCATGTCGGAGCAACTCCAATTCAAAAGGTGATACGGCATCGCCCTTCAGGAGTTCGTCAAACCAGGCCCGCACACTCTCCCAGGACGTTGGTGTACAGAACTTGGACAACGGATACCCTTGTAAATTTACTAATGAGTAACCGGTCAATTGTTGACCAGCCTTATTGATACTGGTGATACACAGATTGCGATCCAGCGTAAAGATGACATCGTAGGCATTGGCAAACAGATCACGATAGCGCTCTTCACTCTGTTTAACCTGTGAATACAAACGCGCATTTTCGATTGAAATCGCGGCATAACCGGCCAGGGTCGAAAGCAAATACTGGTCATTATCGTTAAACCCTCGGTCAGATTGTTGATTATCAACCGCCAGGACACCAATAACTTCTTGTCCCACCGTCAGGGGTACTTGAATAATCGAGCGTACCAGAAAGCCGGTTTTGACCTTTAAGACCATGCCGGTCTCGCCCTGATTGATCCGAATCGGTTTACCCGTGCGTACGACCTGCCCGGCCAGGCTGTCGTCGATCGGCATACGCAAACGCTGGGCACGCTGTTCGCCCAGGTTTTTGGCCGCACGCAGATACAACTCATCTGTGTGGTCATCGCGCAACAGCAGAAAGCCCTCTTCGGCACGAGTAATATACACACCGGCTTCCACAATCCGTTCCAGCAGTTCCTCCAGATCCATCAAGGTATTGACAGATTTGCCAATACTGTAGAGAACCGTCAATTCCTGAACACGCTGCTGCAAGTGGCGAGTAAGGCGATCGCGCTCGTTTTGCAAACGACGTTCGCGCAACGCTTTGTCAATGACCATCTGTGCCTCAGTATCACTGAAAGGTTTGATCATATAGTTGCGCGCACCAAGCCGAAATGCCTCAACCGCGATTCCCTCCGAGCCATGGGCAGTCATCAAAATAACTGGCACATCATACCCTTCCTGGGCAATCAGCCGCAAGAGATCCAGTCCGCTAATATCAGGGAGTTGCAGATCGAGCAGTATCAGATCGGGCAACTTCTGCCGTAGGCGCTGCAAGCCCTGCCGTCCAGTATTTGCAATGATCGCATGGTAGCCAAGTTCCGGTAAAACGATCTCGGCCAGCAATTTGCAAATTTGCTCGCTATCATCAATTATGAGGATTTCTTCCATAGCCTTTAGAGTTCATGTGGAACGAGTTCAACTGGAGGGACGGTCAGTGCGCTTCGATACATCATTGGACAGCGCAACTGGTTCTGGGTCTTGTATTGTACAACCCGGCCAGTTTCACGACAAGTGATAATGCATTACCATTATACTCAGAGCCACGATAAAAAACCAGCACAACTTTTATATCTGGATAGATTGCGGTTATATGGCTCGAGACATCGATGTCCGTATCTGACCGATCACGTTATCCTACACAGGTTGTGCATAGCAGTCCCGACTTTGGTTGCTTATGGGCCTCTTGCTGCTTACAATCCTTATCGGACTGCTATGGAGGCATAGCCATGCGCACCGATGTGAACACCAGCCATAGCCCCATTGTCACCTGGAGTGCCGGCTTAAGCCGGGATGGATGCGAGGCTTCGGCTCAAGCCGGCACTCCGTTTTTCCACGACGTATTGACACGAGTTACGTGGTGGGTCATCTACCGACCGGTTTCGTCTGCGGCAGTGTGGAAGAAAGCAAAAAATACTGTTCTGCCCCATTCGGCTCCGCTCAGAGCTTGCCCCGTTCGACTGCGCTCAGGGCAAGCTCTGAGCGCAGTCGAATGGGGTAAACTCCGGCGAAAAAGACGTTTTGTGTGAGCGACCGCGTAAGTCCTGTCATTTATAGAGAGAGCATTCAGAAGTCGTACAATCAGTCTTGCTGGCTAGCGACACGACACGGCACTAGCCTGAACTGGGGACGGTGATAGTCCGGCTTTTGCGTGCTTTCTCTATAGGATTGCTCTAGTATGAACGGACAGGAAGTACCTTTTTTCGCTACGTGCTTTACGTTGATAAATATCTCTTCATTTCTATTTGTACCATTCTAATCACACTATGCTGGTGCAGATGAAAAACTTCTTATCTTCATCTGGTACTTCTGGATATGGTGGGTATGGTACCTGCGGTGTGGATATAGCAAGACTAATGCCTTATTGAAAAGGGGCATAGGATCATGCTATACTTTAGCTGTAAACGGGAAAGCACAACAAACCACAACAACCAGTTCTGACCCGTACTAACCGTTATCGTTCGTTGTCAGGTTCTTCAGGTTCTTGTAAATAGTGGTTATGATGTTATAGTTTGCGCCATCCTAGCACAACAATCTCGCAGCAACGGAGCCGACATATCTTGTAGCAATGTAGCCAACAATCCATTCCCATCGTAGCCGCCGATTTTGTAGCAATGTAGCCAACAATTCAGTCCCATTGTAGCCGCCGATCTCATAGCATCGTAGCATAACAGTCCAGTCCCATCGTAGCCGCCGATCTTGTAGCAACACAGCCGACGATTTTGTAGCAATGTAGCCAACAAACCAGTCCCATCATAGCCGCCGATCGAATAGCATCGTAGCATAACAAACCAGTCCCATCGTAGCCGCCGATCTTGTAGCAACGCAGCCGACATTTTCACAGCATCATAGCCGACGATTGAAAAGCAGCGTAGCCGACAATCCAGTAGTATCGTAGCATAACAATCCACTTCTGTCGCAACTTAATCTTAACCTGAATACATGAATCAGAGGCATCACTGCCCCAAAAAACCAGTACGTTGTTACGCAATGCGTTGACCGACAACTGAACATAACCTCCCAACGGCCCTGGCACTGTTGCCAGGGCCGTTGCAGTGTCTGTGCTATAATAGAGCAAGCCGATTGCAATGTAAACGGGGGTTCCCGGCTTCAGCCGGGATGCAGCAAGACCCCGGCCAAAGCCGGGAATCCGGTCTGCACAACTGGTTGAGGATTGCTCTATTGCTGATGCCGAAAACGTTGAAAGGTTCATAACCACTATGGTTGCCCTTGCTGCGACACACCACGATCCAGAGAGTCGTCTGTATCATCAGACCGGACGCATGTTGCCCATCCTCTGTACGTTCTACAGCTATATTGCAATTCTGATGACACCATCAACACACACCGAATCGCGTAGTTTGCTCCAGAACGCCGGGGTGCGTGTCAGTGATGGGCAGCCGGGGATTCCCCAGGGATACACCCATTTAGGGCTGTGGCGGCGACAGGCGCTTGAACAGGCGTTACGGGGTGCGCCCGATGCGACCCATATCCACTTCTGTGATTTTGACCGCGTGCTACACTGGGCCGAGTTTTATCCCGATGAGTTACAGGCAACACTGGAATATCTGCAACAGTATGATTTGACGGTGCTGGGGCGCACAACGCGAGCTTTTGACTCGCATCCACGCCTCCAGCGCGATACAGAAAGTATTGTGAATCACGTTTTTGCTCTATGCAGTGGTTTATCCTGGGACGTAACGGCAGGTTCACGCGGTCTGTCGCGTCGGGCTGCTGAGGCGATTGTGCGGGATTGTCTTGATGATACGGTTGGCAATGATTGCTCGTGGCCGCTGTTTATCTGTCGTCAGGCCGGATTGTCATCGAGCTACGTACCCACCGAGGGTCTGGAGTTTGAAACACTGGATCGCTATGGCGCTGAGATTGAGGCGCTGGGTAGTGTCGAAGCCTGGATGGCGCAGATCGATGCTGATCCGCAATTGTGGGTTTTGCGGTTGGAAATTGCTCGGTTGGGAGTTGAGGCAATTGTTACCTATCGCTGAGGGAAAGAGATGCGCGAGTTACAGGGAGTTATCTGTGCCAACCTGACTCCTTTTACGAGTGATGTGGGGCCAGTGGATTATGCGTGGTTTGGCGGCCACTTACGATTTCTAGAGCAGCATGGTATCAACGGTGTCCTCACATTGGGGACGACCGGCGAGGGGCCGTCGTTGGCTTTCAGCGAGCGGCAGCAGGTGCTGGATACGGTCTTGCGTGAGCGTGGAGATCTGGCTGTCATCGCCGGGACAGGTTGTGCGGCACTGCCAGAGACGATCGCCTTGAGCCGCTATGCGCTCGAACGGGGGGCCGATGCAGTACTGGTGATGCCGCCCTTTTATTTCAAAGGAGTGACGGAGGCAGGTGTACTGCACTATTACCGCGCCGTGTGTGATGGGCTGCCGTCTGATGCACGTCTCTTGCTCTATCATATTCCGAGTGTTACCGCAGTGCCGATCACCCCGCTGATTATCGAGGGCTTGCTGGCGAGTCATGGGCCGCAGGTGTATGGGTTGAAAGATAGCAGCGGCGACATTCAGCATACCACGCAGTTGATCCAACGCTACCCGCAGTTGCGCGTTTTTAGTGGCAGCGACACTCAACTGGCTCATGCGCTGGCAGCGGGTGCCTCCGGTGTGATAACGGCGCTCTCAAATGTCTGGCCGGATGTGGCACGGGCAGTCTTTGATGCCCATCAGCAGGACGACGATGTGGTGGCCGCCCAGTTACGCCTGACGGCGATTCGGCGACTGATTCCCGATCCAACGCCGCCTGCGCTCAAGGCCGCACTTCCCTGGCGCAGTGATCTGCCACGCGTGAGTGTGCGGGCACCGCTGGTCAATCTGGCTGATGATGCGGCGGCGGTGTTGCGGTTGGCATTGGCTGAGCGGGCAGAGTGCGAAGCATAAAGTGGACGATGTGCAAAGGGCAAAGCACAAAGCAGACAGTGTGTTCCGCCCGTGCTACGTGTGACCGATATGCTCCAGACTTTGTTGGAGTACCCGTGCAATATGATCGTCTTCCAGCGCATAGTAGACCTGTTTCCCCTCGCGTCGATCCTGAACAATCCGCAGGCTACGTAGCAGGCGCAAATGATGTGAGACAGCCGATAACGACTCCTCCATCTGGAGCAGACGTGCTAGATCGCCAACCGTTAATTCGGCGTGAGACAGTGCATACAGGAGCCGTACCCGAGTTGGGTCGCCCAGTGCCTTAAAGATTTCCGCCAGGCGACGGGCATTTTCATCGTTCAGAGGATGTGCCCGTATGTGGAGTATGCGTTCCGGGTTTGCAAACTGATCGTCACTATGTTCCATACCACTCCCTTTTTATTGCTCTACAAAGATGGTACGAGCCAGACGGCGGTCTAGCGTTTGAGTTGTATCACCAACACGAATAGACAGTGGCCCATCGAAGGGCGCACTATAAGCCACATCAACACGGACGCCTGGGACGATACCCAGTTCGGCCAGATATCGTAACCGTGCCGCATCTTGATCACCAACGCGCACAATCCGGGCTTTGCCACCGACAGGCAGGTCGCTGAGGCGCATATCGTGACTACTCGGTATAGCGCCATCAAGCGTTGGAATAGGGTCACCATGCGGGTCAAAATCAGGCTGTCCCAGGTGTGCCGCAATCCGGGCTTCAAGTTTTTCACTGATATGATGTTCCAGACACTCGGCTTCTTCGTGGACTTCGTCCCAGCTATATCCCAGCGCTTCAACCAGATACAACTCGATCAGCCGATGATGGCGAATGACTTCCAGTGCGATCTTTTCGCCACTGGCGGTTAAGTGTACTCCCTGATAGGGGGTGTGGGTGACAAGGTTCATTTCCGCCAGGCGTTTGATCATGCCCGTGACTGAGCCGGGCTTAAAGCCACCAAGTTGTTCACCCAGCAACGATGTTGTCACCTCATCACCCTGTTGTTGCAGGGTGTAGATCGCTTTGAGATAATCTTCGATCGCTGGTGTAACACGGCGTGTATGTTCGTCTGGTGGAGTCATTATACTCTACCTTTCCTCTACATATCTACTCAATTGAGTATGGCCTGGATCTTCGATGCATAACACGAGTGCGACATGATGAATAATACAGCACTGGACAAACCACTATGATTTAGCTCAACGTACGAGTTGTATCTGGCAGAATATGAGTAACTGTTGAAAGCTTACCATACTCTATGCCTGTGTGTCTATGTTTGTGACCAGAGACACGTCCTGTGCGCCGTACCCGGCCGATGAACATAGCACGGGAACAGTGGGCAGGTCGGGCATGGGGTTGAAAGCTTACCATACTCTATGCCTGTGTGTCTATGTTTGTGACCAGAGACACGTCCTGTGCGCCGTACCCGGCCGATGAACGGGCGGGCGACAGGGAGCGAAGCCCGCCGGCGCGGGCTGGTGCCCGGCCCGTGAACGGGCGGGCGACAGGGAGTAAAGCCCGCCTGCGCGGGCTGGTGCCCGGCCCGTGAAGGGGCGGGCAACGGGGAGCGAAGCCCGCCGGCGCGGGCTGGCACGCAGGCCACGCAGGTGGCCTTAGCACGGTAGCCCGACGCTTCAGCGTCCGGGCGACCGCGCCGGTCGTACCGCGCCCGGCCCGTGAACGGGCGGGCACCGGGGAGCGAAGCCCGCCTGCGCGGGCTGATGCGCCGACTGTACCGGCGATTGGTGCGCTGCCGTCGCCCGCTGCGTCTGCGCTCGTTTATCCGAAATCGTGTATCTTTGTTAGCGACAGGACGTAGGATAGGAGGTAATGACATTCGTGGTCGGATGGATGAATATATTCGTGGACTGTGGATGTAACCGCATGGATCAGGGGCATCCGTATGCCGTGGCGTCGGGACGGGTGCCACCACCAGGTGGTGGCACCCGTCCGAAGGACTCAGCCGCTTTGCGCTTTGCGTTTAGCCGCTTTGCGCTCAGCCGCTTTAATTACCGTACCGTCAGCGGCAGGAACACTCTGTAGGTTGTGCTGGCGGTCTGAGCATTGATCCGTATC
>CALANA010000314.1 GCA_937925925.1 uncultured Chloroflexales bacterium | reverse complement strand
GCGGCGCGGCGAAGCCGCGCCGCACCAGACAGGGGATTTCAGCGTATGCGGAATGTGTAAGTCAAATTGGTATTAGCTCTATCGGCCCGATCAACAGCGCATCCGGGCCGGTGTCCAGATGATCGGATTGCGGCGGGCCTTGCAGTGAAAGGCGCACGAAGTCATTCGGATCATACACCCCCAGCGCCAGCCAGTACGTCCCGGCTGGCAGTCCTGCTGGCAGCGGAATATGTTGCACCTGGGTAACGTACTGCTGTGCTTTCCAACTCGCTAGCGGATGCTCTAGACCACCGGGCGGCACATCCACCTGCGCAACGCGTTGCCCAGCAGCGTTAAATACGTGTATAAAGAGCATATGGTCTACCGTATTAATCATAGTAGCGGCTTGCCAGTGCAGCGTCAGCGTCAGCGTGCTGGTCGCACGTACCAGTGTTGGATCAAGATCATAGCCACGCAGGTGCAGCACACCGCCAAAATCGGCCTCGAGCGCATGCGCAACTGGCGGGGGCACCTGATACACATACGCATAGTCGATCCCATGGATCTGCACCGTATGCAAAGGCTTCCTCTGACGCAAGCGGGCCAACTCCGCGCTGTCGTGTTCACGCTGCCGATTGTTGATATACACGACGGCATAGCGCACGTTGTCCGCCGACTGCATCTCGCTCATCGGCACGACCCACGTACAGATATAGGGCCGCAATCCTCGCGAAGACCGCGAGGCCACCGGGCGGTCACAGCCATCGGGTTGCCTGGTAATAAAAGCCCCCACCTGTTCAAGCCCCTCGCCCCATCCCACCACCATGGCCTGCGTTGCAGTCGTTGCACCCCCCAGCAGCGGGTTGTAGTAGGCAAGTTGATAGGGATGATACCAGGCCAGGTTAGCCATCAATCCTAGACTGATGACGCACCACATCAGCACCTGAATACGCCAGCGACGTAGGGTTACACTGGAGAAGCAGGCAACCACCCGATCAAGCAGCCAGATCCAACCCGCAGCCGCCAGAATATTGAGCGTGGGAAAAACCGGCAGGGCATAGCGATCAAACTTCTTGGGTAGCGCACTCATCATCAACACAAACAGCAGGACGAACAGCGCCAGCAGCATGTATACCCACTGACGAGGATTAGTAAGTACCAGGCGATCGCGTGCGAACGGGCTGCCCATCAGCCCCATTGCAGCCGCTACCGCCAGCAGCAACCCCAGCAGCGTCCACGGCGTCAATCGCAGGGCCATCGCAATCGGATAGAACAGCGGGCCAGGATCATCAACCGGACGCCCCAGAAAAAAGTTTCCACCTTCATGCGGCTCAGCCCCGTTGTCGCGCACTTCATCAATAACTTTCATAACCGTAGCGGGCAGATCCGTCCAGGCTGAAGGCCATACAGCCACCCACACAACCGCCGTTACCGCAAGCCATACGAGCAGCGCAGCAATGACGAGAACAGCCATCGCCTGCACCCGTTGCCAGGATTGCTGCTCACCAGCCCACCCGACGTGTTGCCAGCAACCAACCAGGATGATGAACCCGACCAGTGGCACGAGTATGATCGCTGGCGACTTGGTGAGCAGTGCCAGCCCGCTCGCTACAGCCGAGGCAATAAGCCAGTGCCAGCGGATGATCGTGTTTGCATCGTTGGCCAGTGGTGATTCATCATCAAACCGCACCGCCAGCAGTGCCGTGAGCAGCGACAGGGTCATGAACGTCGTCAGCAAGGCATCCACGTGCAAGACCTTGCTATGCGCCACCAAAAATGGATCACTGGCCCAGAGCAGCGTCGCCAACAATGCCTCGCGTTCACCTATCAACCGCCGTAGCAACAGATACGCCAGCGCCACACTCAACGCTGTGAGCAGCGCCACTGGCAGGCGCAAGAGTCGCCGTTGCAGCACCTGATCGTCAGGTGAGATCCACCCTGTAGCAACCAGGCTCCGATAGGTCAGCAAGCCGCCCGTGCCGAGCCACATGGTTGTCACCCCAGGATGACCGAGCGGACGGGTTCGTTCATAACGACCCTGTTCTAAGCTGGTGAGAAAATCCTCGGAAAACATAAACCAGTCTGGTTCATCAGTGGTCACGAAATCGCCGGGGGCTAGCGCTCGCGGTGCTAACGCAAAGAGGAATAGGATAACCACAAGCAGCGTTTTGTGTAGTATACCTGTCCATGCGTCTGACCGAGACAATGGGTTGGCCGCAAGTATGCGCTCTGAGGTCGGTGCATTTCTAACCTTTGCCATAATCTGCTTTAATGGAGATGACAGAGTGAGTGCATGATACCAATCTGACTTTGACATTCCGTATCCTTATGGTCAGTCTTACGCTTCTCAATGCCAAAAACATGTGGGATGTTCCAGTCGAAACGGTACTACATACGCAATACATGTGTTCAGGTTTGATAACCACAGAACCTCGTAAATGTGGTTCATTCTATCATATTGTGTCAAATGACCGGAGTTACGTAACTGTTCACCTTTGGGGTACCACGCACACCTGGGCGCGAGCCCGCCCGCGCTCAACCGCTCCACCTCAGCCGTCTGGGGTACCACGCACACCTGGGCGCGAGAGCGGGGTGCACTCGATCGGGCACACGAGGGCAAGATGCCCTCGCTTCCAGGAGAAATGTGAACAGGTACAGAGTTACGTAACTGTTCATACGCGAGGGAACGCACATGCCTGGGAACACGGGCGTCCTGCCCGCCGTTGCGTATGCGCGGCAAGCTGCCCCCGCTCTCAGGAGAAAGGCGAAGATTCAGACACACGACAGCGGCGTTTCCACCCTGCTACCACCAAAAAGAAGCGCCGCATATGTCCGGTCTTATGACACGAATTATGCGGTGGGGCATAGATGGGATGACATGACGGGTCAGCCATCCAGGAATACACGAATAGACTGTGCCATCACCCCATCTTCAGGTTACAGGTTACAGGTTACAGATGACCAGACTGCCTGGTAGTCCTTCCTGTACCGCTTATCGACATCGTGAACGTGTTTCTTTTCATCGTGAACATGTGTTTTACCGCACAATGATGTTGTAAAATAGCCATTCACAATCGTGGTAAACCGGTTCACGAGGTGGTAAACAATACACTTCCTGTCACCTGTCACCTGAGCGTACAATGATGCAGATTTCTGGTTTTTTAGCATCTGCATTGCACCTTGACACGCTCGCCTGTGCTGGGTATCCTGTTGTCGAGCGTTATTGGCTGTGGTCGGGTACGCTGTCCCGACCGCGTTGGAAGCGAGGGAGCGATGCACTCGACCCACACGGATTCTGTTCTGACCGATGTCATCCCAGGCAGTGATGCCGACCCGTTTCGCTATGGCTGGCGCTATCTGCGTATGCAGCAGCCGGATGGCACCGAGGTCGTACACGAGGTGCCCTTGCGCCTGATCGATCTGCTGCATCCCGAAGAAGGTGACCACGTGACCCATACCGAAGCCCATGAACGGCGCTGTGTCTACCTGTACAATATCTTTCAGGCACAGGTACACGACGACCCGACCACGGTCGTCCTGCACGATGTACGGATCGCCTGGGACGTGCCCGATCTGCGTCCGCACGGGCCGGATCTGATGGTCATCCCGCACGTGCGGATGGTTCAGAACTGGGGCACCTTTGAGGTTGCGGATGAAGGCACGCGCCCGACCTTGATACTCGAAGTCACGTCGCCCGAAACGCGCCGGATGGATGTGACCGAGAAAGTGGCGCACTATGCGCGTGCGGGGGTGCCGTGCTACGTGATTGTGGATAGCGTCCCGCGCAGGGGACAGACGGAGCTAGAACTGCGGGGGTATGAATTGGTGGGAACGACCTACGCGCCGCTTGCTCCCGATGCGCGGGGGTGGCTGTGGCTGGATGCCGTGCAGGTCTGGCTGGGCATTCAGGACAACGAGGTCTACGCCTATGACCGAGACGGACAACAGCTTGGGGATTATGCCA
>CALANA010000313.1 GCA_937925925.1 uncultured Chloroflexales bacterium | reverse complement strand
ATAAGCAACTCTTCTTTATTATTCCCGCCATCTGCATGTGCTGGGCGATCTATGCCGAACGCTACTGGCGGCGAGGACGGTGGGGCCGGGTGTTGATCATTACGATCTATGTTTTTACGTTGGTGTCAGCGCTCGATCTGTGGGTGCTGCGCATCATTCGCTCGCCGATGACGTAAACTTCAGGCACGGATGCGCGAGGCGACGAGGCGCGAGGCGCGGATGCGCAAGGCGACGAGGCGCGAGGCGACGAGGCGCGAGGCGACGAGGCGAATTCGCATCCCCGCATCCTCGCATCCCCGCATCCTCGCATCCCCGCATCCTCGCATCCCCGCATCCTCGCTTCCTCGCATCATAGGTATGAGGTGTCATGCGTGAGATAACGAGACAAAAAAGGGAATGCCAATCGAGCCCTTCCTGGGAATGGGCAAACAGCAGTGTCCCGAGCTGGCCGACCACAATCAGCGGACGGCTGCTGCTGACGATGGAGCGGCACGCGCACCTGGTGCTGGTGGGCATGCTCGTGCTGTATGCGCTGATCCTGTTTGGCGGCCTGACCTTTAAGTATTTGCACTGGGGCCAGGGCTACGATCAGATTGACTATCAACAGTCGATCTGGAATACGACCCAGGGCCGCTTCCTGGAGATTTCACACTATCGCCACACCGATCATCTGTGGGGGATGGATTTTATTCCGGCAATTGTATTGCTGGTACCGTTCTATGCGTTATTTCCATCCGCTCTGACGCTGAATTTCTTCCAGGCGGTGTTTATGGCGCTGGGCGCGTGGCCGGTGTATGGCATTGCGCGGGATCGATTCGACAACTCGCGTCTGGCGGGCATTGGCTGGGCGGCAATCTATCTGCTCTATCCCTCGCTCTGGTTTGTGACCATGAGTGCGCCCTGGCAACCGCGCACCCTGGCGATACCGGCGCTGCTGGGTGCCTTTTATATGTTGCAGCAACGCCGTTGGGCCGGGTGTATGGCACTGCTGGCGCTGGCGCTTACCACGCGCACCGACGTGTCACTGGTGGTGTGTATGTTCGGCATTCTGGCCGGGCTGTGGCGCATGGGCTGGCGCTGGGTGCTGCCACCACTGCTGCTGGGGCTGACCTGGTTTTATGTGTCCACTTCAGTGATTGTGCCGGCGTTTTACCGCGACGATTATCAACCGCAGGTCGGGGCAATCGGGCAGTCGTATGACGAAACCTGGCCGGGTACCAGTCCCCAACTGGCCTACTATTCGCACCTGGGCAACAGCACGGGCGAGATTGTGCGTACCATCGTCACCCGGCCAGTTAAGACGGCGCAGTTGATGCTGACTCCACCGAAACTGACCTACCTGGTACTGCTGCTGCTGCCACTGGCGTTCTTACCACTGCTGGCACCAGATGTTGCCCTGCTCGCCAGTCCAATCATTGCTATGAATTTACTCTCAACGCGCGTGTTTCAATACACCATCCGCGAGCAATACCAGGCGCTGGTGATACCGGGCCTGGTGTTGGCAGCGATCATCGGCGGGGCACGGCTGTGGCGCTGGTGGGTAGCCCGACGTTCACACCAGGAGGCGGCGCAGCGAGAAGCATCCGCGCATCCGCGTATCTGCACATCTTCGCATCTTCGCATCCGCATATCTGCTGGCCGGTTTCGTCCTGTACGCACTGGTGATCAACATGCTGCTCAAGAACCCGGTTGTCACCACCGTTCTCTATCGCGAAGAACCGGCACGCATTGCCCTGATGGAAGAGATGCGCACCATGGTGCCGCCCGATGCGTCGCTGGCGACCACCTCGTTTCTCGCACCCCGTATGATGCCCCGCCGCCAGATCTACTATCTGCCGCATGGCCCGATGTTTCCGCCGCTGGAACGGGCAGAATATCTGTTTATAGACACGCGTGCCAGCGCACTGCAGGACAGCGATTTTGTGGCCCAGATTCGCGCTGCGCCAGAGTGGGAAATTGTGGCCGATGCCGATGATCTGCTCCTGGTGCGGCAGACGAGCTACAACAACGAGCAGGCGCTGGACGGTCAATGAGCAGCAACCAGGAACAACGCGTCGGGACAGAGACGGCAGCCGCCACACTCGCACCGCAGCGCTGGGAAGCGGGCGACTGGTGGGCAGTGATACTGGTGCTGATCCAGGCCTTGCTCCTGCGTCTGGCATTCTGGTGGCTCCAGGGGCAGAGCGGTGCTATACCACCGGCTGACCCCGAAGAGTACTACCGGGCGGCGCTCCATATTATGCAGGGCGGCTATCATGACACCGGCAAGTGGCTACGACCACCGCTGTACCCGGCATTTCTGGCACTGTTGTTTTTTGCAACCGGAACGAATGTCTCGCTAGCATTGCTGGGCCAGGCTATTTTGAGCAGCCTGGGCGTGCTGACCGTTATGGTACTGAGCCGCTGGCTGTTCCAACGCTTCAACGTGGCGCTGCTCAGTGGTGTGATTGCAGCCCTCTTCATCCCCCTCGCCAGTTTTGGCAGTGTGTTATTTGCCGAGGCGCTGTTTATCGCACTGATGATCCTGGCCCTGGCGCTGCTAGTACGCGTAGTGGTCACTGCCAACCGCCGCGTCGCCTTGCTCTGCGGCGTGCTGCTGGGCCTGGCCACGCTGACCCGCGCCACCGCGCTGCTCTTTATCCCGATCAGCGCCCTGCTGGTGCTGTTGACCACCACAATCGCTGACGAGCCATCATCGGCCCCGGCCACACGCCAGCCGACACATGGAACCCGCCAGCAACGGCTCGTGCTGACCGGACTACTGCTGCTGGGCACGGTCGTGATCATTGCACCCTGGACGATCCGCAACTATCTGGTGCATGAGCGGCTCATCCTGGTGGACACCAATGGCGGCATCAGTATGTGGTATGGCATGATACAGGGTGAGGACGACCGACTGGCGGGCGAGGCACGGCTGGCAGCGGTTGATAATCTGGCCGATCGGCAGACACTGGCGGTACAGATGACATTGGAACGTATTGCCGAGAATCCATGGTTGTTCATCAGCCGGATGCGCTACAAGGTGGCATCGCTGTTCACCCTCCAATTGCGCAACTTTGCAACCGGGGAACTGGTAACGATCAGTCCCCGCGATGAACTGGTCGTGGTGGGTGCTGGCGAAAACCCTTTCAGGCTGACCTGGATTGCCGACACGCAGTATGTGTTTATTATGTTAACCGGTATGATCGGCCTGTGTTTTACCCCGTCCTGGCGGCGTGCGCTGCCGGTGGCGCTGTGGGTGGCTTTTAGTGTGCTGTTATCGGCGGTTACGGTGGCGCACCCCCGCTTGCGCCTGCCGATCGTAGTTGCGCTGATCCCGTTCAGTGCCTACACGCTGCTGCAACTGACGCTGGTACGACGGCGGCTATGGCGCTTGTTACGCGATCGCCGAACGATCCTGGCGCTGGCGGGGTGCCTGGTCTTTCTGGGACTGATCTTTAGCATGCGCTACCTGAGCTGGATAGCGGGCGAACGCTATGCTGCCCCGGCACGACGGGCACTGGCGAATGGTGATACGACAACAGCCCTGGCACTGTTTGAGCAGGCGCGCCAGGCTGATCCCAACAATGCCTTACGTTGGATCAGCCTGGCCGACACGACGCTGGCCCAGAGCGATATTGCCGGGGCGCTGGCGTTGTATGAGCAAGCTACTGCCCAGGAAGATCGCAACCTGTATGCCCATGCCATGCGTATCCAGACCGCAACGCTGTTGAGCGATGCTGAGACAGCGCAGGATGCACTCGCAACCATTGATCGCTATGGCCGTGATAGCAACGACATCTATCGCTGGGCCTGGTATACCGCCCGTACTGGGCCACCACCACAGGTTGTGCCGGGCAAACCGCTGGCACTGGGCCACTATGAAGGCTTTGCGCCCGCCACCTTCGATTTGCCGCAGGGCCGCTGGACGCTAGGGCAGGGCCGGGTACGGCTGCGTGGCTCGTGTGGCACGCTACGCCTGCGGCTCTTCGGCCCGATCGGGCGCGAGGTGGAGATCTGGATCGCCGATCAGCCGCTCCGCGAGCGGGTGCTGATGAACAACGAGCCACAGACGCTAGAGCTGCCACTTGATGGCATTGCCGAGTGCGCGACCGCTCCGCCGCTGGTGGTGCATCTCTGCAGCCGCACCGCACTGCTCGACCTGGAGCGTGCGCCGTGGATGGTTGGTGTGGCGTTGATCGAGGCGGCGATAGATTGAGACACCGCTGTCTAACGCGAAGATGCGAAGGCACGAAGACGCCAAGACGCCTCGCGCTTCTGTGCATACATTGACTTTTAGCCGTCAGCACGTTAGAATAGGGAGCAAGAATTGTGATAACTGATACTGTTACGTTATGACAACCGTTGACATCCTTGGGTTAGGGCTATCATATCTGTATGCAGCGGTGCTGATGATTACCGCCGAGGTCATGCATCGTACGTTCGGTTTTCCTCAAGATTTTACCCGCAAGCTCATTCATATTGGTGCGGGGATGTGGGTGTTTGGCATTCTGGCACTGTTTGATACCTGGTATATTGGTATTGTGCCCTTTGCTACGTTTATTTTGCTCAATTATCTTTTTTACCGTTATCGTGTTTTTCAAGCTATGGACGCCACACATAGCACATGCGGTACCGTTTATTTTGCACTATCGGTAACGCTGCTCTTTCTGGTCTTCTGGCGCACAGATAGTGCTGTTGACCAGGCGGTGATTGCTGTGGCAGGAACGATGGCAATGACCTGGGGGGATGCGCTGGCGGCGATTGTGGGACGGCGTTGGGGACACCATACCTATACCATTGGTGGCACGACCCGCTCGTGGGAAGGTTCAGGGACAATGTTCCTGGTCTGTAGCGTTGTGCTATTTCTGACGTTGCTGCTGGTGCCGGGATCAATCTTCAGCCCGCATAGCCTGTCGTTGAGCCTGCAAACGTGTGTGATCGCGGCGCTGCTCGGAGCGCTGGTGGCAACCGGACTGGAAGCGCTCTCACCGATGGGTACCGACAATCTGAGCGTGCCGCTGGCAACGGGTGGCATTATCTGGGGCATTACGGGTACCAGCGGGTAGGCTGAAATCGGTACTCTCGGCAAAAGAGCGAGGTTTAGGCGGTTCCAAGATCATATATATCGGTACGCCGATCAGCAAAGACATGCATGCGAGTACGGATAGTCTCGGTCAGGCTCAGATCCAGAGTGGCATACAGTAGTTCTGGCTCAGTACCACCTTCAACCAGGATCTCGCCCCAGGGATCGACGATCAGCGAATGACCGGCAAAGGTATTATGCGGATCGGTGCCAACACGATTGACACCAATGACAAAACACTGATTTTCAATGGCACGTGCGCGGATTAGCGTACGCCAGTGTTCCAGGCGCGGCAAGGGCCATTCGGCGGGGATGATAATCAGTTGTGCGCCTCGTAGCGCATAGGTACGAAAAAGTTCCGGAAAACGCAGGTCATAACAGATGGCCAGGGCACTCCGGCCCCAGGGCGCATCAAAGACTGACAGGGCCGTACCTGCTGCCAGATAGTCGTCCTCGTGCATGAGGCCAAAGAGGTGTAATTTATCGTAGGTTGCCAGCAGGCAGCCATCAGCACTATAGACGGTTGCGGTATTGGTGGGGCGATCAGTGCGCCGAGCCAGGGTCGAGCCAGCAATGGCAATCTGCTGTTCCTGGGCCAGCGCCGCGAGATCGGCAAACATCCCTGTACCGGGCGGATCAGCCAGGGTATGGGCGTGTTGGAGATCGTAACCCGTTGACCATAGCTCCGGTAGAACGAGCAATGTGGCACCCTGGGCAGCAGCCGTGGTTGCCACCTGGCGCACCTGCGCCATGTTTGCGGATGGGAGACCAAACTGGATGTCCATCTGGGCTAGAGCGACAGTTACGAGCATAGGTTGCGCCTTTCTATGTGGGGTTATGGGTTGCAACGCGCGGATTACATTCGTGATAGTGAAGTGCGCTATTATAACATACAGCATCCACACCTTGCGCACTGACACAATAGCAAGTCTATCCCACAGGAATGACTATGTACGAACAGGACTGTCGGTATATAGACGAAATCGCGATAATTGCGTACAATCAGTCCAGGGAATGTAGTTATACAACGGTATAAGGATGAGGGTGTTACGGGCTGCACTCTCGTATAGTGCAGTTAGAGGAGAACTCAGTGGATAGCCTCCGGATTCCTATTCTCAAGATAGGTGATGTCCTGATAGCTTCAATTCAGGTAGCACTGCACGACGCTTCAGCCGTGCAGTTCAAAGACGATCTACTTCAAAAAATCCACGATACCAAGGCACGTGGGGTTATTGTTGATTTGACCGCGTTGGATGTGGTGGACAGCTTTATCGGTCGGTTGATTGCCGATATTGCGGCAATGGCCGGACTTATGGGAACACGTGTTGTTTTGACCGGGCTCCAGCCTGCTGTGGCGATCACGCTGGTTGAACTGGGCCTGGAGTTGCCTCGTGTACTTACAGCATTAAACCTGGAAAAAGGCCTGGCAATGATGCAGAGCCTGACCGAGGAGAGCGGAGATGACGCAAGCTAAGGCGGCGGTAATCCGTAGCGACCTGGATATCGTCATTGCCCGCACCCTGGCGCGTGATACCGCAAAGGCACTTGGGTTTGGCGCTATCGATCAGGCACGTATCGCCACGGCTGTTAGTGAACTGGCACGCAATATTTTTCTCTATGCCGGCACTGGGAACATTACGGTACGTGAGGTAGAACGCCACGGACGTAAGGGTATTGAGATTGTGTGTGAAGATCAGGGGCCAGGCATAGCCGATATCGATCTGGTTATGCAGGATGGGTATAGTACTTCACGCGGTATGGGCATGGGTCTTCCAGGAGCCAAACGGCTGATGGATGATTTTGATATCTATTCCAAAGAGAACGAAGGGACGACGATCATCTGCCGCAAATGGCGATCATAGGATGCACGTTTTGTTCTCCTATGTGCTGCCAACACAACCAACCAATGAACGGTTGTTCATCGGCTGGTTGTGTTGGTGATATGCTACCGAGGCTGATGCGCTGCAGCTTCTTGTTTTCGTGTCCCTGGAACACTCCACACCCATGGTCACGGGTGCCTGAACGCGCAAGCATCGGGCGATAGCGGCGCATAGACTGCTGGTGCGGCCGGCGCGTCAGCCCGCGCCAGCGGGCGTCGCTCCCGTATTACTCGCCCGTTTACGGGTCGGGCGTTCCCACCGCGTAACTCGTGTGCATGAGGTGATCGATGGGTGCATTCTTTGACTATCCCCACCGCCGCTATAACCCGCTGGCGGATGAGTGGGTACTTGTCTCGCCGCAGCGCACACAACGACCCTGGCACGGTCAGATCGAAACACCCGCTGTAGACCCTGTTCCAGCGTATGATCCCACCTGCTACCTCTGTCCGGGCAATACCCGCGCCTCTGGTGCCCGCAACCCACACTACACAACCACCTATGTGTTTGAGAATGACTTTGCCGCCCTGCTGCCCGCTACACCACCGAACGAACTGCGTGAGAGCGCGTTCTTTCAGGCGCAGAGCGTACGGGGTATCTGCCGCGTCATTTGCTTTGCGCCACAGCATAATGTGACGCTGGCCGACCTGGAACCAGCCGCTCTCCGGGCTGTGGTTGATACGTGGGTGGCGCAGATGGCCGAGTTGAGTAGCCATCCTGAGCTGAACTATGTACAGATTTTTGAGAACCACGGTGCGATGATGGGTGCCAGCAACCCGCATCCGCATGGTCAGATCTGGGGCACCGCGCATATACCACAACTGGTGGCCCGCGAGCAAGCGACGCAAGCAGCCTATTATGCGCAACATGGCCGGACATTGCTGGCCGACTACCTGGAGCAGGAACTGGAGCGAACTCAGCGACTGGTATGCGCGAATGCGTCTTTTGTGGCACTGGTACCCTTCTGGGCGGTATGGCCGTTTGAGACGCTGGTGATCAGCCGGCGGCCCCACACGACTCTGCTGGATCTAGCCGAAGATGAGCGCACCGATCTGGCAACCTTGCTCCAGCAGCTCATACGCGGGTACAACGCCCTGTTTCAAACATCGTTTCCCTACTCAATGGGCTTTCATCAACAACCATGCGACGGCGAGGCCCACCCGGAATGGCACCTCCACGCCCATTTTTATCCGCCGCTGCTGCGTTCAGCCACGGTACGCAAATTCATGGTCGGGTTTGAATTACTGGGTGAGCCACAACGCGATCTAACGCCCGAACAGGCAGCGGCGCGGCTACGCGAGGCTCTGGGGTCAGGATTGACCTATGCTCAATAGGAACGCGGTGGAAGAGCGCTTCGCGGCATACTACCATGCAGATTCAGAGGTTATTGCATGCGCTCCGGGGCGGGTCAACTTGCTGGGGGAGCATACCGATTATAACGATGGCTTCGTCCTACCAGTTGCGATTGACCGTAGCACCTGTGTGGCCGCCCGCGCACGGACGGATCGGATCGTCCACTGTTATACCGCGCAGTTTGATCAGGCAGATAGCTTCCCACTCGACGCAATTGAACGTAGCGCCACCCTGCCCTGGAGCAACTACGTGCGGGGCGTTATCAACGGTGTGCAGGCGCTCTATCCACATAGATTGTTGCGCGGAGCTGATCTACTGATTGACAGCGACATCCCGCTCGGTAGCGGCCTCTCTTCCTCCGCCGCCCTGGAAATAGCAATCGGTGCCGCCTTTCAAGCCCTCAACCACCTGCGTATCACGGGTACAACATTGGCCCTGCTGGCACAACAGGCGGAACACATATTTGCAGGCGTGCAGTGTGGCATTATGGATCAGTTCATCGTCGCGCTAGGACAGGCCGATCATGCGCTGCTGATCGATTGTCGTGATCGACACTACAAACCGGTTCCGCTACCATCGCAGGTAAGCATCGTCGTCAGCGACAGTGGCGTCGAGCGCACGCTGTCTGCGTCGGCCTATAACCAGCGGCGGGCAGAGTGTGCCGCAGCGATGCGCTCCTTGCAAGCGCACCGACCAGCGATCACAGCGCTGCGCGATGTAACGGTCGCTGATCTCGATCAATATGGGGCTACACTGCCCCCCCTGATTCGCGCTCGTGCCCGGCATGTGGTACACGAAAATGCCCGCACACTGGCCGGCGCGGCTGCGTTGCAAGCTGGCGATCTGGTAACCTTCGGCACCCTGATGCGCGCCAGCCATATCAGTCTGCGTGATGACTACCAGGTCAGCAGCGATGCACTGGATACCCTGGTTGCAGCCGCGTGGTCTGTGCCGGGATGCTATGGCTCGCGCCTGACAGGGGCCGGATTTGGCGGTTGTACGGTCAGTCTGGTGCAGACTGCGGCAGTCGAACCCTTTGTAACGGCAGTAACGCAGGCTTACCAGTCTCATACTGGACGAACACCAGCGATGTATGTGTGTCGTGCGGCTGCGGGAGTGCAAATAATCGTTTAAGAACCGTTTATGTCTGATAGAGAATTCTGGTCAGGACGTACGCAGTGGTCTGGTCACCTCGCCTTTTCGCCTGCGGCAAAAAGGGAGAGAGAAAAAGGGTCTTTTCCACGCTGCCGCAGGCGAAAAGGATTATGACATTGTCATTGGGCGGGCACCCATGTCTTTTCCAGGCTGCCCCATTCGGCTGCACTCAGGGTAAACTCCGGCGAAAAAGCTTGTCCCGTTCGACTGCGCTCAGGGCAAGCTCTGAGCGTAGTCGAAGGAACGTTGGTTCAAGCGACTGTGGAGGTCTTGCTGGTCATAGAACATGGCGCTCCGTGCCTGTACGGGTTGCGCTCGGTCTCCCCTGAGCATTGGCTGTAGCGATTTGGGAAAAGAGGGTACCAGTATGCAGTCACAATCGACGATCAGCGACAAGATGCCGTCTCTTCCGCATAACCGGTCTATCGAGATGGAAGAACCGAGTAAGCCAGCCAGGAGCATCGCTGGTTGGCGGAGATTAATCACTAGCAGCGGCAACCCGGCGTCGTTAACGCACGCTGCGCTGGCACTGGGACAAAAACTGCACGATCCTCTATCGTATGCTTTTCTCCCGCTGTTTGATGGTTTGAACCGTACCCTGCTGCTGCGTTGCGGTGTCACCTTGCACACATGGCGCATACACCACATGAGCATCAATGTGTATTACAAGCCAGGTCAGATACGCCAGACACCCGGAATGCCGATCCTGCTGCTGCATGGTCTGAGCGACAATGCGTTGACCTGGTTCTGGCAACTCCTGTTTTTGAACAACATCGGGCCGGTATATGCGCTGGATCTACCGGGGTTTGGACTGAGTGGCTATCCACCAGGACGGCGCTATGCTACCTTGCCGGAAATGTGTGCTGTGATCGCAACCGTCCTGCGTGACTATATCTGGCAACCAGCGCTGATCGTGGGTAGCTCGCTGGGGGGATGGCTGGCGATAAAACTGGCATGGCAGATGCGTGAACTGGTACGCGGAATCGTATTACTCAATCCTGGTGGAGCAGTACTCAATGGTCGTTCTTCCTGGCAACCCTTTGTGGATGCGCTCTGCGCGGCAGATTTACGAACCGTGCGGCAGATCTATCGGCAATTGTTTGCGATCGTGCCACCACCGATCTATCTGGGTCAGCGCAGCTTTCAAGGACGCTTCCGCCACGATGCGGTTTGCCGATTTATTGAATCCCTCGCGGCTGAGGATTTTCTGTATCCCGAGGACGTGCGTTATGTGCCGGTACCAGCCAGTTTAATCTGGGGCTTGAATGACACATTTTTACCAGAAGGAGTGTGGGAGTTTTACCGGGATCATCTAGCGTATACGCGGATGCTCGTATTGCGGGGATGCGGGCACCTGCCGCAGCGCGAGCGGCCATGGAGGGTAATACGCTTTGTGCGCACTATGGCCCAGGAGCTACGCTAACTAACGGCTCGTTCCACCATCATCAGTTGCGGTTGGAGTGCGATCCACTCTGCAAAATGGGCCACAATCTGCACATCCCAGATCGTTCCGCTGCCATTCCACAGGCGCTGGAGCGCCTCGTCAGCAGTTAGTACCTGGTTGTAGGGCCGCTGAGTGGTCATCGCATCAAAGGCATCCACCACGGCCACAATGCGGGCACCGAGCGGGATGTCCTCACCCACCAGTCCATCGGGATAGCCCTGTCCATCCCAGCGTTCATGATGGCTTCGTACAATCGGGCCAACCCGCGCCGCCATACGGAGCGGGGCCACAATCCGTTCGCCAATCAAGGTATGCTGCTGCATCAGGCGGTATTCGGCGGGAGTCAACGGGCCTGCTTTGCAAATAATTGCGCCATCGATGCCAATTTTGCCCACATCGTGTAGCAACGCACCATAGCGCAACGCCGTCAATTCCATTTCGGGCAACCCCAGGCGTTCACCAATGGCGGTGGCATACAGAGCCAGGCGCTGCAAGTGGCCTTCGGTATAGGTATCACGAGCTTCAACGGTGCGTGCCAGGGCAAAAATCACATTCTCGGCCGGCTCGAGCATATCGTTACGGCGCTTGACTCGCAACAACGTGCGCACGCGCACATCAAGCTCGTGCATATCCACCGGTTTCTCCAGATAGCCTTCGGCTCCGGCTTCAATGCTGAGTAACTGCGCCTCCCGATCAGCATAGGCGGTCACAATAATAATCGGGATCAGGCGGGTTGCCTCGCGCTGCTTGAGTTCGGCGCATATATCCAGTCCATTTATATCTGGGAGTTGCATATCCAGCAAAATCAGGTCAGGGGGAGCATGGGCGATAAAGTTCAGCGCAATCTGCCCTGTAGATACGCTTTTACTCTGATAGCCACATTCGCCGAGCATAAGAGCCAATGCTTCAGCGATATATGGATTATCGTCAACGATTAAAATATAGCCAGTATCATCGATCTGATACGGCGAATGAACGACCGATCCTACCGCGAACTGCTGGAGCATGCCTCTCCTGGTAATGCTTTGCATAACTTCAATCCCTCCATGTCAACAATCACAACATTCTGGTGACTCTCGCAATTACGCCAACGAGACTTCCTCTGGAAAGAGATTTGGGGCGTAGGGACGTTGCATGCAATGTCTCTACGCCTCCCCCCCTGTGGGGGGGGTGGGGGGGGAGGGCACAGTTTCACCGTGCCACACCAGAACGAGCGCATGTGCAGGAGCCTGCAGCCCGCACCCCCGCCGAAACAAAGTCTCGTTGTCGTACTATCCCAGCAAGATCCAGGCTTTCGTCTGGACTGCGTTTTTTCACGACTCACCGACAGGAGTTACACGGTGGTTTGACGCCAAAGACAACACCTTGTAACAAAGACTGCCTTTGCAGTTCACCACCGCTGTCGATCCCTTGCAGAACCTTGCTGCTGACGGTCGGTTACGACCGAGGCCCACCCCGTCAACCGCGCTAGTATACGCGCAAAGAACGGCCAGCGCAAACGCCGCAGTTCGGGCGTAAGCGGGCGTGCCGTGTATGTGTCTGACGAACAATAGCGTTCGCGTACATAGGCGCTGACAATGCGCCGGATGGCAGTGCGCTGGCGGGGCAAGGCACGGAGCAGTTCAGAACCATATTCATAGGGCGTGCTGTGTGGGTGCTGCGGTAAACCTGCCCAACGCGCCAGCCATGTCAGTTGGGCGTAGGCAGCGGCGGCGGGCCGCAATCCTTGCAATTCGCGTCGCCAGTAACAGACTGCCCCTACCACGCCTGTGCCAATCAACCCGATCAGCATACCCACCAGGAGTACATACGATTGCCAGCGCGACCTGGCGGTTTCAGGTGGTGTAGCGGTTGCCGCATCCGAAGCGGGTTCGGGGATCAACGGCGTATCATCGGGCGTGATTGGATCAGACTCAGGTGCGATTAGTGACTCCAGCGCCTCGTCCAATGTCACATCAACCAGTTCGTCTGCGTTATCGAGTGGCAGCGAGGGGCGGGCGGGCAATGACGTATAACTGGCGGGCGTGGGTTCAAACCGCTGCCAACCATAACCGGGAAAGTAGACTTCCGGCCAGCTATGAGCCACATTTTCGCGCACCACGTACACACCCCGTTCAGGGTCAAAGCTACCACTGGCATAGCCCTGTACCCAGCGTGCTGGCACGCCCAGTGAACGCAGCATAATCACCATTGCCGAGGCATAATAATCACAGTATCCTTCTTGCCGCTCAAACAAGAAATAATCGACCGGATCAGCATAGGCTGGCGGTGCAGAAATCGACTCATTGTAGGGAAAGGTGCGCAGATAGTCTTGTATTACGGTCGCCTGATCATAGGGATTCTGGGCATTGGCTGCCCGCACAATCTCACGTGCTTTCAACACCGTACGGGTGGTAATGGTATCGGGCAGTTGGAGATAGCGCCGCACCCAATCAGGATACGTTGTGTCTGCCTGACGCAAACTTTGCACATCGACCACAGAAGCGAGCGCCGTTACCGTATAGACGGTACCCTTGCGTAAGGGTGACTGGGCGACGATCAGCGCGGTATCATCGAAGTTAGGGATGGGCCGATTCTGCTCCACGCGGTATCCATGTTCTACCAGGATTGGCAGGCTGACATGCACGGCCTGCCCCCCCACCAGCACAAAGTCGTCTTTACGATCCTGGGTCAACTGGATCGTCTGCGTGATGACCGCCCGGCCTTGCCTATCGTTATGCACCATCAGCATACCCGGAGTGAGCGCCGAGCGGGCCTGTTCGCGGGTACTGGTACCCACAAGGGAGCGGGCCTGCTCGCCCGTGGTATTTTGCCAACCCTGGCTGGTATATTTGTCAAACGCAACCGCCCGCCAGTAGTCATAGCGGTTTGAACGTACATACATAACCACGGCATCTCCTAATGTGCGCGCCCCGCTCAAGGTGGTATTGCGGGTGGCAAAACTGCCGCCACTCGACCCAGGGGGCGAGTTGATGGTACTGAAAGCGTCTTCCCAGCGTTCGCGCAGCATCACAAATGGCTGTTTCATCGTCTCCCAGGTGCGTTCGGCCTGTTCGCTGCTGATATGTCCCGGTAGCAAACTGGTGACGACAATGATGGCACTACAAAAAAAGGCCGCCGCGCTAACAAAACGCAAGGGAAGCAATTCAGGATAATCGATCTGGTCACTACTCCACCGTTGTTGACGGGTGATAATGTTGTGATAGACGAGCAACAACAACGCACTGGCAAGAAAGACAAAAAACAGCGTGGTTGGCTTGGGCAAGACATAGGTATAGTTGATGAGAATCACCAGCGCATTGATCAAGATTGCCCACCAGACCCAGCCTCGGCGAAAGATAAACCAGGCCGAGTGGTAACCGAGCATCCAGCTTAACAGAGCCAGCGACAGCACAAATAATACAATGTCTTCGCCACGGCCGCCATTGGCCAGCATGCGACTCCAGGCAATGATACGGATCAGCAATTCAATTGCAGAGTCACTCCAGGTCGTCAGGCGCGGATCAAGCAGTGGCTGCAGGCGCGCAATAATCCAGGTCACGCCAATGGCTGCGCTGCACAGATGCGCCAGCCAGTAAGAGATCTGCCGCATCTGCGCAAATATGACGCCGATTACGAGCGCGGGCAGTGCCACCATCGGTAATATATCGATCCCTGGTGACCATTGCCCAACCACGATACTGCGCATAACGGCCCAGACCATAATCAGGCATAAGATCAGACCCGGTACGAGATCGAGCAAGGTAGGCCGAACAGATTTCGTTTCAAATGGTTGTTGAATCATAGGACAGCATATGTACTCCACCTACAACGCGACAGGTTTTGACCACGGCAACCCAATGCATACCGCAAGAAGTCAGGAACCCACCCTATACTTCACGTCGCTGCGGCTCACGTCGCATTGCAGGACGATTTTTAGATCCCAAAAACAGCATGGGCGTTGGCCCAGACGGCCGCCGCTAGATCCGGCAGCGGCATGTCACGCAAGGAAGCGAGACGTTCCGCGATCAGTTGTACCCGTGCTGGCTCGTTCCGCTGGCCGCGATAAGGGTGCGGACTGAGATACGGGCTATCGGTTTCAGTCAGGATGCACTCCAGCGGTGTGCGTCGAGCTACATCGTGCAAATCATGCGCTCTGGCAAAAGTGACTGGCCCGGAAAACGAGAGCAGAAAGCCCAGATCAAGACAGGCACGCGCATGGTCCCAGTTGCCAGAAAAAGAGTGCAGCACACCGGGCACCCCTGCCTGTTTCGCCCGTTCATTGCGACCATACGTAGCAGCACGCAATACACGCAGCGTATCTTCCTGCGCATCACGGCTGTGAATAACCACGGGCAACTGTAGGTCGCGTGCCAGCGCCAGTTGCGCCAGGAAGAACGCTTCTTGCTGGGCGTGGGAGGCATGGTTCCAGTAGTAATCCAGGCCGATCTCGCCAATCGCAACGACTTTGGGATGCTGCGCCAGGGCGCGTACCTGGGTCAACCAGTCCGGGGGGGCCTGATGCACATAGTTGGGTTGAATGCCGACAACGGCATAGATTGGTGCGTACCGGGTTGCCAGTGCCAGCGCGGCCTGGCTTGATGGCAGATCATAGCCTATTTCGATCATACAGGCCACACCAGCGGCGGTGGCCCGCTCTAGCACTGCGATCCGATCTAGATCGAAGTGCGCCGTGTGGAGATGCATATGAGTATCGATAAAACGTGTTTCTCTGTGCATACTGGCATTGTAGCATACCTTTTTGGGGCGTGGTTTCTGCTATGGTGCATAAGCGCGAAGCGATGTACAATAGGAGCGATGATAGATGCACTATGACACCGGCATCCGGCCAGCTACACGTGTAGGAGCGGGCAGGCACAGCGTACAGACTCTCCCCATCCTACGCGTGAAACCATTTGATCAGGTACAGGACGTACGCGGTGATATCGTCAGCCAGCCTTTTCACTTTCAGCAGCATGGAAGAAACGCTGCTTGCGCACCAGCTTTTCGCCGTAGGCGAAAAGCTGGTACGCACAATAGCACAGGGACTGCTCTACCGAAGACGAAAAGGCCGTTTTTTCGAGCAACCACGTACATCCTGTTAGCTATATACCTGACTTGAACCCAGGTGTGTGGCACCGGTATCCGGACGATGAAGATCTATAATGGTATTGTGGAGATACATTGAGGAGTGTATTGGTATCTCCTAATTACAAAGCAGAGGAAGAGCAATGCCACGCCGCAATGGGAGACGGGAATTTGCCGTCATTGGTCTAGGTCGGTTTGGAACGAGCCTGGTGTTGACGCTGGTGAGTCGCGGATATAATGTGCTGGGCATTGATCGCGATCCCGATCTGGTGCAACGTCTCGCTGATCATTGTACTCAGGTGGTCGCGCTGGATGCCACGAATGAAGAGGCACTCCGCGCCGTGGACATTACATCCTTTGACACGGTGGTGGTGGCGATTGGTAGCAATTTCGAGGCCAACCTGATGACCACGGTGGCGCTCAAGAGCCTGGGTGTGCGCACCGTTGTCTGTAAAGCGCTCACCGAGCGGCAACGCACCATCCTGGAGCGTATCGGGGCCGATCGAGTGGTATTGCCGGAGCATGAAGCCGGGCGACGTCTGGCCAAGACCCTGACCACTCCCGCCATTCTCGATCATCTGGAACTGGAGCCTGGCTTTAGCATTACCGAGTTGCGCGTACCCGAGTCGATGGTAGGGCATACCTTGATCGAGGCCGACTTGCGGCGGAACTATGGCATTACGGTTCTGGCCGTCAAACGTGGCCCGGCACTGACGATTTCGCCTTCAACCAGCTATCTGTTTCAAGAAGGAGATTTGCTGGTCGTGATTGGTGCTGACGAGAGTATCGAACGCCTGAACGAAGTATCATGAAGTCACTGCCCGATCAGGCCCGTGCGCTGCTGCGCCGCACACGCGGGCGTTACCGTACCCGCTATCGCCCGCCACCGACCGCGCTGCGGTTGATTGGTGGCTTGCTGTTTCTGGTCGTTCTCGGTACGTTGGTACTGATGTTGCCCATAATGGGGACAACCCGGCGACTGGCACTGAACGAGGCCGTATTTACGGCGACCTCAGCTTTGAGTGTCACCGGGCTTACGATCATTGTGCCGGTACGTGATCTGACGCTTGCCGGCCAGATTGTACTCCTGTGTCTGATCCAGATCGGTGGCGTGGGCTTCATGGTTGCGGCGGTGGTAGTCTTTCGCCTGCTAGGGCGCAGGATTTCGCTGCTCGATCGGGTGGCATTGAGCGACTCGTTAGGGTTACTGGTGCCCGGCGCCATCCTCGAGTTAACACGGCGGGTGCTTATGACCGTGTTCGCCATCGAAGGCTGTGGCGCCGTGTTACTGTGGTTCAACTGGCGCGATGCTCTGGGCAATGAGCGTGCGGTATTCTATGCCATCTTTCACGCTGTTTCGGCCTTTTGTAATGCCGGATTTGACTTATTCACCGGATTGCCCGATTATCCAAATGGCATTCCCAAAGACAATGCCACTCTGTTGATTATGGGCACCCTGATCTTTCTGGGGGGCCTGGGCATTCCTGTGCTATCCGATCTGTTGACCTGGCCGCATCACCATCGTATATCCCTGCATACGCGCATCACGCTGGTCGTCGTGGTAACATTACTGTGTGTCGGTGGATTCGGGATGTTTCTGGCAGAGAGTCGTCCAGAAATGTTCCTAACGACCGAACCCTGGCCGCGACGACTGCTGATCACTTTCTTTCAGTCGATCTCGGCGCGTACTGCCGGTTTTTCAGGAGTGAACGGTATTGAGAATCTTTCAGCGGCCAGCCAGTTTTTGTTGATCGGCCTGATGTTTATCGGTTGTGCGCCAGCGTCTATGGGTGGCGGTATTACAACAGGTACGTTTGCCGTATTGACGCTGGCGTTGTGGGGCTATGCGCAGGGGTTGCCCACCGCCCAGATTGGCGGGCGCAGTATTGCGATCTGGATGGTGCGCAAAGCTGCGGCTGTATTAACCATTTCATTGCTGGTCGTACATACAACAACCTGGCTGATTCTGATGACCCATGATACGACCATGGAAATGGCTTTTTTTGAGGTGATTTCGGCCTTCGCTACCTGTGGTTTAAGTCTGGCATTTACCGATCAACTCAACTGGTTTGGGCAACTGGTGATCATTTGTGTGATGTTTTGGGGACGTTTAGGTGCTTTGACGATTGTGATCGCACTGGCACGCACCCAACAGCGTGCAACTCAACCCGTGACCTATCCCGAAGAGCAGATTTTGATCGGATAGTCTGCGGTGCCTACAGGGGGCAGAACCTGTAACCTGTAACCTGTAAAATGAAAGGAATACAGCGTGAGCGATACGATCTATGATGTGGTGATTATTGGTTCCGGGCCGGGCGGGTATGTCGCGGCGGTGCGGGCCGGTCAATTGGGCCTGAAGGCAGCGGTGGTCGAGGCGGGCGCGCTGGGTGGTGTTTGTTTGAACATTGGCTGCATTCCGACCAAGGCGCTCTTACACAGCGCCGATCTGCTGGAGGAGGCCCAGGATGGCAAGCGCTTTGGCGTGCTGATCAATGAGATCCGGTTTGATCTCGCGTTGGCAATGAAACACAAGCAAGCGGTGGTCAAGCAGAGTACGGACGGTGTGGCCTATCTCTTGAAGAAGAACAAGATCGATCTGTTTGAAGGCTGGGGTACCCTTGCCGGGCGTGGAGCGGTGCGCGTACGCAACCAGGCGGGTGCGGAACAGACGTTGCAGACCAAAAATATCCTGGTGGCGACGGGTGCCCAACCCCGCACATTGCCGGGGATTGCGTTTGACGAGGATCGAATTCTCTCCTCGACCGGGATGCTGGAAATATCCGAGGTGCCGCGCAGCCTGCTAATTGTGGGCGCGGGGGCGATTGGGGTCGAATTTGCGTCCATGTTCCGTGCGTTTGGCTCCGAGGTAACGTTGATCGAGGCCCTGCCACGCATTGTCCCGCTGGAAGACGAAGAGGTCAGCGCGGAACTGGCGAAAGTGTTTCAGCGCCGCCGGATCAAGATGCTGACCGGAGCCAGATTAAACGGCGTTGATCGCAGCGAGGGCCAGGTGATTGCGAATGTCACCGACAGCAGTGGTAAGGAGCAACAGCTTCAGGCTGAACGCATGCTGCTGGGAATTGGGATTGCACCGCGTACAAAGGGCATTGGCCTTGAGGAACTGGGTGTCGAGATGGACGGGCGCGGCTTTATCAAGGTTGACCCGTATATGCGCACCAATGTCGAAGGGATATATGCGATTGGCGATTGTATTCCCACCCCCTGGCTGGCGCATGTTGCCAGCACGGAGGGAATTCTGGCGGTTGAACACATTGCCGGACACGCAGGGCATCCCATTGACTACGAGCGTATTCCGGCCTGCACCTATTGCAATCCAGAGATTGCCAGCGTCGGCCTATCCGAGGCGAAGGCCCGCGAGCGGGGCTATGAGGTCAAGGTCGGCAAATTTCCCTTCTCGGCCAACGGCAAAGCACGCATCCTGGGGCAGAGCCGCGCCGGGTTTATCAAGATTGTGGCCGACAAGCAGTACGACGAGGTGTTGGGCGTGCATATGATTGGCCCCCACGTCACCGAAATGATCGGCGAGGGCGGGATGGCGTTAAGCCATGAGGCCACCGGCGAGAGTATGATGCACACCATCCATGCCCACCCGACGCTCTACGAGGCGATTGGCGAGGCGGCGCACGCGGTGGTCAACGGGGCAGCCATTCACATTTAGAGAACGAGAAATAAACACAGGGGCACGGCGGGATCGTGCCCCTACCCATCCGACCCTCCACAGGCATATCGCCCAGCGTGCCTTGCACCATATACGAACCGTCCTCTGGTACGCCGAGAGGCGGTGTCTTTCGGTGACAGGTGACAGATGGGTACTCGTTCCCTTTATCGTGAACATGTGTTTTACCTGATAATGATACCGCAAAATAGTCGTTCACGACGGTGGTAAACAATACAGATGCTCAGGCGGGTGAAATCTGACACCTGTACCCAGTACCTTTTTACTGTACCCCATCTGGCGTGGTGCTGCTGTAACTTTTGCTGCATCATTTGCGTAAGATGTATAAAGCATCACCGTTAGACCGAAGATGCCGTGTGGAACCGGCCGCATACCACCGTCGCTTGAGCCGGAGCATTATCGGCACGGTGGCATATGATAGCACTGCGTAACGGCTCAAACCACTGGTCGGGACACAGGATCTATCTTCATCATCACAAGGAGCGTACAACGTATGGATTTTTTGCTCGGACTGTTGTTCAACATTGTTGGGGGAGTCATTACTGGCATCACAGTCTGGTTGCTAGTACGTTATGGGCTGACTAGCTTCTATACCGTCGATCAAAATGAACGGGCCGTGAAAACCATTTTTGGACGGGCGGAGCGCCTGGATGGTACAACCGCTGATGATCCTTTTGCCGAATATTTGCGCCCCGAAGAACGCGAACGCTATACCTATCCCAAAGTACGGGTTATTCCGCCCGGTGGCCCATACTTCAAGTGGCCCTGGGAACGGATTCACAAGGTTTCGATAGCCACCCAGACGGTCAATATAGCCACAGATCCGGAAGACCCGCGAGCGAATCGGGGTGGCACCGTGCTAGAAGCCGTCACCCGCGATCAATTGAATACCGGCTTGACCGGACAGCTACGCTACCGCGTGTCGGAAAACCACCTGTATGCGTATCTCTTTGGGGTCAAGCGACCGCTTGTGCATCAGCTAGGGTATTTTATTTCGATATTACGCGAACGGATTGCCAATTTTAGTGCGCCTGCGTCCAGTGCAGCCGGGTTGCTCCCCGAATCATCTACGATTGATCCGAGTATCTTTGAGGGCATTTCGATCAATGATTTGCGCAAAAACTTGCGTGAACTCAATACGCATATGGATCGGGAATGCCTCTCTTCAGCCGTGCGCTATGGGGTCATCCTGGAAGCATCACTCATCACCAGCATTGATCCACCGACCGAGGTGGAGTCAGCATTAGCCGCGATCAATACCGCCCACAACCAGGTTTCGTCAGATATAAGCCTGGCGCATGCGTCTGCCGACCAGAAGATTGTAGAATCACGGCGGGCGGTGGAGATTGAAACCCTGAAAGCACAGGCCGAAGTTGAACCACTTAACGCACTCGCCGCGCAACTGCGCGAACTGCACGCCCACGGGCCAGAAGTACTGAACTTGTATCTGCGGAATGTACGGATGAAGCTCTACCGCCAGGCACAACGGATTATCATGGAGGTACGATCATAATGTTTATCAGCACGGTGGTGATAGTTTTTTTCTTGATGTTCTTTATCGAATGGTTGGTGTTTGGTTTGCTGCGCGCCTTCGGTGTGTATACGATTGTCAAAGAAGGTTACTGTCATGTCTATATTCTATTTGGTCGCGTGCTGACAACGATCTCCGAGCCAGGGTTGCACTGGCTGTGGTTTAAGCTGGGCTGGCGGGCATTGATTGTTCATTGGTTTGGACAGTGCAAAGTGGTTGATCTGCGGCTGGATCAGCAGTATTTGCGCAGTCAGCCGGTTAACTCCGAGGAAGGTGCCCCGATGGGCATCGGCATCTGGTATGAAATGTATGTCAGTGATCCGATCGCATTCCTCTTTCGCAATGCTGATCCATGTGGCTCACTGGCAGCCAGTGTGAGCAATGCAACCGTGCGCTGCCTGAGCAACATGCCGTTGCAAGAAATGCTGGAGAATCGCCACGCTATGAGCCGGATAGTACGCGAGGAAGTCACGCAACAATCACAGGAATGGGGCTACCGGCTTGGCTCAGTCTACATTCGTAAGGTACACTTCCGTGACATGGAGATGATCCGTCAAATTGAGTCCAAAGTGGTCAACCGCTTGCGGCAGGTCACATCGGCGATTCGGCAAGATGGAGCCAATCGGGTCAACGTTATCACCAGCACGGCGGATCGGCAAGCCGCAATAGAGTTTGCCCGCGCTGCGGCGATCCGCCCGGCGATTGTGGGCGCGGCGCTGCAAGCGATTGGTAAAGAACCGGCAGTGGCACGGGCTTTGTTTGATATTCTGGAGACAGAGCAGATCTGTGAAGGAAAGGCGAGTCTGGCACTCCTGCCGCAGCACAGCGATATGCTGCTTAAGAATCTGCTGCTGGCAGAACAAGACGAACAGCCCGTACTGAAGGGCTAGTTGATGCGACAGGTGGGAGCAATGTTGCACGGTCAGGTCGCTCCCACCTGCTGCTGGATGGCGACGCTGCCCCTGTCCATTAGCACGTCGCTTCCCCATCCTCATCCTCTTCCGTCTTGATCGGGCGCGGGATGTTCGCAAACAGTCGATCAAGCGCGAGCCTGAAGCCGGGCAGCAACGGTGATGTCACCTGGTCGCCGATGTACCAAATCAATAATCTCACACCGTTTGCCGTCGTCCAGGAAGTATTCCAGATCGCTGGAAGTCCAGGGTAAAAGCTGCGCCCGGCCCGTGAACGGGCGGGCAACACGGGAGCAAAGCCCGCCGACGCGGGCTGACGCGCCACCGCTGCGCCCGGCCCGTGAACCGGCGGGCAACGTCGGAGCAAAGCCCGCCGACGCGGGCTGACGCGCCACCGCTGCGCCCGGCCCGTGAACCGGCGGGCAACACGGGAGCAAAGCCCGCCGACGCGGGCTGACGCACCACCGCTGCGCCCGGCCCGTGAACGGGCGGGCTACGCCGGAGCAAAGCCCGCCGACGCGGGCTGACGTGCTGGAAGATGACCGGAGACAGACAACCGACCTTTTACCTCTCCCCTCTTCCCTATCCCCTACCCAACCTCCTGTCCGAGCAGTGGCAGCCGCAGATAGTCGGCGGGCACAAACAGGCTGCCTTCGGTCACGCCTTGCGGCGCGAGGTGCTGCAACTGTCGGTTCAGAGCCGGTGCCTCCAGCTTACCCGCCAGGGCGTCGGCAAAGGCCTGGGTGATGCCGCTGACCTGCTCGGCGGTCTCGTGCGCAAACTCCAGCCGAAAATGGGTAATCCCCGCCTGCTGCCACACGGCAAGATGGCGACTCGCTTCCTGAGCCTCCGCGCCAAACACCGTGTTGCGGCAGCCCACATCAGCCATGACCGGATGCGCCCGCCCCTGTACGTCGCGCAGCGCAACACGATGCCGCTCACACGGGTGCCCACAATCCTTATAGCTGGTGCCGGTCGAGAGAAAGCGGCAGAAGACACAATGCTCGGTGTGGAACACCGGCAAATGCTGATAGGCGATGACTTCGATCCGCTCGGCCCCCACCGCTCGCGCCAGATCGCTCACCTGGGCCGCATTGAGATCGTGCGTCGGCGTCAGGCGCGTCAAGCCAAGCCGCACCAGCGTGGTCGCCGTCAGTGCATTGGCCGCATTCAGGCTGAAATCACCGATCAGCGGCGGGTGCGCCTCGCTCTGCAGTGCTTCCAGCAAGCCACCCGAGCGTACCACAATCTCACAGCCCAGCTTCAGCAAGAAGCGCAGAACACGTTGCTCGTTCGGCTTGAGGATGCGTGGACTGGCAACGCGGGCAGTGATGCCCTGCGCCTGGACTTGCTCGACTGCCGGGCGCAAACCGTACAGCTCAAGATAGTCCAGCGTGATACTGGCTGGATGGAGCGTTAACGCCGCCTCCAGTTGCTCTGGCGTGCGTACCAGCAAGTGCAACTGCGGCAACGCTGGTGGGGTCGGTGCCTCCCGCTCTGAACGGGCCTGCGCCAGCAATACCTCCAGCGCCTCCTGCGGCGCATGCACCATCAGCGGGCATGGTGACGCCTGGCGTGCGGCCAGTTGCTCCACCGCCTGGCGACGCACCTGGTTGAGCAGCGAACTGGGGGCGAAGGGATGCCCCTGCTGATCGAGCGTCAGGTCAACCAGTTCATAGGCCGTGTTGCCCAGTCGCCCCAGTTGCTCGCGCAGATCCTCCACACTCAACGCCCGCTTCTGCGCTGGATCAAGCGCGGCAGGCGAACACACCGTGACCTGAATGTCTGGCTGATCGACGAGTATCCAGACACTGACCAGTGGCGCACCCACGTGGGCCGTCACGTGTACCCGCAGCGGCTGTTTGTGCAGCGGCGTGGTCGCCTGGAGGTAGGGCCGCGCCACGCGATCAATCTCTGGATCGTGTGTGCGCCATACCCGGTCGCCGGGGCGGATGCGGGCAAAATTGATCGCTCCGTTGCCAAACTCCAGCGTGAGCCGCCCATCGCGCCCGGCAGTCACGTGATAGACGCGACCGCCCTCTTCTGGCTCCTCCGGGCTACGCCAGTCGGCTGCATCAAACACCAACCCGTCACCGGGTTTGAGCGGCGCAACGCTGGCGGACGCCTCCGGCACGACAATCACCCGGTCGGACAAGACCCGCGCCACCTGGCCCATCAGCACGCCGCGATGCCGAGGCACACGGCCCTCGACCACCGTCTGGTGATTGGTACCCGCAAT
>CALANA010000312.1 GCA_937925925.1 uncultured Chloroflexales bacterium | reverse complement strand
GTTCGAGCGTTCTGAGCGTTCTGAGCGGGGGAGCGTTCGAGCGTTCTGAGCGTTCTGAGCGTTCTGAGCGGGGGAGCGTTCGAGCGTTCTGAGCGTTCTGAGCGTTCTGAGCGTTCTGAGCGTTCTGAGCGTTCTGAGCGGGGGAGCGTTCTGAGCGGGGGAGCGTTCTGAGCGGGGGAGCGTTCGAGCGTTCGAGCGACGTGGAACCCTGGGAGTACGGGCATCCCGTCCTCGACCGAGACTATAGCGGAGAGCAAAACTATTGAACCACGTTGGTTGTAGGGGCAAGTTTGAAACTCACCCCTACCGGGATCGAGATGGCTCAAGGTTGCTGCTCGCTGCTATAGACGTGGAGGCGCGAGGCGTCTTTGCGGGAGAGCGTTTTCCCGTTAGAACGTCGGAATGTTGAAATGTTGGAACGATGAGTTGCAATGTTGAAACCTGATAACGTTCCAACGTTCTAACGTGTTAACGCAGTTGAAACGTTAGAACGGCAGGGAGAGATATTCAATGCGTGATTGCAAAGAGCAAACAGAGCGGGTTGCAGACCTGGTAGTCAATGCCGAACCAGCGCATAACGGCGCGGCGCAACCTGCTTCCCTGCCTGCTCCATCCGCTATGCCCCAGGCCGCGGCGGCCCCCTTCATCGTTTGTAGCGGTCTGGTCAAGATCTTCCGCGTGGCCGACCTGGAGGTGGTCGCGCTGCAAGGGCTGGATCTGGAGGTAGCGCAGGGCGAGATGCTGGCCCTGGTTGGCCCGTCTGGATCAGGCAAGTCAACGCTGCTGAGTGCGCTGGGTGGTCTGGATCAGCCCTCAGCCGGGCGGCTGGAGGTAGCTGGTCAAAACCTGCTCAAGTTGAGTGCGTCCGAGTTGACGACCTATCGCCGCCGACAGGTGGGCTTTGTCTGGCAGCAGACGACGCGCAACCTGCTGCCCTATCTGACCGCCCGTGAGAACATTGAGTTGCTGATGACGCTGGCCGGGATGGGTGGCCGTGAGCGCCGTGCCCGCGTCGATGAGTTGCTGGCTGCGGTGGGCATGAGCGACTATGCACACCAGAAGCCGCCGCAACTCTCTGGCGGGCAGCAGCAACGTATCGCCATTGCCTGTGCGCTGGCGAATATGCCCGCCATCCTGCTCGGCGACGAGCCAACGGGCGAGGTGGACTGGCCGACGGCGCAGATGATCCTGGGGTTGCTCCGCGATCTGCGCGAGCGCTACGGTCTGACGATCGTGCTGGTGACACACGACCCACGAGTGGCGGCACAGGTTGACCGCGTGGTTGCCATTCGCGATGGGCGCACCAGCAGCGAGACCATCCACACACCGAATGTGCCCGCTGCGGCAGATACGGCGCATTCAACGCATAGTACGGCGCAGGCAGCGCAGCGTGAAGAACTGGTGGTGCTGGACAAAACCGGGCGGCTCCAGCTTCCCGGCGATCAGCGGGCGCTGGCGGGCATTGGGCGTCGCGCCCGTGTGGAACTGATCGACGGCGGCATTCTCATCCGTCCCGTGGACGATGAGCATAGCACGGCTATAACCGAAATAGACGATACTACTGCCACCTCGTTGTACCACAGCCTGTATGCTGTCGATCCGCCCGAAGAAGACGCAAAGCGGTCTTGACGCGAGAGGCGTCTTCAGGTGACAGGTGACAGGTGACAGGTGACAGGCGTCTGTCGCCAGGCATTGACATGTTGGAACGCGAGTGGCTTTGAACTATGTCTAACGGATAAAATTTTACTCAGGAGTAACTGATGAAACGATATATGTTTGTGGTTCTTTTAGTGATCAGTGGCCTGATGCTTAGTGCATGTGGTCTGTTTGGTGAAGCGACCGATGGCAGCACGGATAGTGCAGATGGTGTTGTCACCATTGGTTTTATGGCTCAGGACTGGGAGCGCCAGAGCTATGAGCCGCTGATCCAGACCTTCAACGCCGAAAACCCGGATATTCGCGTGCGCTTCATTAGTGTTGAGGAAGTGGTTGATCCCACCTCTGGCGGCTCGATCGACTTTGGGCAGCGCATGCGGCGCATGGTCAGCACGGCTGATACGGCCGCTGTCTTTGGTATCAGTGGCAGTGATATTGCTCAGGGGTATCTGTTTGATCTGCGTCCACTGCTAGACGCTGATCCAAACCTGGATCGCAGTGATTTCTTTCCCAGTGCGATCAGCGCCGTCAGCCAGAATGATGGGCTGTATATGCTACCGCACACAGTGAACGTGCCGCTCATGGCCTACAACAAAGACCTGTGGGAGATCAACAACCTGCCACCGCCCGATCCCAACTGGAGTTGGAACGACATGATTGGTGCAGCCGAGCAGATCGCCCGCACGTCCGGTACGACGGTTGATGTCTATGGTCTGCTGGATTGGGGGGATGGCTTCCTGGCATTATTGGGCGAACTGGATGCGATTGGGCAGAATCCCCTGTTCACCCCCTCTGATCAGCTCGACCTCGAACAGCCTGAGATTGCAGCCGCGCTTGAACGTGTCGTGGCGCTGGCGCAGACGGGGGCAATTTACACCCGACCAGCCGATGAGCAGGCCTTTATGGATTCAGACATGATGCGCCAGCTTATCATGGAGCAACGGGTGGGTATCTGGCAGGCGGATATGCTCAGTTTTGGGCCTGAAGGAGGCGATCCACTGTTTGAAATTGGCACGGTGCCGTTTCCCAATTTATCTCTGCCCTTTTTCACCAATACGCAGGGCTACATTATGAGCAGTGGCACGCAGCATCCGCAGGCCGCCTGGCGCTGGCTGTCATTCCTCAGCCGCCAGTCGCCCGATGCCCAGGCATCGCGTATGATGAGTGGTACGAATGAGTTGCCAGCACAGCGATCCCGGGCCGAACAGAGCCGCGTATGGGCCGAGATGGACGCCGAGACACGGGCCGCAGTTCAGGCCGTGTTGGAGCGTCCGGCACAACCGCTCCCCGACTGGGGGCTGGATGGTGCGCTGGCAGTGGAGGCTATCGGTGGCGCTTTGACGGCCGCACTACGCGAACAAAAACCGGTGGCGGATGCGCTGCGTGAGGCCCAGGCCAGCCTGAACGAGAAAATTGCCGAGGTGCAACTCACGCCGACCGCCGTACCCGATAATACACCAATCGAGGTGCAGTTGCCTCAGGCGGATGTTGCGTCTGACGGGGCAACGATCATAACTTTCACTCCGTTTCAGAGTGATCGCGGCCAGCTACGGCGCGTTACCAGCGAGTTTAATCAACGTAACACCGACATCTTTGTCCAGATCCAGGAACCTGCCTTCAGCGAGGAGTTCGAACTAAAGGATGTTATGGCGCAGGCGGATTGTTTTGATTGGTATGGTACGCCACCGCCAGAGGCACTCAGCGTGATCCTCGATCTACAGCCGCTGGTTGACGCCGACGCTGGCTTTGACCTGAACGATTATCCAGCAGCATTTCTCGCGCCCTATCGCTCTGGCACAGTGCTGCATGGCCTGCCCTATACCGTGCGCTTCAGCGTGTTGCAATATAACCAGACTGCCTTTGATAACATTGGGCTGGATTACCCCCGGATCGACTGGACACTGGATGATTTTTTGAACGCAGCGCAACAGTTGACAAGCGGGGAAGGCGCGGATCGGCAGTATGGCTATGCGGCGAATGGTTCGCATGTGGAGGATATTCTGTTTTTTGTGGATCGTGCCGGGGCATCGCTCACCCAGGGTCAGGACGATAACATCCGCCCCACTTTTACCGATCCGCAGGTGCTGGAAGCACTCCGCTACTATATCGATCTGCTCCAAAACTACTCGCCCCACGAGCAGTTGCAAGGCTATCAAGGTGGCGGATTTAGCTCTGATGCGGGCGGTTTGATCTTTCAGGGGCGTGTGGGCATGTGGTTGAGTCTGGGCAGTGCGGGCTTCTTCGGTATGAGTGGTGAAGGAGGTCTACAACTGGCGATAGCCCCGCTGCCATTGGGCAATCGGCCCCTCACAGCGAACGATATCCAGACCCAGAGCTTGCATATTTCCGCCAGCAGCGAACATCCAGAAGCCTGCTGGGAGTGGTTCAAGTACCTGACCAGTACGACCACACTCTTGACAAATTATACCAATGATTTCCCGGCACGTCTGTCGGTAGCCACATCAGCCGAGTTTCAGGCGCAGGCCAATCCGGGTTCGACTGAGTTGCTGGAGGCCTATCTTCAAGCGCTTGAGTCGTCGCCAACCAGTACACCAACTGCGAATATCTTCATGACCGAAACGATTGATCTTTACTGGTTTTTCTATGCCATTGACCAGGCATTGCAGGGACAGTCCGATTTAGAACAGGGATTGGCAACAGCACAACGACTAACCGAGGATTATCAAGCCTGTGTTCAGGGCGGCGGTGAGCCATACACCTGTGCCACCCAGGTTGACCCGGACTATCAAGGCTGGCGGCAACCGTTCCTTAGTGATGAGTGAGGCGCATCAAGGCGGAAAGCGCAAAGCGGATGTGCGGTGAAGCTCTTTTTAACGCAAAGGGGCAAAGGGGCAAAGACGCACAAACATGAGGACAAGCCGAGATGGAGCGCATATCTGTTCGTAGTCGGTGCGGGCGACCCTCGTGGTCGCCCGCAGCGAAGGCAACGATGGCGATGACCGCTATGATGGTCATTGCGGAGCAATGCAGGACAATGCCCGGCATGGCGGGTGTTGCATTGCGATGCATTGCATTGTTTCCCCATTGCAAAACACGGATCGTAGGGACACCGCTTGTGGGTGCCCGCATTGTCATACATTGTCGGACAACGATGGCGATGATCGCCATGACGGTCGTTGCGGAGCAATGCATACCAATGCCGGGCAATGCGGGCATGGTGGGCGATGCGGGCATGGTGGGCGATGCAGGCATTGTGGGCGTTGCGGGCGCTGCGAGCGCTGCGGGCAATGCGAGCGCTGCGGGCAATGCGAGCGCTGCGGGCAATGCGGGCGTTGCGGGCACCCACAAGCGGTGCCCTTACGATCATCGTATTGGCGTTGTATGGCAATGGGGGCGATGCGGGCGATGCAAACCAATGCATAACAATGCGGGCAATGCAGGCGATGCGGGCAGTGCGGGCACCCACGAGGGGTGCCCCTACGATGATGGCACGATCATTGCGCAGCATAGCGTGGCGTTGCGCGGCATGCCGCGGCGCTGTGAGCATCGCCCTTGTACAAAATCCGGCATCTGCGCCAGGCCATACCATATCAAAATCGTGGTATGATGAGCAACGAACAGAAGTGGAGCAAGCGATGACGACTTTGATTATTCCAACCGATGCACCGGCGGTTGTCGGGCCGCCCCAGGGCCACTGGAGCTACACCGATTGGGAAGCCCTGCCTGACGATGGTAATCGCTATGAGATCCTGAACGGAACCCTGTTTATGACGACTGCGCCCAGTAATTTTCACCAGTGGATCGTGATGTCGTTAGTTCAATATATTGGTCTACCGTCCAAAGAGCAGGGGCTTGCCTTTACCTTCCTCGCACCCATCGGCGTGATTATGCCCGGCTGTGACCCGGTGCAACCCGATTTTGTGGTGGTTCTGAAGGCAAACGCGGCGATCATCCGCGACGGGCGCATCCGCGGTGTCCCAGACCTGATTATTGAAGTACTCTCGCCGGGCAATCGCGCCTACGACGAACGGGTGAAACTGGCAGCGTATGCGGCGGCAGGCGTGCCGGAATACGCCATCGTTGATCCCCAGCGCCGCAGCGTGAGCCGCTACCGGCTCCGGGTACCTGGGCGTTATGATGGGCCGCTGGTCGCCGATGAGCCGCAGCACGTCACCTTTGATTGTCTCCCAATGATTGCCGTCCCTGTGGCCGACCTGTTTGCCGGTGCGCCAGACACAACGTTGTGACGGGTATGGCAAACATCGCCTGCTATGGCTGGGGAAGGTAGGGGCGACCCTCGTGGGTGCCCGCAGCGAAGGCATTGCGGGCAACGATGGCGATGATCGCCATGACGGTCGTTGCGGAGCAATGCATGGCAATGCCCGGCATGGCGGGCGTTGCAGGGCGATGCAGGGCGATGCAGGACATGGCGGGCGTTGCATTGCGATGCATTGCATTGTGGGCGTTGCATGCCAATGCGGGCACCCACAAGCGGTGCCCCTACGATCATCGTATTGGCGTTGTATGGCAATGGGGGCGATGCGGGCGATGCAAACCAATGCATAACAATGCGGGCAATGCAGGCGATGCGGGCATTGTGGGCAAGGTTCGCATTGTTATGCATTGACATGCATGGCGGGCACCCACAAGCGGTGCCCCGACGATCATGGCATTGGCGTTGTGCGGCATTGTGGGCGATGCGGAGCAATGCGAGGTAATGCATAACAATGCAGGCGCTGCGGGCGCTGCGGGCACCCACCAGCAGTGCCCCGACGATCATGGTATTGGCATTGTATGGCAATGGGGGCATGGCAGGTACGGCGGGGCAATGAGGCAATGCGGGCACTGCGGGCAAGGTTCGCATGGTGGGCGCAGGGCAATGCCTGGTGGATGCCCTGCGTGAGTTCCTCTACAGACGATGCGGCCCACGCTTCTTTGGAATATCTGTAACCTGATCCGGGGCTGATATGGATACTACGATAGCAATAGATCTAGCTGGCGTCGAGCGGACGTTTATGCTGCACGGACGGGCGATCCGGGCCTTGCGCGGCCTGAACATGCAGATCCGGCGTGGCGCGTTCGTTGTGCTGATGGGGCCGAGTGGCAGCGGTAAGACCACGCTCCTGAACCTGGTGGGTGGGTTGGATCAGCCAACGGCTGGCTCGATTACCGTCGAGGGCCAGCGCCTGAATACACTGAACGGCACGGCGCTGGCGGCGCTACGGCGGCAGATTGGCTTTATCTTTCAGAGCTTTGCGCTGATACCCACTGCCTCGGCGTATGAGAATGTTGAACTGGGGCTGCGTCTGGCAGCGAACGTACCACGCCGTGAGTGGGATGGGCGTATTCGGCGTTGCCTGAGTGCGGTCGGTCTGACGGCCTGGGCCGAGCATCGCCCCTACGAGATGAGCGGTGGGCAGCAACAGCGTGTCGCCATTGCCCGCGCACTCGCCATCCGCCCCCGCCTTATCCTGGCCGATGAGCCGACGGGCGACCTGGATAGCAAGACGGGCGAACACATCCTGACCCTGCTGCGTGCCCTGGTAGATCACGAGGACATGACCCTGCTCATGGCAACGCACGACCCGGCTGCCGCCGCCTTTGCCACGCATGTGTATCATTTGCAAGATGGGGCGTTAGCAACTGGCTGAACAGAGGAAGTTTGGAGAACACTGCCCTCTAGGAACACCTTTTTTGCATGCTACTGCAGGGTGATTGCCTCGGTAATAGATTCAAGGCGGCGTATGCGAGCGATGTTATGCGGAAGATTGGGTATGGTTATACACTTTGAACGATCTCTAGATATATACATACGATGCTATGATTTTACTGTACTATATATATGCTGGATCTGTGGTAAAAGGGTCGGAATATCATCGGTTGCCGTTTTCCATATGACTTCGAGATCGACCCCTGTATAGTGATGGATCAACTTGTCGCGCATGCCCGCCATGGCTTTCCAGGGGATCTGCGGATACGCAGAACGGAGCGTATTGGGAAGGCATTTTGTCGCTTCACCGATAATTTCTAGCGCACGAACTACCGCAAAGATCGTTTTCTCGTCCTGCTGAAACTGTACTTCGCTGAAGTCCTCGATAAAGCGATCGATTTTCTGCATTGCATCGATAATATCAGCGAGATAATCACTATATGAGCGTTCTGATGTCATATCGATCGCACCTCGCTACGAATATGTGCGCCAATTGCTGGTTTTAATGCACTCTCCATGACTAAATCAACACGTACCCCTAATACCTCAGAGAGGTATTGCTCCAGTGAAATATACCTTAATAAGCCAGGCGTGTTACGGAATGACACAAGAATATCAATATCGCTGTCAGTATGTTGCTCATTCCGTACATATGACCCAAAAACGCCAAGTTGTTCGACATCATATTCTTCACGAAGCTGTGGCAAGATATTCTGTAATCGCTGAATAATGAGTTCAATCGGTGATGGTTGACTGACAACCTTTGTCATGGTAACCCTCGTATGGTTTGATCTCACAGGGTAGCACACAGAAACATGAAGAGTATACCATACCCTGTTGGCTTACGGTGAGAGATGAACACACCAGCATACCCAAAGGCTCCACTTCATGCCTGCCCAGGGCGTCCTGATACCGGAAATGCTGTCCTGGGCAACGCTCATGGCAACGCACGACCCGGCTGCCGCCGCCTTTGCCACGCATGTGTATCATTTGCAAGATGGGGCGTTAGACCATGAAACCATTGAAGCGTGAGCCATGCAGCAACTGGTCTTACTCCACGCGCAACACCACCAGCGTAATATCATCGTGCTGGCTCATGCCATTGGTGAAATTTTTGATCGACTGTAGTACCACTTCAATGAATTGCGGCGGCGACGCATGTCCATAGGCGCGAATCAAGGCTTCGAGACGTTCAAACCCGAAGAGTTGCCGCTGGCTATTATGCGCCTCGACCACGCCGTCGGTATAAAAGACAATCAAATCACCCGACTCAAGCGGCACATCCAGTGTCGCATAATGAATATCGGGCAGCGCCCCGATCGGCAATGATGGCCCGATCGCCTCCAGATATTCAATAGTGCCATTGGCCTGGCGGCGCAGAGGTGCCAATTGCCCGCCATTCGCCAGCGCCAGTCGCCGTTGCACCAGATCAACCGTGGCGTAAGAGAGCGCAATAAAGGTGCGCGGTGGGATATCTTGCACCATCCAGTGGTTTGTCTCGTGCATCATCTCCTGCGGTGTCTCGTGATCATACGCTTCCGAACGAGCGGTTGACCGCGCAACGGCCATCAGCATAGCGGCTGGAATGCTTTTGCCAGACACATCGCCTACGATAACCGCCAGCCGCTCGTCTCGTAAGAGAATACAATCATAAAAATCGCCGCCAGTCTCACGTGCTGGCAAACACACCGCAGCCATGGCCAGGCCATCAATGTGCGGCAGCGAACGGGGAAAGAGATAACTCTGAATGTGGCGCGCAATCTCTAATTCCTGCTCGACACGGGTCACCGACTCTCGGTAGAGACGCGCCTTCTCCAATGCCGTCGCCACCGAAATCGTCAGTGCCTGAAAGAGCGTCTGTTCCTCGTGCGTATATTCACGAGCGGAGCAATTCCCCAGGGCAATCAGGCCGAGCAACCCGCTGCGCCCAATCATCGGTGCAAGCATCATTCCCACAATCGGCACATTCTTGAAGATGTCGCCAACGAACGCTCCATGCGAATCGGTGGCAAGCACTGGTATGACGAACGGGCGACCAGCCGACTGCACGTCGCTCACCAGCGGGTAATTCCGAAGAGCAATGTGCCGGTTGACAGTCGGTTTCGGCGGACGGGTTGCGACAAGCATACCCTGGTTCACGTCGTGAATATCCGTAACCAGCAATGCGACGTGATCGGCGCGGAAGAGATTCTCTGCTTCGCGTACCGCCAGATCAAAAATCTCTTGCTGATCCAGCGAGCTGCTGAGCAACAGCGAAATACTATGCACCAGTTCCATCTTATGTTTCTGGCGCTCAGCAGCTTCTGCCTGGGCCTGGGCCACCAGCAGATCACTCGCCAATGCGCGACGGGTCAACCAGAACAGGCCGCCCCCCATCAGAAACAGAACAGACAGCGTGACAATCTGGATCACCTTCAGTTCAGTGGTACCCTGGATCACGCGCTGATAGGTCGCCTCGATACTGAGACGACGCGAGTTAATCAAGTCCTGGCTCAACACCAGCATTGTGTCAACGACCGGCAGTAATTGACGCGCCAACACTGGCGTTATGGGTTGCTGTCCTTCTATTGCCATATAACGCGCCAGTTCCTCCTCCAGCCGGGTCACAAATTGATTTTCACCCTGAAGTGACTCCGGGGCGTTGAGCAAGAACTCACGCGATATTCTAATGCGTCCGCTGAGTAAATCACGTTGCCGCGCATACTCCAGTTGATCGATGGGTGCGCCCAGTTCGATCCGGCCCAGCGTCTCCCGCAATTGCAAAATCGCCCGTTCTTGACGAGTTGGTGCCCACAAACTAAACTGCATGGAAAAGTCCTCAAATGCCAACTTCTGTAAGATCTGGACAGTGAGTACAATTCCAACTGTTAACACCGTGCCAATAATGACCAGTGTGCCTATCTCAATCGCACGGCGCAATCGCATCTAACGTACCTCCAACGCAGCCAGGTGCCAGACCCACATCGGATCATGGACAATTGGATCAATCTCAAACGTATTATACGGAAAAGCGATCTGCAGCGGGCCTTTAGCGGTCAGAGGCATCCGTTCGCCATCGCGTCTGGTAGCAACCATCACCGGCCACTCCAGGACACGCAGGGGAATAATAGTTTGATAGCCATCCACCGCCGTTGCTTGTAGCTCAGTTGCATCAGGCGTTATCTGCGCTACCGCCAGCAACGGTTCAAGTAACACGCCTTGATAGGTCACGGTCTCGATCAGATGCGGATCATCAACGGTATATTCAACCAGACCGATTTGCTCCAACGTCTCCATATCGAACTCAAGCCGATCCGCAATATTGGTTACTCCGATCTTCCCAGTGAGGGTCAGGATGACAGTGCCGGCTGGTGGAGATAGGGTGTCACCGGGCTGTATTGATCCCGCCTGGACTACCCTATAACCTGCATCTGTTGCGGGTGCTGTGCCACATGCTACGAGGACGAGGTACACGCTGATAGTCCATCCAACTTGAAAAAGCATGCGCATATTTTACTCCTTTGACTGGATCGGTGAGTCCCATTCAGTATATATGAACAATTTATGAAATCATAGAATACCATTGCGTTGCCTGCACGTCAATAACCGGACGGACACAATGATCTGGTCAACTCCCCTTTTCGCCGAAGGCGAAAATTTGACGAAAAAAAAGACAAAGTACTACTCTGCCCCATTCGGCTTCGCTCAGAGCTTGCCCTGAGCGCAGTCGAATGGGGTAAACTCCGGCAAAAAAGCTTGTCCTGAGCGCAGACGAAGGGATGGCTGGTTCACGCGACTGCGTCAATCCTGTTCATAACACACCCGTGCCAGCGTTCCACTTTACATACAGCACAGAGACGCACCCCGGTTTACAAATCTCGCCTTATTGGGTATAAAGGAACATGCTATGGTTGCGCCATGCAGATTTTGCTGTCCCAGTGCGATGATTCGCGCCCATAGAGCAAACCTATTGCAATTATAAATATAAACCTGGCGTCCAGGCTTCAGCCTGGACGGAGTACTCAGGCTTCAGCCTGGACTCCGGGTCTTCACAACTGTTTTCGGATTGCTATCGACCACAGAGGTACCCCGGCGGCCATACCGCTGTGATGAATAGGTGCATACCACACGATGGCTGTGCCCGCGTTGAAACCTGTCTCGTTGTCCTATCGGAGTCATGATGCGAATTTTGTTCCTCTGTCCCTACCCGCCTTATCCACCCCACAGTGGGGGGATGCTGCGGATGTACCATCTGTTGTGTGGATTGGCGCGGCAGCACACGATCTGTTGCCTGACGTTTGCCCCCGATCCGGCGGCAGTTGCAGCACTGGCACCGCTACGTGACGTGTGCGGCGTGGTGACGGTACCCAGTGTGCCGTCACGCTCACTGGTGCAGCGTGCATGGACGACGCTGGCTGCTCCACAGCCTGATATGGCATTGCGCAATGCGTCATCGCAGTATGCAGCGACGCTGCGGCGGTTGCTGGCGTCACAGCCATTCGATGTGGTGCAGGCCGAGAGTATTGAGATGGCCCACTATGGCCTGGCGCTTCAGCAAGAGCGCCGCGTTCGCGGTCAACCCTGGCTGTTCCTCGACCAGTTCAACGCCGAATATGTGTTGCAGCGGCGGGCCGCGCTGACCGATCTGCGCCAGATCACGGCATTGCGACACACACCACGTCCATTGCTGGCTGGCCTGTACTCGCTAGTCCAGTGGCAAAAGCTGGCGACCTACGAGCGTCGTCTGTTACGGGCCTATGATCACGTTCTGGCGGTTTCTGCCGAAGATCGGCAAGCACTGCACCGCCTGGAGCGTTCAGCAGCGATCAGCATCATCCCCAATGGCGTTGACACCGACTATTTTGATCGTCGTGTGCTAACAGTCACTCCCATGCCGCACCTGGTGTTTACCGGCACCATGGATTTCCGCCCGAATATAGATGCCGTGATCTGGTTTGTGCAGCAGGTGCTGCCGCTGGTACGTACTCCTCGTCCAGAAGTGCGCCTGGTGGTGGTTGGTCGCAATCCAGCCCCGGCAATACGTGCGCTGCACGATGGCGTGACAGTAGAGGTCACTGGTGCCGTGGCCGATGTGCGCCCATTTATTGCCCAGGCGGCGGTCTATGTCGTACCGATGCGCATCGGTGGTGGTATCCGCCTCAAGCTACTGGAGGCGCTGGCGATGCAGACCCCCGTTGTCAGCACCACCATGGGTGCCGAAGGGGTGGTCGGTGCCAGGCCACTGTTGCTGGCCGATACACCGGCAGACTTTGCCGCAGCGATTCTGCGCCTGCTCGACGATCCAGCGCTACGGCAACAACTCGGCACAGACGGGCGGCGCTTTGTGCGGCAATATTACGACTGGGAGGTGATCGTGCCCCGGCTCGAGGCAGCGTATGCGGCGTTAGAAAGGAACGTTGCCCGACACGCTGATGCTGGTATTGTTCGTGATCGTCGGTTGTGGTGATGGGACGAACCTGGCCACGCCAATAGACCCCTATCCGACATCATAAACCGACCCGGCAGCACAAACCGTGCCTGGTACCGATGCAGACCCGGCCCCATTTCCATGGGAGTGTGGGCCGTCTCCTGACGCATACCAGTCCCTGGAACTGGAACGACCCATTTCCATGGGAGTGTGGGCCGTCTAGCATACCTGCATGCCAACGCCTCTGTGCTTGCCGACTGGCGGTCAACCTGCTATCATGCTGCCAGTTCTCACGCACGGGTGAGTTGCACAGGAAAGGAACCAGTCTCATGCCCCCTCCAATTGTCGAGCAAGATGATTATGATAGTCCCTGGAAACAGATCCTGGAACACTATTTTGCGCCCTTTCTCGCCTTTTTCTTTCCGGCCGCCTATGCCGATATTGACTGGGAGCGGGGCTATACTTTCCTGGATACAGAACTGCAGCAGATAACCCGTGATGCCCGGCTCACCCGCCGCCACGTTGACAAACTGGTCAGGGTCTGGAAGAAGAGCGGACAGGAGACCTGGTTGCTCATCCACATCGAGATCCAGAGCCAGGACGAGGCCAGTTTCCCGGAGCGCATGTTCATCTACTACTACCGTATCTATGACCGCTACCACCTGCCGATTGAGAGCCTGGCCATCCTGGCCGATGAGACGGGGGGCTGGCGGCCCACGGAATTTGTGACTCCGGTGGTGTGGGAGACGGCGCTCACCTTCCGCTTTCGCAGCGTGAAGGTGCTGGATTATCTGCCGTGGGAGGCCTTAGAAGCGAGTACGAACCCGTTTGCGACGGTGGTGATGGCGCATTTGAAGACGCAGGAGACGCGCCACGACCCGGAAGGGCGCTTACAGTGGAAACTGGTGCTGGTGCGTCGCCTGTATGAACGCGGGATGGAGCGGGACGATATCCTGCGGCTGTTTCACTTTCTGGACTGGCTGCTGTGGCTCCCAGATGAGTTGACCACGCGCTTCTGGGAGACGCTGCAGGCCTATGAGGAGGAACACCAGATGACCTATGTCACAAGTGTTGAACGTCTGGGCATCCAGAAGGGCGTCCAACAGGAACGGCGTTATCTCATTCAGCGCCTACTGACGCGGCGGTGTGGCGCGTTGCCGCCGGAGATCACCGCGCAGCTTGAGCAGTTGACGATGGCGCAACTGGAGCAACTGGCCGATGCCCTGCTCGACTTCACCGGCCTGGCTGACCTGGAAGCCTGGTTACAGGCGGCACAGTAAGCCGGTTGAACAGTGGGTGGCAGAGTCGGCATGTTTCCGTGAACGGATTCCCACACAGCATACCGATACGCCTGGATGTGTCAAACCTCCGACACCACCCCTCCTGTGGTGCTATCCGCTACACAGACTGACTCTACGCCTAAAACCCGATCAAATGCACCAACTCATTCCACTGCTGCCCAATCATCGTCAGATCGAGAAGACCCCAACCAGCCAGCAGTAATATGCCTACGACGAAGACGGTGATAAAGCCTACGCCGATCCGTAGCAGCCGATCTGTGCGAGCTGGTGTCGCAGGTGATTCGGCCCCTGCGGGTGATTTACTTTTTGGCGTGGCGCGGGCAGATGTTGCCACTGACGTGCCTGGTGTGTGCTTTGTCGCTCCGGGCTTTGCGTTGTCGTCACCGGCCTTTGCCCTGGTGGATGAGCGGGCCTTGCTCCCGGATTTCGGTGTAGCCGGGCGCTCGCGTTCCTTTTTTGCTGTTGCGGGCGGAGAGGCACTGGCCGTGCGTGGTGTACGCGCTGGAGTCTGGTGAGCGCTATCGTCAGCCGTAGCACGTGCTGGCCGGGTGGCCGACTTTGCGCTCGGCGCAGCCCCCGGCCAGGCAGCCTGTAGCGCCCGGGCCAACTCGCCAGCACTGGCATAGCGCTGTTCAGGTTCTTTGCGCAACGCCCGTTGTACCACCTCATCCATCAGCGGCGGCAGATCGGGCCGCAAACTGGACAGCGGCGGTGGTTCCTCATACAGATGTTTCAAGACCACATTCATGGCCGTATCGGCCTGAAACGGTAATTGTCCGGTCGCCAGTTCAAACAGCACCACCCCCAGCGCATAGATGTCACAGGCCGATGTGAGCGTGGCGCTGCTAATCGCCTGTTCGGGTGCCACATACCCCGGTGTTCCCATCACCACGCCTGGGCCGGTGATGGTGCGCATCGCATCCTTCGGGCTGCGCGCAATGCCAAAATCGGTTAGCACCACCTGGCGTGCCGCGTTGTACATAATGTTGCCGGGTTTGACATCGCGGTGAATAATACCGCGAGCATGTGCAAAATCCAGCGCATCGGCTAGCTGGGCGATAATCACCGGCACATCGGCATCTGGCACACGCCGCCTGCCCAACCGCCGAATGCGATCGGCCAGGGTAGGGCCAGGCAGCAATTCTTGCACCATGTACATGAGGTCATCCTGCTCACCAAAGTCATAAAATTCGACAATGTGCGGATGCCGCAGACTCTTGAGTACGTTCACTTCACGCCGGAACCGTTTGACGAAATCCGGTGACTGATCAGCCGCATTCAATACTTTGATTGCCACCTCGCGCTTATGCGTTGGATCATAACCTTTGTACACGCTGGCCATACCGCCACTGCCTAGCAGTTCACCCAGCTTATACCGGCCCAGGTGGGTGATTGTCAACCTGTCAGTCATATATCCTCAGCTACTCAACCTGAATGATGAATCGGGACTATTCTTTTTCCTTATAGGCGAACACGCGCTGAATACACTTCACGATCTCATTGACCGTGCTGGCATACTGATCGACATAATCCTGGGTCAGCATCGCTGCCAGGTCACCCCGGCCACAGCGCTGCAATTCGGCCACATAGGGGCGAAAATCACGCAAGGTAATGATGAGCCGACCGCTGGCATCCGACATAATGCCCCAGACCAGCACTTTGGTATCACCATCATCACGCGAACTGGCAAAGCGGGTCACTGACGACGTAGTCGGAACCTGGCCGATGTTGGAGAAGACCTCACGGCCCTTGATGATTTCGTTCAGAATGCCAATTTTCTGTGGAATGAGATCCATCATATATTGCATTGGAGCGGGCAAATGCCCCAGCAGGCGTAACGCAGCGGTGGTAAAGTTCTCACCCCGCATCGTCACTGCACGGAGGGTTTGCAGAAATGCACCGAAGGTACGTAATTCCGCATACAGTATCCGCCGCTCATGCAAAAATTGCTCGCGCACCGTCGCATCGGCGCGTGGGCGTAGACGTAGCACCAGTTCGTCGCACGTCTGGAGATGGCCCAGCAGTTCAGGCAGTGGATTGCGGAAGGTAGCCGGAAAGAGCCGCAATTTGGGATCGACGGCACTGGCATCCATCGGGATCAACAGCGCTGGATTAAGCAGCCGCTCCTCTTCCCAGTACTGCTCAATCTGGGCACACAGGTCGGCCCCGTGTTCAAGCTGGCTGATCGCCGCCAGCGCCGACTGGCCAGTCGCGCCAGGTTGATAGTGCGCCGCATGGCGGCTGCGCGCCAGTAAGAGAATATCATTGACCGTCAAGGGTAATTGCAGTGGCTGCAACCGCCGCCGCAACGTCGCCAGCGCTTTGACATCAACTGCGGTTGTCTCCCCGGCACTCTCGACCGGGCTGTGGAGCAGGGCCGTCTCAGCCGCCGCCCGAAAGCGCGGGTTGTCATTCAAGACCAGCGGTGGCGGTGCCGGCACTGATCGCGCCCGCATATCGGCGACCAATGGGTGCAAGTTCAGGGCAAAGCCGGTCAGAATTTCGGCCAGCATGCTGCCCCAGACGCCATCAAAGAAGATATGCGATAAGTCGAAGACCATGCTACGCTCGGTACGAATGAGCGTAAGCGCATGATCGCCACACCCATGCCGGGTATAGCGTATATCACGGATAGGCCGGGTACTGCTATGGCGATCCCAGTTGACGATAATAGGGACATCCCGTAACGCCTGCAACGCCGATTGTGACACATCGTCAAGCAGGGCACGCACATGACGCTGGCGCTCACGCGGTGTCTGAGACAGCAACAAATCGACGGTGAGCGTTTCTGGCGGCCGGATAACTGTGGCCGGGCGTGCCTGCCGTAGGACGGCCCCTACCTGGCCCTTGATGATCGCTAATGGCGGTGGACGCACGCAACCGAGTACATCGTTGCCTGCTCGCACTCGACCCACCCGATCAACCCGGATTGTGCGTCCATAGCGATCACACAAACTGCCATCATCGGACTCTTCAGCCGCCAGGGCCACACCTGTGCTATGGTGATTGCCATCGCGGGGAAAGACCAGCAATCGTCCTTCGGCGTCACGATCACACACCTCAAAGAGGTAGTAGCGGCCATCTACAATCAAGGCTACCTGCGCCCGATCCAGCGCTAAAGGTTCGTGATGATCCTGGTAGGGTTCCGGGCGCAGGGTCATCAAGAGCGTCATTTGCTGTTGATATGCCGGTAGATCCTGTTCACGACACTGGTCATAGTGCTGCTGCATAGCGCTATGTACTTGTGGTGGAAGATGACACAGCGTGCGCGCAAGATAGGCATCAAAACACTGGCGACGATAGCGGGCATATTCGTTGGGGAGCATACCGGGCGGAGCGTGGAAGGGCCGTTCAGTATGCCAGTCAGCAGCCAGTCGCTCCAGTTGATATTGCTGACGCAATTGCATGACCTGTTCAGTAATCACTGGTTCTCGTTCTTCAGCCTTGCGCGGCAATTTTTTCCCCAGCATATGCACGGCATAGGTTTTGAGCGCTTCATTGAGGCCGCGTAGCATCACCCGCTCGTGCCACTCGTTGGCCAGCAGATCATCATAGGCAAACAGCAACTGGATCGCCGCATATACCCAGCATGTGGCCGCATTCAGATCACTGGTTGTAGGGAAGGCGTGCTGAAAGCCAACAGTCTCAACACTGTGCCGTGCGCTATCTTCGCGCAAGCCAAACTCAGTATAAAATTGCCAGAGTCCATTGGGAAAAGCACTGGTAACATCCTTACCCGCCAGCATCAGCAATTGCTGATAACCATAGATCACCAGTGCGGGTGCGGCCAGGAAGGTGCTGTAGATACCAATTTGTTTTGTGCCCCGAAAAAGCACGGTCAAGTCAGCATCAACCCGTTCTTGAGGGAGTGTCCGGTCTTTGAGTTGCAATAAACCCTGGAGTAAAAATGATGGTAAATTAGACGCCGGAAAAATCTCGGCAATTTCTTGCTTGAGTGCCTGTACTTGAGGGATGCCTAGCCCTGACAGACTGACCAGGCTGGTGTCGTCAACGGTATCTAGCGCCTGGCGTGTTTGTCGAACTTGATCGGAGTAGGTTGTCTGATCAATCCTGGTTGCGCGTGCCGACATCGAGCGCATCTTTCATGTATGCGAAATTGCAGCTACGGTGCATTATAGCATACTGCGCTTGACGATGGATAGTGGGATAGCGTACATCTAGTAGGCGCGGGCGAAAATGACCTGGCGGGTTGTTTCACGCCCGGTTAGCACACAACGTCCGGCAGTCTCTGGCTGGTCGAGCGGAATAACGCGGAGCGTGGCCTTCAGTTCGTTCTGAATGCGCTGTTCGTCTTCACTGGTGCCATCCCAGTAGCAGCGGGCAAACCCGGTTTCGACCGCTGTGCGCAGTTGTGCATAATCCTGTACATCGTGGGTGTTCGCTTCCCGGAACTGCAACGCACGGTCGTACAATTGCTGCTGGATCTCATCGAGGAGCGCTTGCAGACGCTCCGTCAGGCCCGCCTGGGGCACAATCTGTTTGCCTGCCTTACCAGGCATATCGCGCCGCGCCACCGCTACTGCGTCCTTTTGTACATCCTTCGGGCCGACCTCAATTCGGAGCGGAATTCCCTTCAACTCCCACTCGTTGAACTTGAAGCCCGGCGTGAGATTATCACGATCATCAACCTTAAAGCGCAGATGCCCCTGCCAGCCGGCAGTGATCCGCTCAACAGCCGCCAGCACGGCGCTCCGCTCAGCCTCATTTTTATAGATCGGCACCACCACCACCTGCGTCGGTGCCAGGCGCGGTGGCAGCACCAACCCCTCATCGTCGGAGTGGGCCATGATCAGCGCCCCGATCAGGCGCGTGCTGATGCCCCAGCTCGTCGTCCAGGCATATTGCACCGTGTTATTCTGATCGGTATAGGTAATATTAAACGCCTGTGCAAAGTTTTGCCCCAGGTTATGCGAAGTGGCCGCCTGGAGCGCTCGCCCATCCTGCATCATCGCTTCCAGGGCATACGAGCGCAACGCCCCGGCAAACTTTTCTTTGTCGGACTTCAAGCCCTTGATCACCGGCAACGCCATCTCACGCTCGACAAAGTCGGCATAGACCTCATGCAAGATCAGCAACGTCTCCCGCTCGGCGTCTTCCTCGGTTGCATGGACGGTATGCCCTTCCTGCCACAAAAACTCGGCGGTACGCAGGAAGGGGCGGGTGCGCATCTCCCAGCGCATCACGTTGGCCCACTGGTTAATCAGCAGCGGCAGATCGCGCCAGGAACGCACCCACTTGGCATAGAAGTAGCCAATAATCGTCTCGCTGGTAGGACGAATGACATATGGCTCAGCCAGTTCTTCACCACCGGCACGGGTGACTTCGGCTACTTCGGGCGCGAAGCCCTGGACATGTTCCGCTTCTTTCATCAAGAAGCTCTTGGGGATCAGCAAGGGAAAATAGGCATTGACATGGCCGGTGGCCTTGATCCGCTGATCAAGCCCACTCTGGATCGCCTCCCAGATCGCATAGCCAGTGGGCTTAAACACAATACAGCCACGCACAACCTCGGCATAGTCGGCCATGTCGGCACCGCGTACAATATCGAGGTACCACTGGCTATAGTCGGTGGCACGCGGGGTGATACCTTCTTTGGGCATAGCCTGTCACTCCATCTTATTCTGCATATTTTGCCAGCAAGGTTCCGGCCTCAATGGAGGCTCCTACCTGCACCCGAATATCGCTAATCTTCCCAGCACGGGGGGCGGTTATTTCGTTTTCCATCTTCATCGCTTCGACGACAAATAACACCTGACCGGCCTCAACCTGCTGACCAGCCTCGGTACGAATAGCTGCCACCACCCCTTGCAGCGGGCAAATGACCCCATTCGCATCCTGAGGGGTCGCCTTTGCTTTGCTCTTGCCCTTGCGCGTAGCAGCTCTGGGCTTGCCAGCTTGCTCGTTCGGGGCTGTGGCACCAGCACCGCCGACCTGGGCCAGCCGCACATTGAAGCGCCGCCCATTGACTTCTACTGCGAAAAAGCGTGGCTCACCACTGTCCTCCGCTGGTTCGGTCTCAGCCGGAGTTTCACTGAGAAGTGCGATGCGTTCGATCAGTTCGGGATGTTTGGGAATAAAATTCACGCTAAACTCGCCACCGATAAACGTTGGATGTTCCATGACAGCGCGATGGAAGGGAATCACCGTGGTCAAGCCCTCAATCCGATAGTCGGCCAGCGCCCGCCGCATCCGTGCAATTGCCTCAGTGCGATCCTGGCCCCAGGTGATCAGCTTCGCCAGCATGGAGTCGTAGAACTGGGGAATGGTGTAGCCGGGCCGCACGCCGCTATCCACTCGGACACCCAGGCCAGCCGGTTCCTGATAATCACCAAGCGTACCGAGTGCCGGGCGGAAATTCGCCAGCGGATCTTCAGCATTGATGCGACACTCGATGGCATGGCCATGCGGTTGCAGGTCGGCCTGGGTGAACCACAGCGGTTCCCCCTGCGCGATTCGCAACTGGGCTTTGACCAGATCGATCCCATACACCATCTCGGTCACCGTATGTTCAACCTGGATGCGGGTATTCATTTCCAGGAAATAAAAGGCACCATCCTGAAAGAGGTACTCCATCGTCCCGGCGCTCACATAGCCTACCGCTTTTGCCAACCGCACCGCCGAATCGCCCATCTCGGCACGTAATTCGGAGGTGATTGCGGGTGATGGGCTTTCCTCAATCAATTTCTGGTGGCGGCGCTGCACCGAGCAGTCACGCTCGCCAACAAAGACGACGTTGCCATGCGCATCAGCTAGCACCTGCACCTCGATATGGCGCGGGTTGCTCAGATATTTTTCGACATACAAGGCGCCGCTCTTAAACGAGATCTCCGCCTCACGGCGTGCGCTTTCAAAAGCAGGCTGAATCTCATCCTCCTCCCAGACCACACGCAGGCCACGGCCACCGCCGCCACTGACGGCCTTAATCGCAATCGGATAACCATATTCTTTTGCCAGCGGCAACACCTCGGCAACATTCTTCAGTGGTTCGAGCGTGCCGGGAACCACCGGTACATTAGCAGCTTTAGCCTCATTGCGTGCCTCTACCTTGCCGGCGACGCGCTCCATCGCTTCGGGCGGAGGGCCGACAAAGACCAGACCTGCATCGGCCACCGCCCGTGCAAACCCTGAGTTTTCGGCCAGGAAGCCGTAACCGGGATGAATAGCACCGGCACCTGAGCGCCGGGCAACATCAATAATCCGCTCAATATGCAAATAACTTTCGCTGGAAGGGCCAGGCCCGATCAGATAAGCGTCATCGGCATAGCCGACATGCGGGGCATCACGATCGGCTTCGGAATAGACTGCTACCGTACGGAGACCAAGTTCACGACAGGCGCGCATCACACGCAGGGCGATTTCACCTCGATTGGCAATCAGAACAGTATCAAACATAATAGCTCGTCACGCTTTTCTATATGCAATAGGTTTCCTCTGGATATGTAGCCATGAATGCCAAAGTATAAACCATAGACCCTGACAGCAATGAGGGTAGCCGCAGATAGATGCACGTATGTGAGATGGCCTTACTTCAGCGGATGCGATTGTACCATGTGATAGAGTGTACCGTCAATGTTAGCGATCCTCGTGACTGTTCATACTCACGGAAACATGCCCGTCTGAGAGCGTGGGCAGCGTATCCGCACGTGCGTGATGACGGGCGGGACGCCCGCGCTCCCAGACGGGTGCGTCCCCCAGGTCTGAACACTTACCGATCTGTCTACCGTCCACGAAGAGGGCCACGAATGCACAAATAGGCCGTGCCTCACCCACAACGGATCAGAATCGATGGACGTGTACCAGGTACGGAAGCTCACCACATAACTCTTGTCATGTATACGAGGTACGCAGTCGTGCGCCCCTATTCTTTGGTAGGCGAAAATTGAGGCGGGAAACCTAAAGTCGGGGCGCACGGCCGTGCGCCCCGATGCGGCCGTACTCACCATTCTGCCGAGACAGCCATGCTGTGGCACGAGCGCTTATCCAGCCTGCTGCTCAAAGCGGCCCGTACGCTTTTCCAGTACAATCCGATAGGTCACCGTATCCCGCTGCAGGACGCGATCAGCAGTATGGGCCGCGAGGAACGGCTCCTGATCCAGGCGGAACTTGAGCCGATTGACCAGTAACTGTAACGCCTGTTCAGCCGCGTCCCCATGCAACTCTTCAAAGTGCCCCCAGACGATCACGCTTCGCCAGTTCGTCAGGCTATCCACATGTTCAACTTGAAAACAGACATAGGGATTCTGGCGCATCATGCGCACTTTCATGCCATCACCAGAGTGCCCATAAATAGCCTTGCCATCATAGGCATACACGATCGGCACCACATAGGGTTTCCCCTCAGCGAAACATCCAATGCGGCCAATGATTTCGGCGTGTAATACCTGGTCTATCTCGTTCCGGTTCAATGCGCCTGATAATGGCTCGCCCTCGCGCAATTGTAAGCGATCCATTTCGACATCGGGTGCCCACTGGCCTATCTGATCAAGCCAGCGCCTGATTTCGATTTCTGCCGTCTCCTTTTCCCATTGTTCAATATCATATCTTGGCATCGGTTTGTCCTTCCTGCTCTAAGCCAACTCTGGCTAAACTGGATAGGCACCGGTGCCTATCCACCGTACCTGGCAGTCAGTGCAACGCACAGCACCCACGATGATATGCGCGATGACACCGACTGGTGATCAGTTGTTGCAATACAAAATACGGAGTGGCCCCCGCATAAGCTATGATATACCAGGTGTATGTCATGCAGAGAGAAGAAAGCGCTACCCAGCGCAGAAATTCTTTCACTCACGAGAGGTACGCGCTCGCTCGAAACCCACATCCTTTTCGCCTTCGGCAGAGTGGTACTTTTTCTGTTTTTCACCCCACATTTTCGCCGTAGGCGAAAATGTGGGGTGAAAAACACGTTTCTTCCACGCAGACACAGTAGTCGTATTCGTGACCCTATTCGTGGACGGCTGACCGCCATGTTGCCCCGTCCATGCTCCACCGCGTACCTCGTGTTACCAGGACATGCTTCAAAGCCACCTGACACTTCTCTTCTCACCGATGTCGTAACGCCTTGCGGCAGTGCAGAGCGCCAGAAACGATGAAAGGCGTTACGTCAAACAGACAGGCGCTCCATACAAAGCAGGTGTTATGGCTGACAATGCCAGATCTACACGGCACAATACCGCGTTTACGCAACACTCCTATTGACGATCAAAATCATCGCTCCGGTACCACCACACTATCGGTTGCGATCCAGTGGCATGCTTCATACAGCACAACCTGGTTGCGTCCCTGATCCTTGGCCTGATAGAGCGCCTGATCCGCATACCGGAACAACTGCGACACCTCAGACGGGTGCGCAACAACCGCTATACCAACACTGACCGTACATGCGATAACCATGCCGTTATGTACCAGCGGGGTCGTGGCGACTAGCATGCGCAGACGCTCGGCCAGACTCATTGCTTCGTCAGGAGCAGCGTAGACGATCAGCGCAAATTCTTCGCCCCCTATCCGCGCCAGCACATCGGTTGACCGGATACTTGTCCGAATTTGCGTACAGACATGTTGGATCACGACATCGCCGGTCAGATGCCCATAGGTGTCATTGATTGTCTTAAAGTGATCAATATCGATGATCATCAGTACCAGATATGTAAAAGATGGCACCGGTTGGGCTGTATACTGGTGCAAGATCTGCGTAAACCATCGCCGATTATACGCACCGGTAAGTGGATCGGTAATCGCGGCCAGTCGAAATTGTTCACGAGCCTGTTCAAGCGCATGAATAAGGTGGAGTGTGTGGTACAGATGCATGGGTACGATGACAAGGCAGATAATCGTGCTAATGACGATGCCCACCAGCAGACTACCGTCCAGCAGGATATTAATCGGCACCATAATCGCCAGCGAAATGCCCAACGCATAGAGTGAGAAGATAACAGTAGCGATCAACGGCGAGCGTTGGCGAAATGACATCAACAAGCGCCAATACCGACGAAGTAGCGGCGGTTCTGGCTGTTGATCCCCGGCAGGCGATGCGTCGTGATCGGAAAAATGTAAAAAAAAAGCATCGATATGACGATCATATGGTGCGTAATTTGACGGTGGCGAATGGTTATGATCATTCACGTATGCTTGCCTTCTGACGCGGAACCTCATACACGTGCGTGGTAAGTGCCAGTTATGTATGCCTCGCACTATTCCACCGCTGGTGACACCACACCTAGTCTAGCATATCACATTCCGAGTTCCCCCGTCAAGTACGAGTAGTAACGTACCTGTTCAGACTCGGGGGAACGCGCCTGGCTCCCAGGCGGGCAAGCTGCCCCCGTTCCCAGGCGTGCATATCCCGCTCCACTTCAACCTGGCATAAATCAAATCAGTGTGCCCCGTTCCCAGGCGTGCCTATCCCGCCCGCCATCACCTGGGAGCGCGGGTGTCCCGCCCGCGTTGCCTCCCACAGGACTCACGCGGTTACTTGAAGCCAACGTTCCTTCGACGACGCTCAGGACAAGCTTTTTCGCCGGAGTTTACCCCATTCGACTGCGCTCAGGGCAAGCTCTGAGCGAAGCCGAATGGGGCAGCGTGGAAGAAACGCTTTTTTGCCCCAAATTTTCGCTGTAGGCGAAAATTTGGGGCAAAAAACAGGAAACGTACCGCTCTGCCGAAGGCGAAACCCATGGGGTGATGGACGACTGCGTAAGTCCTATCCCAGGCGAGGGCAAGCTGCCCCCGTTCCCAGGCGTGCATGTCCCGCCCGCCGTGGCGCCTGGGAGTGCGGGCGTCCCGCCTGCGTTGCCTCCCAGGCGAGGGCAAGCTGCCCGCGCTCCCAGGCGAGGGCAAGCTGCCCGCGCTCCCAGGCGTGCATGTCCTGCCCTTTGCGAAAGTTCCTCCTTGCGCTGACCAACCTCGCGCTCCCAGGCGTGCATGTCCTGCCCGCCGTGGCGCCTGGGAGCGCGGGTGTCCCATCGGCCATCACGTATGTACAGGCAGTACACCACGGCTTGAGACCCTGGTTGAAAGCCGTGCGCCTCTTTGCCCCCTGGATGAACAAAGTCCATCCGTCATATCGCTGCCGCCCGCGCACCGGGCGGCAGGCCATCAGCAACGACGAAAGTCGTCATTACGAACAAACATGCGCTCCATATCGGCTTGACGCCTTTGCCCCCCTGGTGCCTTCAAGCATCCAGCGCTGGTTCTGCTCGCTGCACCGCATGACGGGCTGGCAGGAACAGGAGCAGCATGGCCCCGGTCAGCAACAAGGCTCCGATCAACCCCAGCGGGCCGAGCCGCTCCGCAAAGAGCAACCAGGCCAGCACCGCCGAAGTCAACGGCTCCAGCAAGGTGACAATGCTGGCGCTGGTTGCTGGCGTGTGGCGCAAACCAGCCAGGAATAGCACATAACCCAGCGCGGTAGGGATCAGGCCCAGATGCAGCAGCAACGCCCAGCCTGCCAACGGATAGGAGAGAACCAGGCCGGTCGCCAGCGCAACCGGCAGGAGCAGGATCGCTCCGAATCCAAAGCCGACCGTAATTGGCTGGAGTGGATGGTAGTGTCCGGCCAGCATGCGGCTGCAGAGTGTCACGGTCGAGTAACTGAGCGCGGCTCCGAACGCCAGCAACGCTCCTATCAGCGTCTGGTGCTGCGTCTCCAACTCGGCAGGCAGACCAACCAGCAGCGTAGTACCAACCAGGGCGCAACCGAGCGCCAACAAGATACGCTGCGTCAGACGTTCGTGTAGCAACATTGCCGACAACACCGCCACCATGACTGGCGCGGTGCAGAGCGCGATCAGCACGGCGACCGTCACTCCGACACGGGCAATGGCGGCAAAGTAGCATACCTGATAGGTAGCCATTGCCACCCCAATCAGGCCCATCCAGCGCAGATCAGCCGGGATAATGCGCAGTGCCGCACGGCCCAGGGTGTACCAGCAAGCCACGGCCAGTGCCGGTACCGAGAATGCCAACCGAAAAAAACCAATTGAAATCGCGTTCGTATCCGTCAATTCGTAGATCGTTCTGGTTGCAACACCAATGGTGCCCCACAGCAGGGCGGCCAGTGTGATCAGCAGCAACCCTCGGCGCGATGCCGCACGGGTCATAGCTTGAGATGACATGGCATTTTCCTTCCTCACGCACACAATTATTGACACGAGACAAGCGTGAGGGCAGGATGGGTATTCGCAAACAGGGCTATGCCGTAGCATGCCCGTTGAGGAAATTCTGACATCCTGCCCCGATCAGGCGGGAAGGATACAGGGGGGAGAAATATTGTAGCCAGTGTGCATACGCATGGATAATCTCACTGATCACAAGCGATAAAACGACTCGAACGTGGTTATTGTACTACAATTCTGGCCGGACGCAAGCGCAAAGGGCACGTTAGCACGTTAGCACGGGCCGCGCCACCTCCTCGCCCGCCGGACGACGTTGGCGGGGGGTAGCCTCGGAACGCCCACTGAATAGGTGACAGGTGACAGGTGACAGGTGACAGGTATCAGAGCCGATCAGCCTGGTCATCTGCAACCTATCACCTGTCACCTGGAGAGGCCTCCTCGTGTCGTCGCCTCACACCGCCCATGCCCTCTTTTTTAATGTAAAGGGGCAAAGGCAACAGCGTTGGGACGTTAGAACAAACCAATGTGCCAACGTGTCAACCTGCCGCGTCCCGGAGGGACGCGCTACGAACTACGACTATACCGCTTCCAACCGAATGTTGAGATTGAGTTGACCTGGTGCAAGTTCAACGCCCTGCACGACGACGGCTCGACCATCATCGGCCCAGCCATCGAAGACCATACTAAAGGTGGTATCCGTTACCACGGTGACAATCTCGCGTTCCGTGGCACCGTCACCAATGAATTCCTGACGGTAGAACTCCATGGCTTCGGCGATGCTCAACGTTGTCTGGAAGTTTATTGAGTCATCGGCTTCGATCTCCATTAGATTTTCGACAACTGGCGGCAAGGGATAACGAGGAGAAGTTGTTGTCTGGTTCGTGGTTGCCGATTCATCGGTCATATCTGGTATATCAATGTCCGGCAGTTCTTCCAGTTCCAGCAGATCATCATCAAGAAACGACATTTCAGTATCAAGCGGCAGCGCATCGGCGGGTGCGCGAATATTCATCGCCTGCCCAAAGTCCGAGAAACCCATACGCATAGTCATGGTAATGAGTTTGTCCGATTTATCAGAATCTGCGCCTTCGGCGGTCATTAAGAATTGATGCACATATCCATCCGCGCATACCCAGATCTTGAACTCGGCCCGCTCAATATCTTCCATATCAGTCGGCAACAAGCCGCTCTCATCATCGGTCTGAGCCAGCGCCTTGAGTGCCTCCTCGTCGGTTGCGGTAAAGACGGTACACTGCTGGCCGTCGAGTTGTTCGCTGCCGGTTGACGTAAAACCGGAAACGTCGATGTTCTCATCTGTAAATGATTCAACCATGCTCTCCGGCTCAAAGGGCACCGCCCCGTTATCTTCATCCATGATATACCAGGCGGACTCGCTGGCCCTCAACAACGGCAGCGGGCCACGAATGTAGGTTTGCTCGTCCACCACCAGCATTTCGAGGGCTTGATCCGCATCGATACCCATAAAGGCGGCAAAGAGACCGGTCATACTGATCCGAGCATTATCACCCTATATCGGCAGTCATATTGACCAGTGAGAATTCCTCATCCGGGTCAGCCATGGCTCCAAGCTCTTCCAGGTTGCCTTTGAGCGACATATCCATTTGCACTCGATAGGTCGTGGCATCACGTGTTTTTTGCAGCGCGGCTTCAATGGTATCGGACACTGCGGCCGCAGGAAGTGCGGTGGGTGTCGGTGGCGGAACGTCTGTTACCGAACCGGCGGGTGCCCCGGCACCACAACCAGCGAATAACAGGGTGAACAGGGTGAGAATACAGATCGAGATCTTCATCGTGCGAGTAGTCCATCGTTGCATACTTGTCTCCTGACTATTAAAAATGAATAAAACCCCACGCCACCGCATATGTTCTGTAACCTATACAGCCATCTGCATCAGTTCATTATACAAGAAGCGGAGCAGCATGCCAGCCCCCGGTTCATCGTACCTGTTCAGATCTGGCGGGGGTGCTGTACCAGGCGGCATAACAGCCGATCCAGTGTGGCTGCCGGGTCATTGGTGAGACCGCAATGCACCATCGAGGTCTGAATGACTGTGCTGCGCGGGGCCACCAGCCAGTGAAAGCGCTCTGAGAGGGTCAGTGCCCCAATTGGCCCGCCTGTGGCACCACCAGCGCAGATCAGGGGAATATGGGTTAAATGCTGTTCGATCTCTTCCAGGTCACTATCGGGTGCCAGCATAAGCAACCGATGCCGATCCAGCCAGATGCGAGCATCGAGATAGCGTCGTGTGCGACAGAACAGAATGACTCCGGCATTAAGAAACTCGTCGCGTTCAACACGGGGAACAACACGAATGACGGCATAGTCATAGGAGGCGAGTGTGGGCATCAATGGCCTCCTGCACAAACAAACGCGGATGTTCCAGACGAGCCAGGAGATAGGCAGCGTAGGCCGCACGCTGGGCATTCGCATCGGCGAAACCAGGTTCCGCACTCAGCCAGGTGTCAGGAATGAGCGCCACAATATCCTGAACGAGATCGGGCGTGAGCCGCGCCCGAAGATCGGCATCAGCGGCGGCGAGGGCGCTGGCATAGGGCAGCAAGACATGATCTTTGATCGCGGCAAATGGCGTGCGACTGCGGGCCAGATAATCGCCCCAGGTATGATGCACATACAGCGCCGCGCCATGATCGATCAGCCACAGCCGTCGATGCCAGATCAGGATGTTGGTGTTGCGGGCCGTGCGATCCACGTTGGTGGTATAGGCATCAAACCAGACAATCGCCGATGCCAGTTCGGGATCGGGTGGTGGGCGGCGCAACGGATCATAGCTGAGGGAACCGGGGAGATAATCGAGGGCGAGGTTTAGCCCGGCGCTGGCCTGCACGAGTGCCTGGATTTCGCTATCTGGCTCCGAGCGTCCCAGGGTGGCATCTACGTCCACAAAAACAATTTCGGGCACGGGCAGATCGAGTGCCTGGGCCAGCTTGCCAACCACCAGTTCGGCAATCAGCGCCTTTGCTCCCTGCCCGGCACCGCGAAATTTCAGGACATACAAGCCATCGTCATCGCCCTCTACGATGGCGGGCAGCGAGCCACCCTCGCGCAATGGCGTGACATAGCGGGTGGCAATAATGGTACGTGGTATCATAGGCAGCTATCGTCCCTGTACCTCCTGTCAATAATGGATCTGCACGGTAGTACCAATTGCAGCCCAGGTATACAACCACTCGGCATCGTCCATATCCAGGTTAATGCAGCCGTGCGACATGCGCAGGCCACTGCCAAAGCGGTTATGCCAGTAGGTGCCATGCAACGCCACGCCGCCAACCACATACATCACCCAGGGCACATTGGGCACATACCAGCTTTCACCGCCCACCGAGCCTTGCATCGTCTGCATACGCAGCTTGTCATAGACGGCAAAATTGCCAGCGGGGGTATTGAAGCCATCGCGCCCGGTGGCAACCGGTGCATGATAGACGGCCAGACCATCTTCGTAGGCCGTGAGCCACTGCGACGACAGGTTAATCGCAATGTGGCGCGACCATAGTCCAGGCGACCACTCGGCGGCACCCGCCAGCGCGGGTACGGGTGCGATGTTGATTTCACGCATCAGTGCCAGTTGCCGCCCGATGTCGCTGACCACTATTTCGCGCAGGGTATTGAGCGTAATGCCATAGTACTGCTCGTGACTGCGGTAGAACCAGTCCATATCCTCTGGATGGTATTCAAAGCGTGCCCGCTCAAAATATTGAACGATCCGCCCCTCTTCTTCAAACTCCTCGCTAATCGGATAGCCAAAAATGTCTGCACCACCACGCCGCTCCCAATACCGACCAAACTTCCCCCACAGCGTGTGCTGCGTCTCTGGAAAATAGCGGACGCCTGTCTGAGGATCGGGCAGGGTGCCAAAATCACGTTCCTGGGTCAGTTCGCGGCCAATCAAGCCCAGCTTTACTTGCCAGGGAGTACCCAGAAATTCGGGGTGATACTCAAAGCGCGCCCGTTCAAAATATTGCACCACGCGCCCATTCTCCACGATTTCCTCGGTGATAGGATAGCCAAATAGCAACACCTGGCCGTTGCTGCGCCAGAAATCCAGGAAGCCAGAACGGTTGCTGAGGTGATGGCCCGTCTGCGAAAAATAGACGGTGGGTACGGGGGGCAGCAATGGTGTGAGCGCGTGCTGCTGGAGCAACGGTCGCTCGGCTGCTTGCGCGGTGGCGACACGTTCTGCCGCCTCCAATGGAGAATAGGTGGGGGTAAAGTCGGCTACGGCTGGCGCTGCTGGACGGGCGGATGCATAATGTGCCCACGGTACACATACAACAATGGTCAGGAGTAGCAGCAAACCAGCAGAAAACAGGTGGCGATAGCGTAACGACATAGTGGCTCCTTCGTCGGGGGACAGGTATTCATTGCGTACTGAGTACCTGTCCCGTTGTCCTTCTATCCAGGGGCAGGTCGATTTTTATGAGCGAACACATGTGCCTTTCGGTCTATTCCAATGATTGATGGTTCCATTATAGCGAGAAAACAGTGTGATGCCTAGCCCCTTTCATAGTGTAATAGCAAAACCGCGTGATGACTGCGTGTGTGTCATGCTGAACGGAGCGGATAGCAAAACCGCGTGATGACTGCGTGTGTGTCATGCTGAACGGAGCGGATAGCAAAACCGCGTGGTGACTGTGTGTGTCATTCTGAACGGAGCGGAGCGGAGTGAAGAATCTCGGCGTTCCAAGTGACCTGCGGGGTACCCATAAGACGAATTTGGTATCACTGTTCATATTTGGCGGGAAGCGCTGTCGTCAGCGTTCATTTTGCGCCTGGGCGGGCGGGCGTCCCGCCCGCTGGCGCGTAAGGATGAACAGTTACTTCATGGTAAGATTGTTGGCAGTTATTGGGCAAGACAATGCATACACCACCTCTCCCGACCAGTGCCTTTCTGCCACCTGATGCACCCACAGATATGACGCCTATCTGTCAATTGATACAAAGCACGCCATGATTTGCCAGAATTGTCTATTTGAACCGCAGTGAAGCGAGCCTATACTGGTAAGGTTCTGGTACACATCATGCAAACGCTCATGCATCAGCCACAGAGAGTAATCGTTCAGGGGAACGTTCGCCAGCGGGGGTTGCGGGGGCCGCAGGCCCCCGCGAAACCTTTAGAACCTCCTGGAGTGGCACTGCTTCTCCAAACCAACCCACCTGAACGATTACCACAGAGATAGCAATCTTATTGTCATTGTAAACGTGGAGTCCAGGCTTGAGCCTGAACGGGGCGCTACCAGGCTCAAGCCTGGACTCGGGTCTTCACAACTGATATAAGTGTGCTATATCGCATAGTCATAAAGGACGTATTCGTGTTAACCCAATCCCAACGTGAAGTGCGGCGCGTCATTCCTGGCATTCCGCTCACCGACCTGACCATGATGCTGGTGGTGTTGATCTGGGGTGCGAATTTTAGCGTGGTCAAGATCGCTATGATGCAGATCTCACCGCTGGCGTTTGCTGCAATCCGGTTTACTATCGCCTCAGTCGTGCTGCTGGGCATTCTGCGCCTGCGCGAAGGTGCGATTGTCCTACCGGTGGGCCGGCATTTCTGGAAAATGGTGCTGTTTGGCATCATCGGCAATACCTGCTATCAGATCTGCTTTACGATTGGTCTCTCGATCACGACCGCAGCGAACGCTGCCCTGATTGTGGCGATGACGCCGGCCTTGATCGCACTCTTCGGGGCCATGCTCGGCGTGGAGCGTATCACGCGCAAGGCGATATTTGGCATCTTTCTGGCCTGTTCCGGGGTCGTCTTTATCGTTGCCACCCACGATCTCGCGTTCTCCTGGCACACGCTGAGTGGCGACCTGCTGATGCTGGGCGCATCGTTGTGCTGGGCCATTTACACGCTGGGTGTGCGCTCGATTGATCAGGCTTCCTCACCACTGAGTATCACCACCCTGACGATGGTGTTCGGAACATTCGGGTTGGTGCTGATCGGCATTCCCGATCTGCTGCGCACTGACTGGACTGCCGTGAGTATGATCGCCTGGGGCGGACTGGGTTATGCGGCGCTGCTGGGGCTGGTGGTGGCCTATTTCCTGTGGAACAACAGCGTGCGCCTGGTCGGAGGCAATCGGACGGCCATTTATGGCTGTGCTATTCCGCTGGTGGCGGCGCTGGTGGCCTGGCCGTTGCTGGGCGAGCAACTGACGGTTTGGCAGGGAATTGGAGCGGCTATGATTGTCAGCGGTGTGCTACTCACACGGCGCAGTTAATTCGATGCTGGTTGCCGGGTTGCAACCAGGGGAACATTGCCACCAGGCCTACTCCTCATCGTCCAGGCGCGGAGCCAGACGTTGCAGTTGATAGGCCAGAAAGCGCTCATCTGGACGGGCAGCCCAGGTGTAGACGACACAGGTACCGGCCAGTTTGTCGTGGAATCCCTGTCGCCGATCATCGATCAGTGACCAGAGAAACCCGACAAACAGGGGCAAGGCCGAGACGAGGTAGCCCAGCAGGCGTACCATAGCGCGAGGGAGCGTCAGGCGACGGCCATTGGTGGTGACCACGCGCAGGCCCATAAAAGCCTTGCCGAAGGTACGCCCGGTTGTGGCCCAGAAAAACAACGTATACAGCGCAAACATGGTTGTGCCTACCAGACCGGCCAGCAGCGAGTCGAAATCAGGAAATAAGCCGCCGAGACTCAGCAGTTCGGCCAGTGCCGGTAATTGCAGCAGCGACTGGGTGATCGCAACCGTCCAGGCTATAATGCTGACCGAGACCGTGATGATCACGGCGTCAATCAGGAAGGCGGCCATGCGGCTCATAAAACCAGCATAGTGTCCTAGTAGACCGTGTGGCATAGGCTTTCAACTTCATTCCAGGCTGGGACTCGTCTTCTCCCAAATTCGGCTCCATATGAAGCACAGGATGCACGATTTGTCAGCAACTAGATCCGACAAGCGGAAGGGTGTGCAGCTATAGAGCAATCCTACATGCATTAGTTGTGAAGACCCGGAGTCCAGACTAAAGTCTGGGAACCACTTCGTCCAGACTAAAGCCGGTGCAGACTAAAGTCTGGC
>CALANA010000311.1 GCA_937925925.1 uncultured Chloroflexales bacterium | reverse complement strand
CAAATTTGACCCGGCGACCGCCAGTGCGCCGCTGATCACGTCACTGGCGGATATTTCGGGGGTGGTGATCTATTTCTCGCTGGCGACGTGGTTGTTGATGTAACCGGCGTTGGAGCGTTGGAGCGTTCAAGCATTCAAGCGTTGGAGCGTTCAAGCGTTCAAGCGTTCAAGCGGTGGAGCGGTGGAGCGTTCAAGCGTTCGAGCGGGAGAGCGGGGGAGCGTTCAAGCGGGAGAGCGGGGGAGCGTTCAAGCGGGAGAGCGGGAGAGCGTTCAAGCGGTCGAGCGTTCAAGCGTTCGAGCGGTGGAGCGTTCAAGCGGTCGAGCGTTCAAGCGTTCGAGCGGTCAAGCGGTCAAGCGGTCTGAGCGGTGGAGCGTTCAAGCGGTCGAGCGGGGAAGCGGGGGAGCGGGGGAGCGGTCTGAGCGGGGGAGCGGTGGAGCGGTCTGAGCGGTCAAGCGGTCTGAGCGGTCTGAGCGGTCTGAGCGGTCTGAGCGGTCTGAGCGGTCGAGCGGTGGAGCGGTGGAGCGGTCGAGCGGGGGAGCGGGGGGGCGGGGAGGCGATGACCTCCCGATCGCATGCGATCACGGCGGTGCCGGCGCTGCTGGAACGGTTGGTATTCGACAGGTGTATCGTGATGCGGGAGTCCATGTATTCCCAAACGAAGTAGGCGGGCACCCACCAGGGGTGTCCGCCACGATGTGATGGGCATGACCAGACATTCCAACTACCCGGTCACCGATTCATCAATCCAGTTGAGATAGGCCGCTAATCCGCGTTGAATGGGGAGCTGGACGATTTCGGGCACTTCGTAGCTGTGTGACTGGTGCAGGAACGTTTCGACGGCAGCATACAGATCGGCGGACGTTTTAATCAGCAGGAGCAACTCCGGTTCGTGCTGGATGCTCCCTTGCCAGGTGTAGTAACTGGTGACGTTCGTGATCTGCACGCAGGCGGCCAGTTTGTTTTCCACCAGACCAGACGCTAGCCGGTCGGCTTCATCCTGGCTGCCAGCCGTGGTTAGGATGACGCAATAGCCCGCTGCTTCAGGTGATTCGCTCATTCGCTCCTCCCATGGGGCACGGTGTATGCCCCGCTGTTTGTTTTGTATAGCACGATCCATGATACCGCGTTTCTCGGTGGCAGCATGGCGTCCGCACTCCTCCGCACGATTGGCGTCACACCCGCGCTCGCGGCCAGGCGTGTGGCACCATTTTAACGCAAAGGCGCAAAGGGACAGAGACGCAAAGGGTCTGGAGATGAGGGGTTAGACGCCCCATAAACCTTGATCAGCATGCGATGGCGGCGGCACCATCCCTCGCCGTCGTCACGCGTACACCTCTCTCCGGTGGTTTGTGGTAGAATGCCCGTGTAAAACGGGACACGAGCTGCTAAACACGCAAACATTAGACAGGGCAGGATATGGAGTATCGTCGATTGGGGCGCACCGGCCTGAAGGTTTCGCCGCTGTGCCTGGGTACGATGCAGTTTGGCTGGACAACCGATGAACCAACAGCATATCAGGTGATGGATGCCTTTGTTGCTGCTGGCGGCAACTTTTTCGATACAGCCGACATCTATTCAAACTGGATGCCAGGGAATCCAGGTGGTATCGCCGAGCAGATTATCGGGCGCTGGATGCGGCAGCGCGGCAACCGGCACGACGTGCTGATCGCCACCAAGGGCCGCGGGCGTATGTGGCCTGGCCCCAACGGGGAAGGCTTGAGCCGCGCCCACCTGATGCGTGCCGTAGACGACAGCCTGCGCCGCCTGCAGACCGACTATATCGACCTGTATCAGACACATGTATATGACGCCGAGACACCAATTGAGGAGACGCTGTCAACGCTGAACGATCTGGTACACGTTGGCAAGATCCGCTATATTGGCTGCTCCAACCTACCGGCCTGGCGACTGATGCAGGCATTGTGGACGAGTGATCGCTGTGGTCTGGCGCGGTACGACTGCCTGCAACCGCACTACAACCTGGCCCATCGTAGCGAGTTTGAGACCGAACTCCAGCCGGTTTGTCTCGAGTATGGCCTGGGGGTGATGCCCTACAGCCCGCTGGCGCATGGCTTTTTGACCGGCAAATATCGCCGTGATGCACCGCTGCCCGCCAGTGCTCGTTCTGAGCGCGTGCAGCAGCGCTACTTTAACGAGCATGGCTGGCAGATCCTTGATGCGCTGATGACAGTGGCCGAAACGCATACAGTGCCGCTGGCGCAGATGGCGCTGGCCTGGCTACTGGCTCAACCCACAGTAACTGCCCCGATCATTGGGGCGAATACAGTGGAGCAACTAGATCAGTTGCTGGGGGCAACCACGTTCACGCTTGATCAAGAAACCCTGGTAACCCTTGCTGATGTGAGTAACCTATAGATAACGAATGATACATAATCAACCAGCTCCCAACCCACCGCATGCTGAACCGCCAACTACTCGAAAGACCTGCTATTGTTTGCACCAGATCCTGGCACCGTTGCATTTTTGCGCATCTGCATTCCACAGTGACCGACCACCGAATGGCTCTGGCCTGAGCCGACCCGGAGAGAACAACCGTATCCCACGCCACCGACCACCTTCGTTTGTTAGCTTGATCATGCTCGTCCTGGCGCTGCCGTTCACGGCCCTGCTCGGTGCGTTGGATCTCCCAACCATTCATAGCGTCCAGGCAACAGTGCCGATCCGCGAGTTTACGCTCGGCCTGTCCGGGCAGGGACGGCCGATTGAGGTGGTGCAAGTGGGCAACGGTGAACGTAAACTGGTGGTGGTGGGCAACACTCACGGTGGCCCCGAGGCCAACACCTATTATCTCACGCTGGAACTGATTGACCACTTCCGCACCCACCCGGATGAGGTGCCGCCTGAGGTGCGCCTCTACTTCATTCCCTCACTCAATCCTGACGGCCTGGCCCTGGGGTGGCGCTTCGATGCGGCGGGGGTTGATCTGAACCGCAATATGAATACCACCTTCGATGGTTGCCCTGAAACTGACTGGCGTACCACCGTGTATGGCGCATACGGCATTATCTCCGATACAGGCGGCCCCTTTGCCGACTCGCAGGTGGAGACCCGGCTGCTCCGTAGTTTCCTGCTGGATGCATCAGGCGCGATCTTTCTGCACAGTAACGCCGGTCTGGTCTTCCCAGCCTATTGCGACCACGCGCCGTCAATCGCCATGGCCCAGGTCTATGCCCAGGCAGCCGACTACCTCTACAACCGCTACTGGCTGAACTATATGATTACCGGCGGTATGCACGACTGGGCGGCCAGCCTGGGGATTGCCTCCATAACGCCGGAACTGATTACGGCGACCGAGACCGAGTTTGCCAATAATCTGGCCGGGTTGCGGGCAGTGCTGGCGCAGCCAGAGGAGCTTTTGCCGCTGCCCGCCGATCAGGTCGAAGGCGATATTGTGATACCGGCGCGTATCTGGCGCTACTGGCGCTCGCACGGGGGCGAGTCGGTGTTTGGCCTGCCGCTTGCACCGGCCCAGGCGACACCAAACGGTCTGACACAGACCTTTACCCGTGCCCGCCTGTCCCTTGATGAGTCGCTGGCCGACACGCCGTTTCTGGTACAGCCGGCGCTGCTTGGCAGTGAGCAAGCGCAGCTTCACGCCGCAGATCTGCCCGGTGCGCTGCCCTGCCCTGATGCCCCCGGTCTCTGTCCACTTTCAACGACCATCCTGTTCGGCGCATTCCTGGACTACTGGCAACGGAACGGTGGTCTGGAGGTATTCGGCGCTCCGTTATCAGCGGAGTTTGTGGCCCTGACGGCGGATGGACAAGACCGCACGGTGCAATACTTTGAACGTGCTATTTTCGCCTACTATCCAGAAGATGGCAGTGTGCGGCCGGAGCCACTGGGCTGGCAACAATTGTTGATCGAAGGCATCCAGGCCAGGTGGGTTGCGCCGCAGATCCGTTAAGTACGAGGCGTCTGTTGGATGACGAATGATGAGTGGCTACCCATTGTTCATTCATCAACTGGTGATCGAAGTTGAATTGTATGTTGTTCTAGAGGAGTACACAGAAATGCTACAAACCATGCTTAACGCCAGTATCGCGGTGTTGACCCGACCATCGGTATCGACGTTTGAGGAGTACGAGCAGGATAATCTACAGTGGGCAACCATCTATGTTGCGATTGGTGCGGTGATCACCGGTATTCTGGGGGCCATTGGATTCG
>CALANA010000310.1 GCA_937925925.1 uncultured Chloroflexales bacterium | reverse complement strand
GGCCCCCGCACAACCGAAGAGACTCCAGGAGGGGCGTTGCCCCTCCTGACCACCCCACTTGAACGGTTACTTCCGCATCCTGTGGTCTGTCTTACGCTTGCTCATACGACAACGAGACTGCCCCTGGAAAGAGATTGCGAGGGGCGCGTAGCGGCGTTGCATGCAACGCCCCTCTTCCGAAATCCCCTTTCTGGTGCGGCGTGGCTTCGCGGCACCAGAAAGGGAACATGTGCGGAGCCGCAGGCCCCCGCACCCCCGCCGAGACGCAGTCTTGTTGGAAGACGAATGGCAAGACCATGCGGAAGGGTCACGTCGAAACGGTATGAGTTGTGAAGACCGGAGTCCCGGCTTGACGCTGGTCTAGCTCCGTCCAGGCTAAAGGCCGGAACTCCACGTTTACAATGACAATAGGCTTGCTATATGCACAGAAAGCTTTGTAGACAGGCGTTTAGTCAATATGGGGCAACACAATCCCTTGCTGTTGCTGATATTTGCCCTGCTTATCGGCATACGAAATTTCGCAGTCTTCATCGCTCTCAAAGAAGAGAACCTGGCCGATACCCTCGTTCGCATAGATACGCGCCGGCAACGGCGTGGTGTTACTGATCTCGATGGTGACGTAGCCTTCCCAGCCTGGTTCCAGCGGGGTCACATTGACGACAATGCCGCAGCGAGCATACGAGCTTTTACCCATAACAATCGACAAAACATTGCGCGGAATATGAAAATGCTCAACCGATCGCGCCAGGGCAAAGGAGTTGGGCGGAATGTCACAATAGTCGGCTTTGATGTCCACAAACGAGCGGGGACTGAAGTTCTTGGGATCGACAATAACATTAAAGATATTGGTGAACACCTTGAACTCATCCGCTACCCGCATATCATAACCGTAGGATGACAGACCATAGGAGATAACCCCGGTGCGCACCTGGCTCTCGACAAAGGGTGTGATCAGACCTTGTTCTGCGGCCATACGTCGAATCCAACGGTCAGATTTAATACTCATAATCCCCGTCTCTTTTCGTATGATCAATACAGAAAGAATAGTATACCAACGTGATTTCGACTTTCCACCTCTTTTCGCCCCCCTACTCCCGCCCGAAGTGGGGAGATCCTTTCCCTCTGTCAGGACGGAGGCGGTGGGTTATCCGTCGCGGCGTTTCGTTCGCGGCAGCGGGAAAAGGACTCACTTCTGGTTCCCCCTTTTCACCAAAGGCGAAAAAGGGGAACCAGAAAAGAGAAAAGCACCGCTCTGCCCCATTCAGCTCCGCTCAGAGCCTGCCCCGTTCGACTGCGCGCAGGGCAAGCTCTGAGCGTCGTCGAAGGGGTACACTCCGGCGAACCTCATAGGAGGATGAACGACCGCCTCCCGTGCGTACACGACCAGAACATGCGGAAGCATCACGTCGAAACGATATTATACCATGCGCCTATGCCGTTACCTTGACACCAGTTTGTCCCGCTTCTATAATCTACGCTTTATGAACTAGTGACTCTCAAGAGACTGTTTGAAGAACGCAGTATCGCTATCAGGCCAGGTGTGCGGTGATAGTATCAGTATCAGCACACTTGCGTCTGATCCAGAATGCCTGGTTGCAGATATGAACAGTCCCATAGTATGGGTAGTTGAACTGTTAACCATGCAATAGTTAAGCGACCTGATGTAGGTAAGGAAAAGTATTGTGAATAGTATAACCCAGGAATATCGCCCGCGCCTGAGCAATCGACTGGCGCAACTTGAACCATCAGCCACAGTTGGGCTGGGCAATCGTATTGCCCAGTTACGTGCCCAGGGAATTTCGATTATCTCGTTTGGCCAGGGTGAGCCAGATTTTCCGACCCCGGAGCTAATTAAAGCAGCTGCGGTTGAGGCGATTGCCCAGAATCAGACTCGCTATACCCCGACGGGTGGCATCGCTGAGTTGCGTCGGGCGATTGCGCAGCGCGTTGAACTGGATACCGGCATTGCCTATACCCCTAATCAGATCTCGGTAACGACCGGTGCCAAAGAAGCTATCTTTCTGGCATTTCAGGCTTTATGTGATGAAGGCGATGAAGTGATTGTGCCTGCACCTTACTGGGTCAGTTATGTTGAGCAGGTACGCCTGGCGGGTGCTACACCCGTTATCATCCATACCGATGAGTCAACCGCCTTCAAAATGACGGCTGATCAACTGGCAACCTATCTGACTCCACGCACGCGGGCGCTGATCCTTAATACGCCTTCCAACCCCACCGGGGCTGTCTATGATGCGGCTGAGTTACGATCGCTCGCAGAGACATTGCGCAATACGGATGTCCTGGTGCTAACCGATGAAATTTATGATGCGATTTGTTATGTGGACTATGCCCGCTGGCTACGAGTCGCGCCCGATTTTGCCAGCCGTACGCTGGTGGTCAATGGTGCTTCCAAGACCTATGCTATGACGGGGTGGCGTATCGGCTATATTGCTGGCCCGGAACCGATTGTCGGCGCTATCCGTGCTATCCAGAGCCACTCGACAACGCATCCAGCTTCGATTGCGCAGTATGCTGCGCTGATGGCGTTCACGCCCTCGGATGAACTCGATCAGACCGTGGCCGCAATGGTACACGCTTTTAAGGAGCGACGTGACCTGATTGTCGAGGCATTGAACCATGTTCCCGGCGTTGAGTGCATGGTTCCTGATGGAGCCTTTTATGTCTTTCCAAATATCACCAGTTTGTTGAATCGTCCGCTGCATGACGGCACCGTTTGCGCGACGGCAAATGACCTTGCCAACTATCTGCTGGAGCGAGCGTTGATCGGAGTGGTGCCAGGTGAGGCGTTTGGTGCGCCTGGCTATGTACGCCTGTCCTTCGCTCAAAGCAATGCGGATATTAGCGAGGGTATGCGCCGCTTTGCTGAGGCAGTTGGGGCATGATCTATTCTTACATGTGTGGTAAGCGCTCAATCTAGTGTGACAACGAGACTTCGTCTCGGCGGGGTGCCACGGCCTGCAGATTCCGCACCAGAAAGGGGATTTCGGCGAAGCTTCGTCCCCTCGACATCTCTCTTTCTAGGGGAAGGCTCGTTGTTGTACCAGACATAGAATTTCAAGGTACCACATGGACAAGTGATGTGTCGATGACACACTGTCCCTCAGAAGCACAGGATGTGAAAACACATCCTGTGTTGTCATACCCTGTTCTTGATCTCTCGATATGGTACAATACCAGCAGAACAGGTGAACGCATATCGCAGAAACGAGGTACCTGGATGACGACACGATTGTCCGATCCATCAGTCATACTCGCAGATGATGCGGCCGAGGCCGTCAATCCCGATCCCTATCGCTACGGGTGGCGCTATGTGCGCCGCATCCTGGACAATGGCGACGAAGAGTTTG
>CALANA010000309.1 GCA_937925925.1 uncultured Chloroflexales bacterium | reverse complement strand
CGTCTCGTTCTGTGCTTGATACCACATCCGCCTGATGACGGCACGGGTGTCATTCTGAACGGAGCGCAGCGGAGTGAAGAATCTTGGCGCTCCGACCAGAGATTCTTCGCTGCACTTCGTTCCGCTCAGAATGACATGCAGGGTACCAGGCAGGCGGATGTGGTATGAACGCTCCCCCGCTCCCCCGCTCCCCCGCTCCCCCGTTCCACCACTCCCTATGCTGCCAGTATAAACAGCGATCGTCGTGAAATCGTCGAGAGACCGTCGAGAAACAAACGTAGACGCGAAACATGTTTCGTCAATTTTGCTGCCAATTTCTTGTATAATGCTTCTGATAATTACGGTTGCGCTCGATGTCAGGTACGCCAGGCGCGTGCGCTCTTATCTGTTCCTGGTGGTAGATTCTGCGTATGCTATCGATTCAGATGTTAGGCAGTCCAGCGATAATGCTGGATGGAATACCAGTGAGTGGTTTTGTTTCAACCAAAGCCGTCGCTCTGGTCTATTACCTGGCTACTACTGAACGTTCGCATACACGTGAAACCCTGGCCGGGTTGTTGTGGTCAGAAGTCCCGGATGACCAGGCCCGTAAGAATCTCCGTGACATACTCTCGAATCTCCGTCGGAGCCTGGCACCCTATCTGCAGATCACCCGCCAGACCATTGGCCTTCAGCCCAACGCTGATTGCCGCTGCGACCATCAGGCTTTTGTGGCGCACATCACCGCCACCAGCATGACTCCACCTACCGCCACCAGCCTGGCCCACCTGCACGAAGCGGTGGCGCTTTATCAGGGCGATTTCCTGGCGGGCTTTTATGTGCGTGAAGCACCATTGTTTGAAGAGTGGATGTTGAGCGAGCGCGAGCGCCTACGCCAACTCGCGCTCAATGCGTTGCATACCCTCGTCACACACGCGCTTGATCACGGTACCTATAGCACTGGTATTGACTACGCGACACGCTTGCTCTCGCTCGATCCCTGGCGCGAAGAGACCCGCCGCCACCTCTGGCTGTTGCTGGCCCATAGTGGGCAGCGTAGCGCCGTCCTGTCTGAATATGAAGCCTATTGCCAGCGCCTGAAGACCGAGTTGGGGCTGGAACCGACGGACGAAACTACCGCGCTGTACCAGCACATTGCCAGGAGTGCAGTGGCAGATATACCACCTACGTTAGCGGTAAAACCCGCTCCACACCCGCCACATAATCTGCCCGCACCGCTCACCACCTTCATTGGACGCGAGTCGGAAATGGCGCAACTGATTGCCCACTGCCAATCCCCGGCCTGTCGGCTGATCAGTATCGTGGGTGCCGGTGGCGCAGGCAAGACGCGACTCGCACTGCATGGGGCCTGGCAACTCCTGGCTGATGAGCTGGCCCGCTCGCTCTTTCCACACGGCATCTATTTTGTAGGACTGGCGACCATCGAACCATCCAGCGCCGACACAGCCGGCCACCAGGTGTCACCTGCCGATAGACTGGCCGGGCGCATCGCCACAGCGCTGGATCTTACCTTCACCACCCCCGATGCCCCCATCACCCAACTCAGCAACTACCTGCGCCCCAGGCAGTTACTGCTTGTGTTGGACAATTTTGAACACTTGCTGGACAGCAGCACGATCCTGGTCGATCTGCTGCACCAGGCACCCCGACTCAAGATCTGGGTCACTTCACGCGGACGGTTGAACCAGCGTGGGGAGCAAATCATTACGCTGGATGGCCTGACGGTTCCACCTACGCATGTACCGCTGACCAGGGTAAACTGGGAGCGCTACAGTGCCTTGCAGTTGTTCCGACACATTGCGCAGACAGTAAACCCGCACCTGGATTGGACGACGGTCGCGGTGAACGACGTGGCGCGCATCTGCCAGCTTGTCGATGGCTTGCCGCTGGGCATCGAACTGGCCGCCAGCCTGGTACGCCTGTTGCCGGGAGCCGAGATTGCGTACGAATTGGCAACCAATCTGAATGTTCTCACAGATGCCCGCCGCGATCTACCAGCACGCCATCACAGCCTGTATGCCGTTTTTGAGCATTCGTGGCGGTTACTCACAGATGACGAGCAGGCGTTGCTGGCCTGCCTATCGGTCTTCCGGGGCAGATTCGAGCGGGCCGCCGCCGCCTATGTCTGGGCCGGGCACAATGACCAGCCGGCTACCGTCCCTTTTTTACCCTTGCTGGCGACGCTGGTCGATAACTCGCTGGTGCGCTATACAGCCCCGGCCGATGATCAGCCCGCACGCTATGAACTACTCGAAACCGTGCGCCAGTATGCCGCTACAAAGCTCAATCCACGTCATGAACCAGTATATGATCGCCATTGCCACTACTACCTGACCTTTGTTTACCAGCAGACCGCCGCGCTCCAGGGGGCACGCCAGTCGGCGGCGCTGGAGGCGCTGGAGACAGACATCGACAACATCCGTAGCGCCTGGTACCGGGCAATTATACACGACCAGATCGAGTTGCTAGATCTGGCGCTCACGGGGTTGTTCCATTTCTATGATATGCGCAGTCGCTTTCAAGAAGGGGCCGAGGCCTTTACCCAGGCGGCGTCCCGCCTGGCCGTATTGGCAGCACATGATGTGCAATCGGCAACACAATGCACCTGGGGTAAGCTGTTGGCCCGGCAGGGCTGGTTTATCTTTCACCTGGGACAGCACGTTGCGGGGCAGGCGCTGTTAGCGCAGAGCCTGATGATCTTGCGCTCACTAGGAGCCGTGGCCGAACTGATTTTTCCGCTGAACTATCTGGCGGCGGTGACCTCGTACCTGGGAGAATATGAAGTGGCGCAACAACTCTGCCACGAAGCGCTGGCGCTCAGTCGCAGCGCTAGTGATCAGCATGGGGCAGCGATTGCCAATAACATTCTGGGACAGATCGCCTATCTGCAAGGGCAATATGGTGAAGCTCGACAGCACTGCCAGACCAGCCTGGCATGGGAACGGGCCAGCGGCAATCGCTGGGGTATGGCCTTTTCGCTGACCAATCTAGGCAAAGTGGCCTATGTTCTGCGTGATTATCAGGAAGCCCGTGACCGCTTTCAAGAAGGTTTGCGCATTCGGCAAACTATGCGTGATACACGCGGTATTGGCATGTGTCTGAACCAGTTGGGCGACACAGCGGCGGCACTGGGCGACTATGCCGAGGCTGAGCAATACTATCATGCCAGCCGGCAACTCTTCGAGCAGATTGGCAACCAGTGGGGCGTGGCCGCGTCGCTCACCAGGCTCGGCTACCACGCGCTTGCGTTAGACGACCTGCTCGCAGCCCGCCACTTTTTTCACACGGCCTTGCAGATTGCGCACGAGACCCGTGCCATGCCCTGTATGCTCGAGGCATTAATGGGCTTTGCGGTCTTACTAACCGAGACAGACCCATCGCAGGCAATGAACCTGGCGTTCCTGGTGGAACAGCATCCGGCCGCAACAAAAGAAAGTAAAGACCGTGCCGCTGAGGTGCGTTCCAGGCAAGCTGCGCACCAGCCTTTCCCGAACGAGCAAGAACGTCAGATTGGGCAAGATAGCGATCATATACTCGACAAGGTGGTGACAACCCTGTTGCACCAGGCGATGATCTAATACCGTTTCGACGTGACCTTTCTGCATGTTCTGGTCATGCCCCCCCGTTCCGCGGTCGTGCATCCCCCCATGGGTTTCACCGGAGTTTACCCCTTCGACGACGCTCAGAGCTTGCCCTGAGCGCAGTCGAACGGGGCAAGCTCTGAGCGGAGCCGAAGGGGGCAGGCTCTGAGCGGAGCCGAAGGGGGCAGAGTGGTACTTTTGCTCTTTTTGGTGCCTCCTTTTCGCCTTCGGCGAAAAGGAGGCACCACACGCGAGTCCCATCCCCACAGCCACAGACGAAACGCGGCGGGTCATCCGCCGCCGCGTACGTCCGGACATGTGGAAGGGGAAGCATGAACCAAAAGAGACGGAAGGGCGAAGTCAAATCGGTATAAGGGGAGACTGACGGGTTTCGGCAGTTGTACACCACCAGTACTATCGTGGTCTCAGAGTACTATTGTAGAATAGTACTCTGCTGGTATTGATCGGAATCCTATCTCCGTTCATAATACATACGATAGCAGGACTGACGCGGTGGTATGGTCAGCCAATCTTTTCGCCGGAGTTTACCCCATTCGACTGCGCTCAGGGCAAGCTCTGAGCGAAGCCGAATGGGGCAGAGTGGTACTTTTTTCTTAAAAGCATTTCTGCTACGCTGCCACAGGCTAAAATAGTCGGTGGATGACTGACTGCGTAAATCCTGGATCGCATTCACAGTTAGTGGTTGACCACCTTGATGTTGAAGGATATTGTGTAGTAATACCGTTTCGACTTGCATATTCCGCATGGTCGTGCCATGTGTCCTCCCACGCGCCAGCGTCGCGGCGGGGGTGCGGGGGCCTGCGGCCCCCGCCCATGTTCCCGGGATTTCGGCGTAGCGGCGTTGCATGCAACGCCGCTACGCCCCGCGACAGCTCGTTCCAGGGAAAGTCTCGTGGTCGTATGAGCAAGCGGAAGACAGACCAAAGGATGCGGAAGGTCGAAGTCAAATTGGTATAACGACTGTAGTCTTTACCGCGGTGTCAGAAACGACTACAGTCGTTACTACATACTTCGCATATTCAATGTGGCTCACAGTTAGTATGCAGGAGGATGAACAATGCACCGAACGCAAGACTGGTGGCAGCGTCCAACGATACTGGTGGCACTGGGAATGGTAGGGCTGGGTGCTGCGTTGTTATGGTCGCATATTACCTCCTTTGTTAGCCCACCTTCACGTGCAGAACAACCCCAGGGATTAGCCTTGACCAGCATGGGCACGGAATTGCTCGTACGACCTGACCCTCGCCCGGTGTCTGTGCCATCCGATCCGATTGCCACACCCGAACCTCCATCGGTCGTGGTCTACATCTCGGGCGCTGTGGTGCATCCCGATGTTTATGTGTTACCGCATGATGCACGGGTGAAGGATGTCGTGGTTGCCGCTGGCGGTTTTGCTGCTGATGCTGATAATGAACGCATTAATCTGGCCGCACTGATCTATGATGCCCAGCATATTCACGTACCACAGGTCAGGCCAGTGACCGAACCACAGATCATCTCAGTCATCGCCAGCGAGCCACAGGCGGACATGCTACCCAGCAGTGGCGACAGCATGTATCCGGGTGCAGTCGGCAATGTTCCGCGCCAGAACAGGTTGATCAATCTAAATACGGCTGGCCCGGCCGAACTTGAAGAACTGTCGGGGATTGGCCCGGCACTCGCGCAACGCATTATTGACCATCGCAACACCAACGGGCCGTTCACGTCCATTGATGAATTGCCACAGGTGAAAGGGATTGGCCCTGTCGTGTTTGAGCGCATCCGCGATCAGATAACGGTCGGGAATTAATTACCAGGCGAGTTGGCAAAAAACCGTCGTTTAGTACTGCACGGTGACATATAGCAATCCTACACGCAAGTGTCGTAGAAAACCGGAGTCCAGGCGAAAGCCAGGGCTGGCATGAGTCGGACGTACGCGGTCGCTTGAACCAACCGTGTTTTTGGCATGTGGCAGCATGGAAGGGACAGGTTTCCCCCAAACTTTTCGCCTACGGCGAAAAGTTTGGGGGAATAAAAGAAAAGAAATGTACTGCTCTGCCGAAGGCAAAACCCATTCTGCCGAAGGCGAAACCCATGGAGTGATCGACGACCGCGAAAGTCCTATAAAAAAACCGGATTCTCGGCTTTCGCCTGGACGGAGCCATCGTCGTTTTGAGCGCTCTTCAGCGCTGAAAGACGCTTCTACGAAGAGGCAATGCAGAATTGGTGCCTACTTTTCCAACCGTCTCAAAAGACCTTGACACAGCTTAGACGCAATGCTACTCTGTACACATCATATGTTATGATCTTGCATCATAGGATGATGATCACGCGATGTATAGCGAATGACGGTTTGTGCTATTTTCAGGCACATAAGGATCCAGCAATGGACGTGCCAGCAGTGGTAATTGAGCAGATGGGAGATCGCACACGCTGCACGCCTCTGCTGCAGGGGCGTTCGGTTGCCGATTGGTACCAACCATTCAATCAGCACTACTCCAGTCTGACAACCATTGCCACGTTGTGTCACTGTACCAGTGACAGTCACCGCTCTACAGTGGATCTCATAAGCAACTTTTAGAGATGGAGCAAGAATGCTATGCCTCCCAACGAGCCGACGATCGCTGATATACTCCAGGCACTTGCGACCCAGTTCGATGGCCCGGTCAAGGAGCGCCAGGTATTGGATCGTGTCCTTGAACAACGCCCCAGTACGGCCAAAAATCCCTATGCAACCATTCGTGAACGACTGCGTTGGGATGGCCCGGCGCTCGGTTGGCTACGGCTTGATCGTGGTGAACTGGTGCCAGTACGGGTTGTTTTACAAAGCTTACGGTTCCGCTATATTCCGCTCCTCTGGGAGATCGAAGCCGGGTTGTTACCGCTAGTGCGTCTGCAACCGTTCGTGGGACTACGGAGCGCCACGCCTCTGTTGCAGGACGCCACTGGCACCAACGTATTTGCTGTCTGTCGCCATATTGAGACCCGCCATCCACGCCTGACCATTGGTATGACGGCCTCGTTTGATCTCAATGCATGGTATATACAGACGGGCTTTGGGCCTGGTGACAGCATTGTGTTCACCGTTACTGCAACGGAGCCACTGACATTGCAGTTGGTACGTGAGCGGCGCGAGGATTTTCGCCCCGCCGATGTTGCCGCCCAGGATGCAGAGTTGCTGGAAGGCATTGCGGAACGGGTACAGCGTTCGCGTCTGCCATTGACCCCCTGTGACGAACTGATTTTGCCCATATTTGCGCGCGCTTCGTGGCGCACCGGCTATCCGGGCTATCCCTGGCAGTATCTTGTGGCCCGCGACGAGCGATTGCAACTGGTGAACGATATATTCCTGGCCGAACGCAAAATTGGCATGGATCTCTTACGCAACGGCTTTGATCTACCAGCCTATGCGTCTGATGAGGTACCGACGGTCTCCCCGCAAGCGGTAGAAGCTCGCCTGGCCGCAGATATCGAACTGCTGCAAAATGAGGTGGCCCATAGCCGCCAGGAGGATCAGGATGCCGGGATATGGGACGGACAAACCCGCCGGTCTTCCACCAATCATTCCTGGTTTGACGTGCATGCCCATCAGCACCATATGGATATGTTCGATCCCTTGCAAAACTATGGCGGCCTGTTCGATCCTCCCGATGCTGGCGAATGGGAGAGCGATGAGTGGGAGAGCGATCTTTTTGAGGATGAAGATAGCTCCACCTTTGAGGATTTTTTGCAGGAAGACGCGGATCTGATTGAGGCCAGTCAGCGCCTGATGCAAGCCTTGCCCACCGAGGCGCTCGAAAAACTACAGCATGCCAGCGTGGAAGAGGCTGAGGTGATTATTGCCGCCCATCTCAATGACTTGCTGGTGCGCGAACCGTCGCTCTTCATAAAGGTCGATCTTTCACCTGCCAGCGACCAGTCGTTTCATGATGACTATAGCGATTACGGCGGTACGCTGGATACTGATCTCTGGAATAGTGAACCCGAACACTGGGATAGCAGTTGGGACGATGAGTGGGACGAGGATGTAGAAGTGGAGATCCCCAGCGTCTATACCCAGAGTAGCGAGTTGATGAGCCAGTTTTATGAGTATTTGATCAGCAACGGCAAGAGTGACAGCACGGCGCGCTCTCGCACACGCGACCTGTGGGTGTATGCCGAATTTCTGGCCTATTACTATAACTGTACCCTGGCCGAAGGCGATTATGCGACGCTCGATGAGTGCCTTTTCTTTTTCTACCCGCGCAAGGTGTTGAACAGTACACCACGCCAGGTACGGGAAATTTGTGTGTCGCTCAAGCAGTTCTATGGCTTTCTCAAAGAACGTGGTGATATTGACGATGATCAGTTTGCCTATGCACTCTGGCGGCGGCGCGATCAGGCAGCGCGTGTGGTAGAACTATACGGGCAGTTAACACACGATTTACCCGATTTTGAACAGTTGTTTATGCGGTTGTTTGCACCCTATGCATCCCAGGGATAGCGTGAGGCGTCTTCGCGTTGGAGTGTTCCAACGTGAAGACGTTCCAACGCGAAGACGTTCTAACAAAGAAGGGAACCTATGTGACCACAACCCGGATCAGCTACACGATTGCAATGCCCCAACCCCACACCCACCTCTATGCCGTGAGGATGGAGATCGACGGATTATGTGCCCCCTCAACCGATTTTATTTTGCCTTCATGGACACCCGGTTCCTATTTAATTCGTAATTATGCCCGTCATGTGCAGGAATTTCACGCAGAAACGGCTGGCAAATCATTGACATGGTACAAGGTTGCCAAAGACACCTGGCGTGTTGCGACCGACGGAGCCACCCGTGTTTGCGTGTCATATCAGGTTTATGCCAACGAGTTGACCGTGCGTACCAGCCATCTGGATGCCAGCCATGGCTATTTCAATGGGGCTACAGTGTTTATGTATGTGCCAGAGCGCACCAGTGAGCCGCTCCTCCTATACGTGCAGACGCCAGCCGGATGGCAGGTAACGACGGGCCTGGAGCCGACTGAACCACTGGTGAGAGTGGCCGCACCATCACTCGCAACCACCTGTTTTATTGCCAGCGACTATGATGAACTGCTCGACTGTCCGGTGGAATGTGGCACCCACCGCCTGTTGAGCTTTACGGTGGATGGTATTGAGCATCGCATTGCGATCTGGGGCCGTGGCAATGAAGACGTACCGCGCCTCGTAGCCGATACACAGCGCATTGTTGAGGTGCAGCGCGATCTGTTTGGCGGGCTACCCTATCGTCACTATACCTTTATTCTGCACCTGGCGGATGATCGGCGCGGTGGTCTGGAGCATCGCAACAGCGTGACCAATCTGGTCAACCGCTGGTCATTTTGTCCGCCGCACGCCTACGAGCGGTTTCTTGCGTTACAAAGCCACGAGTTTTTCCACGTCTGGAACGTCAAACGTATTCGCGCCGCGCCGCTCGGCCCGTTCGATTATCGCCACGAAAACTATACACGCCAGCTCTGGGCCATGGAAGGCGTTACCAGTTATTATGACAACCTGCTCCTCGTCCGAGCTGGTTTGCTCCGTGCCGAGCGGTATCTCGAGTTACTGGCCGAGGATATTGTCACGTTACAGAGTCAACCTGGTCGCAGATTACAAAGCCTGGAAACCAGCAGCTTTGATGCCTGGATCAAATTCTACTATCCTGATGAAAACAGCCCAAACAGCAGCATTTCCTATTACCTCAAAGGTAGTCTAGTCGCGCTGCTGCTCGATCTCGAAATACGCCAGCGTACCAGTGGCGAACGTTCGTTGGATGATGTGCTGCGCTACCTGTTTGTCACCTATCCAGCGACTGGCCCCGGTATTCCCGAACAGGCGGGCTACCTGGCGGCGATTGAAGCTGTGGCCGGGCATGCGGACGGGTTTTACCGCGACTTCTTTGCTCGCTATATTGCCGGTACCGACGAGTTAGCGTATGATAGGGCGCTGGCATATGTCGGTTTGCAGTTAGCGTGGAGCTACAAGGATCAGCGGCCCGTTGGCAGCGCAGCCTGGCTGGGCCTGCGGGTAAAGGCCGAGGGCGGGCGCATTCGGGTGAGCAGTGTGCGCTCCGATGGCCCGGCCTATGCTGCGGGCATTTATGCCGGGGACGAACTGCTGGCGCTTGATGGGTTCCGCATTGCTGAGGCGCAGCTTGCGGCGCGCCTGGCCGAGCGTGTTCCCGGCGACACGATTACCCTGTCGCTGTTTCGCCGCGACGAATTGCTGCATGTGCCGGTCACGTTGATGGTCGCACCACCAGACAAACTGCATCTGGTACCGGTGGCAAACCCGGATGCCGCCCAGGAGCATATGTGCCGAAGCTGGTTAACGGGAAAATAGGGGCCAGAGATGAGTCAGAATCCATACAATCAGGTAACACCGTATGCAACCAGGTTGACCACCTGTCAGGGCACGTGGCTGGAGCATGCACCTGATGCTGATGAGCAGCAACGCATTGACCAGGCGTCCAGTGCCCTGCGACAGCAGCGGCGTGAGGCGCTCGCATTTCACCAGGATGCCGAGACGGTGCATCTGTTTAGCCTTGAACTCTTTCGCGGGCCAGAATTTGCACCGCTCCACCTGTCAGACAACCTGATCGCCCAGATTCTGGACAGGGTCGGCGCACCACCGCTGATAGAAGCTGCCGATGACCCGGCGTTTGGGGTCTATCTGCGGGATGCTGCGTTATCTGTCGCTACCGGCCAGGTGCGGCGAGTGCTGGCGGCTCAGTTGCGGCGCTTTTTGCCGCAATACGTTGCGGCGCAAGAGTGGCGTAAGGCGGTGGCAATTGATTATAATGCCTTCCGTACCGCACTCGGCAATGAACTTTCGCCCTTTCTGGCCCAGATGACCCTGGAGGGACTGGCACGCTGGTACGAGCAACACGAGCCGGAGTAGTGCCTGACCATCGTGATGTTGAGGGATACGTAGGAACGACTTTAGTCGTTCCTACATGCTCCACATATTCAGTGTGGCTGACCAGTCGTGCCGGCTGAGGATACACTTTTAGCAATCCTACATTCGTTGTGAAGACCGGAGTCCCGGCTTGACGCTGGTTTCGCTCCGTCCCGGCTGAAGCCGGGACTCCACGTGTACCATAAACCAGAGATACGCGCTCATCGGCCCCGCTCCTGCGCCGTCCCGGCTGAAGCCGGGACTCCACGTGTACAATGACAACAGGCTTGCTATTGTACAACAGTATGACGCTGACAGGCACCGACATACGTTACCCATACGAGTTTTGTGGTAGTATACACCCATGCAAATTTCACGTACCGTGCGTGTACCACGCGCCATAACTCATATTGCGGTGTCCTGGACACCCGTGCTTTTACTGGTGGCAATCGGTGGCATTGCGCTCCTTCCGCGTGTCTGGGGGTTGACGGATTTTCTGACGACGGACGAGGCGTATCACTGGATCGACCGTACCCGTGCCTTTCGCCATGTGCTGTCGCGGCAGCGCTGGCACGAGACCATTCTGGCCGGGCATCCAGGGGTAACGCTGATGTGGTTGGGGAGCCTGGGCCTGGTGCTGGAAGATGTTTTCAGCGAACAGGGCGCTGCCGGTAGTATCTCGCTGCTTGAACGCCTGGCATGGATGCGCCTGCCGGTAGTGCTGCTCCACACGCTGTTGATCCCTTGCGGCTATCTGCTGCTACGTCGACTAGTTGCTCCCGCCACCGCGCTGATTGCCTGCCTGCTCTGGGCCACATCGCCCTACCTGGTCGCCCACTCGCGGCTCTTGCATCTGGATGGCTTGTTAACCATGTTTGTCACCTTGAGCCTGCTGTGCGCCCTGATCGCCTGCCGCGCCGCACGGCCCCTGCCCTGGATGATCGCCGCTGGCATGCTGACGGGGTTGGCATTGTTGACCAAAGGCCCGGCGCTGATCCTGCTGCCAACCGTCGGGGTGTTGCTGCTCTGGCACATTCCTGCTGCTACCCTGCCCGCACGTCTGCACCGCACGACCGGCTGGTATCTGCTGTGGCTGGGCATGGCGATGATCATCGTCGTGCTGCTCTGGCCAGCGCTATGGGTTGTGCCCGATCAGGCGCTGCAACGCTATCTGGGCGAGATTATAAGCAATGGCGGGCGGCCCAATGGCGATGGGCAGTTTTTTCTGGGCCAACCAGTGGGCGATCCAGGGCCATGGTTTTATCCGGTTGCAAATCTGTTCCGCCTGACGCCGCTGGCAACTCTGGGGTTGCTGGCGCTGCCGTTGGCATTGTGGCGTTCGGCCAGCGAGCGGCGCACGCTGCTGGCTCTGGGTGCCTTTCTGGTCTTCTGGACGCTGGTGATGACGCTGGGGCCAAAGAAGTTCGACCGCTATGTGCTGCCCACCTGGCCGGCGCTGCTGGTACTGGTGGCAGCAGGCCTCGGCCAATTGTTGACAACAGGTCGGCATCTGTTGGCCCAACGAAACTGGTCACGGCATACACACCAGGTACTGGCGGCAAGCGCTGGCCTGGTGCTGGCGGTGCTGATGCTGCACCCGCTGCTGACCTACCATCCCTACTACCTCAGCTATTACAACCCGCTGCTGGGCGGTGGTCGTGCTGCTCAACGTACGCTGCTGATTGGTTGGGGCGAAGGAATGGATCAGATCGGTGCCTATCTGCGTGCGCGGCCCGATCTGCACGATGGGCCGGTACTCTCGGCTTTGCCACGCACCTTGCAGCCCTTTGTGCCTGTACCGGTGAAGAGCGTGTTGGAATTGAATGAGAGTACCCAGAACTACGCCGTAGTCTATCTGGAGTCGGCCCAGCGCGGAGCCTATCCCGAAATCTACGACCAGATCCGGCAAACGGTGCCCCTGGATCGGATTACGATCCACGGTATTGACTATGCGCTGATCTATCAACTGCCGCGCCCGTTTGAACAGCCGGTCGGCGCGGCATGGGGTAGTCCTCCTGGTACAGCCATGGCCGGCCAGACTGACACGCTACGCTTGCTGGGTATCACCGTTGCTCACACGCCAGAACAACTAACCATCACGCCCGCGTGGGATGTCCGTGATCATCTGGCCGGTGACTACAACGTGTTTTTGCATCTGATCGATGCGCAGGGGCAGCGCGTGGCTCAGGTTGATGTTGCGCCTGGCGGCGCGGATTGGCCCGCAACCAGCGCCTGGCAACCTGGCCAGCAGATAGGCGTGCCGCTACCGCTACCGCTACCCGCCGACCTTGCGGCCGGTGAGTATCGGCTTATTCTGGGGCTGTACAATAGTGTAACCGGGGAGCGTGTGCCGCTGATCGCGGGCATGGCAGCCGATCCGACTCTGGCCGGAGCCGATGCGCTGCTGCTGGACATTATCGAGCTGTAAAATGGCAATGACCTTTATCGGGCTGGATCTGGCCTGGTCGCCGCGCAACCGGTCGGGGGCAGCGGTGATCATGGGTGACGCGCATGGCGGCCAGCTTAAGGCAACGCCCGTGCTACTGCGCACCGACGATGAGATTGTGGCCTATATCGAGCAGCATGCCAGCACGTCACCAGCGATTGTGGCCGTCGATGCGCCGCTATGGGTGCCGAACATGCGCGGGCAACGGCTGGCTGAGACCGAATTGGGGCAAGCCTTTCGTAGATATGAAGCGGGTGCGCATCCTGCCAATCGGCAACGCCTGGCCGTTGCGGGCGTCGTGCGCGGCGAGGCGCTGGTGGCCGCCTTGCAACAACGCGGATTTAGCCACGCCTCGACTATTACTTCTGGCATTGCGGTACGGCAGGTGATTGAGGTATTCCCGCACCCGGCAATGATTGCGCTGTTTGGTCTTGATCGCACGCTCAAGTACAAGGCACGCGCCAATCGTTCACTGGAGCTACGCCTGCGGGCCTGGCAGCACTATCAGCAGCATCTGTTGGCACTGACGACCGCCGATCCGCAATTGCAAGGGCATGCGGAATTTGTGCAACAGGACGTGGCCCGGTTGCGTGGACGGGCATTGAAGGCCTATGAAGATCAGGTGGACGCCCTGTTCTGCGCCTATATCGCGCTCTATGCCTGGCGTTGGGGCAGCACACGCTGCCGCACCTTTGGTACCCTGACCGAAGGCTACATCTTCACGCCTGTGCCAGTGACGATGTGGGCAGCAGCAAAATCGCCGTAGCTAGATCTTGCACTTTGCGATACAGCGTGATATGATCGGTAACATTACCAGATACGCTCACATTTCAGCCAGGGTAGCAGAGGCTTTCAGGCCAACTCTGGAGCATTCCGGTTCAACCGCATATTCATTGAGGTCGATCTTTACCGTACTTATGGGTTTATCACTACACAGCCGTGTGCCAATACCAACAGACAAACGGACAGAAGATATGATCCGTCTTGTTCTTGCCTCTTCATCTCCTCGTCGCCGTGAATTGTTAGCTCAACTGGGTGTTCCCTTTAGCATCGTTACCACCGATGCCGAAGATCGCGATGATCCGGTGCCACCTGAAGTGATCGCCGCCCTGCCACCCTGCCCGGTGGCACTCATGCAACACCCGACCCTACGCGCATGGCGCAAAGCGCATGCTGTCTGGGCACAGGGGGTCGGCGATGTAGTGCTGGGTGCTGATACGATTGTGGTGCTGGACAATGTGGTGCTGGGGAAACCATACGATAGTGCTGATGCGCATGCGCTGCTCACGCAGTTATCCGGTCGCAGGCATACGGTTTATACGGGCCTGTGCGTGTATAGCTCGTTGCGAACGTCCGGTCAGCCTGCCGCGCCTGCCGAGGCGATGCATTCCTACTGGCTGGATCTGGTCGCCAGTGATGTCTGGCTGGCGACGTTATCGCCAGAGACGATTGCCGCCTATGTCGAGACGGGCGAACCACTAGACAAAGCGGGGGCGTATGGCATTCAAGGATCAGGTGGGCAACTGGTGCGCCAGGTACACGGTAGTTATACCGCAGTCGTGGGCCTACCCTTGCCAACTACCCGGCGAATGCTCGCTGCGGCTGGCGTCTGTGGTCTGAAAGATGCAACCGCTGCCTATAACATCTGGCTACAAAACCAGGGAAAGGAGCCGCTACCATGTCCCCCAACCCTACCGTAAGGTTGCTCATTGTTGATGACCACCCGCTGTTTCGGCAGGGTGTGCGCTGGGCACTGTCAAACGAGGAAGACATTCAGATTGTCGGTGATGCTGCCACGGCTGAGGAAGCGCTGGAGTTCTTGAACCAGGTTGGTTCGCATAACGAGCCAAATGTGGTGCTGGTGGATTTGAACTTGCCGGGGATGAATGGCCTGGATTTGACGCGCCATCTGCGTCGTCAATATCCCAGCATGGGCGTGGTTATACTCAGTATCCATGAGGGTGATGAACAGGCTTTTAATGCGCTGCAAGCCGGTGCAGCCGCCTATCGCTCAAAGGAAATTAAACCCGATGAGTTGAAGGACATCTTGCAGCGCGTGGCACGTGGCGAGTATGTGATTAACGATGTGGTGATGGAAGAGCCAAGTGTTGCGCACCGCGTCCTTTCCCAATTTCGTAACCTGCCAGAAGAACTGGCAACGTCGCCAGATAGCGATTTTCCGCTCTTTACGCCCTTGAGTGATCGTGAGATTGAGGTACTGGAACGCATTGCCGGTGGTGGCAGCAACAAGGAGATTGCGGATACCCTGGGCATCAGTACCCAGACGGTCAAAAACCATATTTCGTCCATTCTGCGCAAATTGTCGCTCAATGATCGCACCCAGGCTGTCCTGTATGCCCTGCGACGAGGCTGGATCGAGACACCAGGAACAAACCGGCCAGGCCCACCCGAAACGGGACATGACCATCGTGAATGAGCTGCCAGTATCTTCGAGAAGCTGGGAGAATAGGGATCGTTTTGTTAACGCAAAGACGCCGAGAGACAAAGGCGCAGAGTTGAGTGTGGTGCAAGTCTGTAGTGTGTTCTTCCAGGGCACAGGCGAGCGTTCCCTGTTTTGCCCAACATCAATAATGGCGGTCGCCCACCATGATCGGCCATGGGTGCATTGCCTGGCATTGATGCGTATATTGCATGGCGATGGGGCAATGTGGGGCATCGCGGGCATCGCCCACCATGGCCCGACAACGATCGTCGGGGCACCTCTTGTGGGTGCCCGCATCGAAGATCATTGATGCCCATTGCAGGACATTGGAGGCAATGCAGGCAATGCACGGCATTGTACGGCAATGCGAAACATTGCGAGGCCATGTGGGGCCATGTGGGGCAATGCGGGCCATGCACGGCATTGCGAAACATTGCACGGCAATGCGAAACATTGCGGGCATTGCGTTACAATGCGGAGTGTTGTGGGCACCCACGAGGGGTGCCCTTCCATACATTTTGAGCGGAGTGCCGCAAGCGCAGCAGCGTATGGATCCTGCCTGGCGGTATTCCGATACCACAGGCTGCATTATGACTACCTTACACCACTATCGCCCCGGTCTCTGGTTGACCGAGGTAGAACTGCCGGATGAGGGCTTTGCCGTGCGCGGCGCGGTCATTCTCGGCAGCCAGCGGGCGGTTGTCTGGGACACGCTCACGCATCCCCGTGATATGCAGCCGGTGCGTGACCTGGTGGGCAACCGGCCGCTGATGGTGGTCTACAGCCACGCCGACTGGGATCACATCTGGGGCACGGCTGGCCTGCCGCCGGCCCCGATCATCGCCCACACGGAGTGCGCGGCACGCTTTGCCAGCGATGTGCCGGCCACGCTGCACGCAAAGCAGGCTGCACAGCCGGGGCAGTGGGATGCGGTGCGGCTCGTGCCACCCACCACGCTGTTTCCGCAAACACTGACGCTCGATCTAGGCGACATCACGCTGACGCTGGCGCATCTGCCAGGACACACGTCGGACTGCATTGTCGGCCTGATTGCGGAGTGGGGCATTCTGCTGGCCGGAGATACGGTCGAGACGCCGCTGCCGTTCCTCAACCCCGACAGCTCGCGCTCGCGCTGGATCGAAGGTTTGGAAATGTGGGCTAGCGACTCGCGTGTCCAGCATGTCATCCCTGCTCACGGCGACAGCGACGGGCCGACACTGCTCCAGCGCAGCATTGCCTACCTGCGCAACCTGCCGCACAGCGCCGTCCCCGCCGACCTGGACGACTTCTACCGCGAGACGCACGCGGCGAATGTGCGCCTGTCCACCCGGAGTGCGACCTTGAACGATGGGTAGGGCGCAGCATGAGGGGATATTGCATGGCGCAGCCTCGTTGCGCCACAGCGCCCCCTTATGTCATGCTGACGCAGGAAGCATCTCACTGCCTCGTTGCGCCACAGCGCCTCCCATGTCATGCTGACGCAGGAAACATCTCGCTGCATTGCCACAACGCCCCCCCAATGTCATGCTGACGCAGGAAGCATCTCGCTGCATTGCCACAACGCCCCCCCAATGTCATGCTGACGCAGGAAGCATCTCACTGCATTGCCACAACGCCCCCCAATGTCATGCTGACG
>CALANA010000308.1 GCA_937925925.1 uncultured Chloroflexales bacterium | reverse complement strand
CGGGGGCCGCAGGCCCCCGCAACCCCGCTGGCGAAAGTCCCCTGAACGGTTACGGTGCGCCTATTGTAGCATAACTTCTATGCACACTGCGATAATTATTAGTGTATCTTTCAGTATTTTTATCAACGACCCTGATAAATTTTTGGATGCAAAAATCAAAACCTCTATGCTGTGTTTCTACGAATTTTTTACCCCCGTCTGTGTGAACCAGTTCATAGTATATTACGATCAGCGACGCTAGACTGAGGACAGACAATAGATGAAGATTGGAGTAACGCAAAGGAGAAACACGATGAAACGCACTGGCCTGTTTGCCCTGACGCTGTTGTTCGCCCTGACGCTGCTGGTCATGCCCGCCCCGGTGCCGGTGGCGGCGCAGGATGACCAGGGGCGGATTGTGTTTGTCTCGAACCGCGATGGCAATGACGAGATCTATATGATGAACCCTGATGGCAGCGGTGTGACCCGCCTGACCAACCATCCAGCAAGCGATACCTCGCCTGCCTGGTCACCTGACGGCACCAAGATCGCCTTTAGCTCGGATCGAGATGGACAACATGGTATCTATCTGATGAATGCTGGCGGAAATACGAATGACCGGAGGTCTGGCATGAGCCGGGCCTCTGGTGCTACGGCAAGCAGGACGGCTGCCGCTTCTTTGCCACAACCGGGCGCAACATTGCCCGCACTGCCCACACTGCCCACACTGCCCACACTGCCTGCGTTGCCCCGCATTGCGTCGCAATGCCCCGCACTGCCCGCATTGCCCGCATTGCCCCGCACTGCCCCGCAATGTCCTGCATTGTTTGCGGTGCTATCCATGGCCTTCAATGCGGGCGACCACAAGAGTCGCCCCTACGATCGTTGCGGGGCAATGTCCCACACTGCCCCGCACTGCCCTGCACTGCCCCGCACTGCTCCGCGTTGTCCCACACTGCCCCGCAACGACCATCATTGCCCCGCACTGCCCTCACACCGATCATGCCATGATCGTAGGGGCACCCCTGGTGGGTGCCCGCAATGCTGCACAATGTTCGCATTGCCGTGCCGCAGCACATTGCCGCATATCGCCGTGCATCGCAGGCAGGCATCGGGTGTCCCTACCGACGCGGTGCCGCGCCTCACGCCTCACGTCTCACGCCCCACGCCATACGCTGTAACTTGTAATACCAATCTGATTCACCCCCGCCAAGACGATGGTTTGAACTTGGGATGACCTGCGCTGGAACCACGAATAACACGAATAACACGAATAACGCGAATTTTTGCAAAATGGATATCGGATTGGTATAACCCGAAAACCCTCCTTACCCCAACAACCGCGCTGCCCAGTCCGCATCATCGGCGGGCAACGGCGGATCGGGCGGCTGGCGATAGTCTATCGCTAGATCATATCCAGCCTGATCGTAGAGCGTGTGCAGCACCTGATTGAGGGGCAATTGCACTTCTGGCTCATCGCTACGCAGCGGAATAGGCACGTCAGGAAGGGGATCGCGCAGACGCACGAGCAGCACCTCGGCCTGCGGACGGCGGGAGGCACGGCTGATCACAATCCGATAATCGCTTGTGCCCACTCCGGCTGGCAACCGCATCGGGAGTGATGGGCCAGAGCGGAGCAGATCGATTTCCACCAGATGACTCGCACTGGACAGCACCCGCAACCATTTTCGTTCATAGGCCAGACGGCCGGCACCGGGTAGCTTGTTGGCTGGCGAGAGCAATTCGATGACCGTGATTACCGCGCCGGTTGCCACGTCACGAATTTCGAGGAAGCGCTCAACCACCTCGTCGGGCATCGGCAACTCGGCGATCAGCGTGGTCGTCTGGGCTAATGGAACATTGGGCGCAAGCGGGGTATCATTGGCGGCGATCAGCAACACATCGGGCTTGCCGACAAACGACTCGGCGTCTAAGAGCGCCAGGTAGGTGCGCCGCTCAATCGCCACCCGGTAGCGCGGACGTAGCTTTGCTCCCAGGTGTTGCTGAATGGCGACGATCAACCCGGCATGCACCTCCTCCCAGAGGCCGGGACGCTCGAGATACGGATCCATTCCTGGAAACGGTGTGGGCATAGGTGCTGTTGCCTTTCACAGTGTAGCCGATACCCTGACGGGCAGCGCGGGAACTTATCTAAGGGTATTATACCATCGGTGAGCGGTGTATGGCTTCACACCGCGACCGGGCGGGACACGCTCTGCCCTTCGTACTTATACCGCAAAGTCAAATATAGGTGTTTGAATAACCCTGGTAGGCAATTGACGTAACCGAACCAGTTCCTACCAGAAAAGCCAGTTGATCCGTTATCTGCTGTATCGCGCTGGCTCGGCAATATCACCAAGACCTTCAAGGAGGGGCTGGATTGCTCCAAATATCGTCTGAACCCGACTCTGTTCTGTCCAGATGACTTCCAAATCTTCGTCATCAAGGAACATGCTGGTCAAATTTGCCTGTGGATCTAGATCAGCAGCAATGACTCGTACCTGCAACTCCGCATACATCCACGCCAGGTGATAGACGAGAGATGTTTTGCCAACCCCGCCCTTGTTGTTAAAGAAACCAATTGTCTTCATGGAGCGATCCTGATCGTTACACCCGCATAATTGGGCTGCACTGTATACGAAGCCATACAAATCACCTCGGTCTTTCAGCACGATAGAACAACTGGCTCAGATCACACGGCACACTGGTCACACAAGAATCCAGTTCCCGCCAATGGTCGGCAACAATAGTGTACCTGATACCGGTCAGATCTTCCAGGCGATGCATAGTCTTGCCACTACCATATGCCTATGCCTCTTATTGTAACACCACCCAGAGGTCTACGTGGGCACTGGTATTCTTTTTTGTAGCGGGCAGCACATATTTGCACGCTATGCGAACGGCGATTTGCAGTACAATAGAAAAGATAGCAAGCCTGAATGACACGACATTACGTGGTAGGTCATCTGCCGACTGGTTTCGCCTGCGGCAATGTGGAAGAAACGCGCTTTTCACCTCAAATTTTCGCCCTCGGTGAAAATTTGGAGAGAAAAACAGCAAAGGTACCGCTCTGCCCCCATTCGGCTTCGCTCAGAGCCTGCCCCGTTCGACTGCGCTCAGGGCAAGCTCTGAGCGTATTCGAAGGGGTAAACTCTGACGAAAAGGCTATTTGACCATACCACCGCATAACTCGTGCACATGAGTCGTCAACAACGAGATTCCAGGTTTGAGGCTGGACGGAGCGATACCCAGGTTAAAGCCTCGACTCCCGTTTACCATTGCGATAAGCTTGCTAGCGTGTAATTCCTGGTATTCGATGGTTTAAGTTACGATGGACATTATGCAAACAATGACCATAACGCGCCACACGCTAGAACGCGCTGGTGGCCGAATTGCGTACTGGTTGGCAGGTTCCGCTGGCCGTCCCCTGGTGATCTGCACCCACGGAGCAACCATGGATCACCATATGTTTGATGCGCAGGTGGCCGTGCTATCACCACACTACCGCGTGTTGACGTGGGATGTGCGCGGGCATGGACAGTCACGACCAGCGGGCGAGAAATTTTCGATCCGTCTGGCGGTTGAGGATCTGCGAGCGATTATGGACGAACTGGGCTATAACGAGGCCGTTTTTGTCGGGCAATCGATGGGCGGCATTATTGCCCAGGAAATGGCCTTTCTCTATCCGAAACGGGTAACGGCGCTGGTAATGATTGGCAGCGAGTGTAACACGTTGCGCTTCTCGCTGTATGATTTCTGGTCGATGAGCCTGACCACGGCGGTGATACATTGGTACCCAGCCGTGCTGCTCAAGCCGGTGCTGGCGCACTTCGCGGCTACGCGCTTCGAGGTGCAGGCCTATGCATACCAGTCCAGTTTTGCTATGTCGCAAGCCGATTTTCTCGCAACCTGGGAAGCACTGCTGACCTGTCTGCACTACGAGCCGGGCTATCGGATTACCAAACCGCTGCTGTTGACCCACGGCGAATTTGACAACTGGGGCAACATCCGGCGCATTGCTCCAATCTGGGCCGCCCGCGATCCCTATAGCCGCTATGTGGTTATTCCCAGAGCCGGGCACAATGCGAACCAGGACAATCCTGACTTCTTTAATGACCTGCTGCTCACCTTCTTGCACGAACATGTGCCTGTAACCTATGCACCAGTTTGAAAGGTTCATTTATGGCCCAGGTTGCGCATCCGCACTACGGCAGTATGTTGCAGTTATCGTCTATACCGCCCCAACCCTGGTCATGTGGACGGGCTAACCGCCGTGCCGGTTCAGCACATTCTGACGCAAGGTGGAAGCTGAAGCGCGACGGGCGACGGGCACCGGGCCACCAGAGTTGTGGTAAACTGAAGCACTGGCGTTTATTCACAGGGTACCTGTTCTCATCTGGGGGTAAGCTCGGTCGTCAGTGTTGATTTTGCGCCTGGGAGCGCGGGCGTCCCGCATGTGTGAACAGTTACTTCACAGGACGTACGCAGTAGCATGATCAGCCGATCTCATCGCCTCTGTGCGACAATGTTACCAGCAGAATGAACTGAATTTCTCATGATAAACTTTGTAACCGTTCAGGTGGGGTGGTTGGGCGGGTCACGATCCCGCCCGGAGGTTCCGGGGGTTGCGCGGAGACCTGCGGCCCCCGCAACCCCCGCTGGCGAAAGTCCCCCTGAACGATTACAAAACTTTGGCGAAAAAGACGATGAATTTGAGTGACTGCGTAACTCCTGTTATGCAACAGTAAAGAGTATGCCTATGATACAGGTACATATTCGCTTCTTCGCCGGGCACCGCGATATTGTTGGTCAGTCCGAAATGACGCTGACGCTCGAACCCGGCACGACGGTGGGCATGCTGTGGGAGCGACTCAGCAGCGAGTATCCGCGCCTGCGCGGGTATACGGGTCGTCTGCTCTATGCCGTCAACCAACAGTTTAGTGATCTGGCAACCGAACTCCGTGATGGGGACGAAGTTGCCTATATCCCGCCGGTCAGCGGTGGCACCGACACGGACGCAACCGACGACAACGTGCTTGCGTCCCAGGCAGATGTTGCGCTGTTTGTGATCACGACCGCACCGCTTGACCCTGCGCCGCTCACGCGCTACGTGCAGACGGCAAGCGACGGGGCAATCGTGACTTTCGCCGGGGTAGTACGTGATAACTTTGCAGGCCGCGCCACGGCCTATCTGATTTATGAAGCCTATGCTGAGATGGCCGTGCCGGTACTCCAGCAACTGGCCGATGAAGCCCGTTCGCGCTGGCCGATAGGCCGCGTGGCGGTGCATCACCGCGTTGGTCGGCTCGAAATTGGCGAAACAGCGGTGCTGGTCGTTGTAGCTGCACCGCATCGTCAGGCCGCCTTTGCTGCCGGTGAATACATTATGGATCGCATCAAGGAGGTCGCGCCGATCTGGAAACACGAACACTGGGCCGATGGGCAGAGTGAGTGGCGTGAGGAATGAGCGACCATACCGATGCCTGAACTACCCGAAGTAGAGATCGTCGCCCGCAGCCTGGCGGCGCAGGTACTGCAGCACAAGATCACAGCCATAGAGAAGCTCGACTGGGAGCGTATGGTAGAGACACCCGATCTAGCTACTTTCCGTGCTACCTTGCCCGACCGGTGTATTCTCGCCATCGGACGCCGCGCCAAATGGCTGCTGATGACACTGGATGCTGGCTGGACGCTGGCGTTGCATTTACGTATGTCCGGCAACCTGACGGTGCAAGCTGCGGAGGCCATGCCCGACATTTACACCCACCTGGTACTGGCGCTGGACGATGGCCGTCGCATTTTCTTTCAGGATCAGCGCAAATTTGGGCGGGTACGCCTGCTTGACCCGGTGGGCCTGGCGGCGCTACATGCCAGTCTTGGCCCCGAACCACTCGACACACAGTTTGCGATCAACGACCTGGCGCAACTGTTAGCCCGTCGTAACGCCCGGCTCAAACCACTGTTGCTTAACCAGGCGATTATCGCTGGCCTGGGCAATATTTACGTTGACGAGGCCTTGTGGTATGCGCACCTGCATCCGCTCCGCGCTGCCAGCAGCCTTGATCCCGATGAAGTTGAACGGCTCTACTATGCTATTCGCACCGTGCTGCAACAGGGCATCCAGAACCACGGTAGCACGTTGCGCACCTATCGCAACAGCTATGGCGAACCGGGGAACAACCAGGAACATTTTGCAGTGTACGACCGAAAGCAGCAACCCTGTCCACGCTGTGGCACGCCGATCAAGCGCATCCTGGTCGCTCAACGCGGTACCCATTTTTGTCCCGTGTGCCAACCCGATCCATCGGCACTGCCGATAACAGTCGAGAATAATCGGTAAGTTCCACGAGGTACATGGTTGCTCGTGGTTGCCGTCTTTTCGCCCAGGATTTATGTGGTAAGCATCCGTACCTGTGAGCGCTGCCATCAATTCCGATCATCTGTGAGTGATGACACGGCCTATGCGTGCATTATACGTGCATCGCTGACCCGGCGTGCCACGCCATTTATCCCCCAATACGTAACTCTTATCATATGATACCGTTTCGACGTGAACCTTCCGCATGGTCGTGCCATGCGTCCTCTAACGAGACTGCATCGTGGCGGGGGCGGGGGCCTGCGGCCCCCGTCTATGTTCCGGTCTGGTGCGGCGCGGCGAAGCCGTGCCGCACCAGAAAGAGGATTTCGGCGTATGCGGAATGTTTAATACCAATCTCATTTCACTCCTGCCAAAACGACGGTTCGAACCTGGGCTGACCGGCGCTGGAACCACGAATACCACGAATAACAGGATTTTTGCGAATTCGACATCGGATTGGTATAAGTCAAATTGCTATGACACGACCTATTTGCCGCAGGCGAAAAGGCTATCTGACCATATCATCGCGTATGTCCTGTTACTAACAGCGTAACCGTTCAGGGGAACGTTCGCCAGCGGGGTTTGCGGGGGCCTGCGGCTTTTCGGCCCGTTGTGGCGGCAAAGCCGCCACAACGGGCCGAACAAGAACTTCCTGGAGGGGTAGTGCCCCTCCAAACCAACCCACCTGAACGGTTACCTACAAGCTACCTGTCCCAGGCCAGTGCAGACATGCCACTTGCACACATAGTTAAAAACGAGCTAAAATAGTCCTATAACTGGTAATAGATTGGAAATACATCCAGGTATAGTGATAGATAGATCACAAACAGCGTCTGCACAATGATAAGGAGCCATGTTTATGACAATATCACCGGAAGCCGAGCAGTCACCAGCAGACAGTGCCGATCTGCAGGCCAGAGTGAATGCTGTGGTGCATGAAGCTGGACAACAGTTGACGATTATTATGGCCGAAGCTCAGTTTCTCTATAAAGCACAGCAGAGGGGACACGCGGATGAAGTGCAAGCTGGACTGGATCGCATTATGCTGGCTACCATGCGCGTTGCGCAACGGCTCAAAACGTTATATCAGGTAGGCCTTGTGAGCGATGAGGTGCTTACCAGACAGCCCGCACCAGATCAAGTCTCCTCACTCTAATACAGGACTTAGGCGATCGTGTGAACACCACGTTCCTTCGACGACGCTCAGGACAAGCTTGTGCGCCGGAGTTTACCCTGAGCGAAGCCGAAGGGGGCAGCGTAGAAAAGACTCTTTTTTCACCTCAAATTTTCGTCGTAGGCGAAAATTTGAGGTGAAACAGAAACAACGTACCACTCTGCCCCCTTCGGCTTCGCTCAGAGCCTGCCCCGTTCGACTGCGCTCAGGGCAAGCTCTGAGCGTATTCGAAGGGGTAAACTCCGGCGAAAAGGCGATCTGACCATACCACCGCGTACGTCCTGACCGATTGACGTGAAGAGGAGCGTCAGTGTGTTGTGTACGTAAGCTAGAACACAGCACCCCGTTACCAGTGCTGATTCTCCATTCATGAAAAACCTGATTTTAATGATAGTTCATACCATTGGTAAGAACACTACGCTCTCTAATAAGCTCTGTCACGAGCTTCTGTACGAGAGGAAACTCGCGATGGCAGGATTCATTCAAATCAATATCATGCCAGAACTCGGCCATGGCTCGATGTCCTGCGCGTTCGTAGGCCAGCGCCTGTGAAAGCATTTCCAGTCGATCCAGTGCCTTCACCAGCCGGGCCTCGCGGCTGGCCCCCTCGGCATACTCCGTCCATAGTTCCATATACTCAGCGGCCTGAGGTAAGCCATGGAGTAACTCTTGCAATCCACGTCGTTCCGCCTCCTGTTTTGCTGCCACACCAAACAGCCGCCGTGCTGAAGCTGGTAGATCGCCAATGAGCGCCTCTGCCAGATCATGCAGGAGCGCAATTGCCAGCAAGCGGCCACGATCAATGTCGGGCAGCAGATCACCCACCAGCATCGCTAAACTGGCGACGCTAAAGGTATGTTCGGCAATGCTCTCCACATCTGTTACCCCGCGCTGTAACCAGCCCGTACGTGGAAGTAATTTGAGGGTGAGCAAGCGAGCATGCAGTTGAAGAATGGTCGCTGCGTGCTGTTCTTTCATGTGTCCTCCTCGGTTGAACTCGATTGTGAGTGTTGCTGAATATATGCACCATACCATTCAGTGTCCAGGAGTCAGAAGTGTAATGTATTGGTACAAGAGCGCGAGAAGGTGAAACCTGCTGGTCGCCTGTACCGTTATAAGTGGGAAGAGATACTATTCAACCGGAATGGTTTTGGCCTGGATCGGCTCTCTACGTTGGATTGTAGTAAGCCTGAGACAAGCATTATCGCACGTCAGGAGCGGAACGTCAATAGTCTTTTTGCGTGTAGGGGAGAAGCGCTGTCGTCAGCGTTCCTGTTTCTCCTGGGAGCGCGGGCACGCTGCCTGCCCATGCGCGACGGCGGGAGGGATGCCCGCGCTCCCAGGCAGGCACATTCCCCAGAGTGTGAATAGTTACCCTGATGACAACATGTACCCTGGTGTGCTACAATAGCCACCGTGGTAGATACCTTTCATATACCATGAGTTACGTAGTTGCTCGTCGCTACCGTCTTTTTCGCTTTCGGCAGAGCAAGGGCCGGCACAAGGCACTGCCCCTACACCTGTTTTTTCCAGGCTGTCACAGGCGAAAAAGGCTTCTTGAAGAGTGACTACCAAAACATAATGAACAAGTCGCAAGCGTTTGGCGTGTTCAGCAGCAGCAGCAGGAATCGCTGAGCGAGTACGCGATGACACCAGCACGTCAGGACGTACGCGGTCGCGTGAACACCACGTCCCTTCACCTTCGCACAGGATAAGCTTTTGCACCTGCGGCAGCTTTTCCCCTCTCAACTTCGCCGTAGGCAAAGTTTGGAGGGGAAAAGAACCAAAGTACCGCTCTGCCCCATTCGACTGCGCTCAGGGCAAGCTCTGGCGAAAAGGCCATCTGACTATACCACCGCGTACGTCCTACATGTTTTGGTAGACCGCGTAAGTCGTGTAAAGGAGTGCAGATCTGATAGATTACCTGTTAAACGGTACCTGTTCACACTTGGGGTAACACACCCACCTGGGCGCGAGAGCGGGGCGCACTCCATCGGGCACACGAGGGCAAGATGCCCTCGCTCCCAGGAGAAGTGTGAACACGTACGTTAAACGATGCCACTCAGGAAGAGATAGCAAGAGTAGAGCGTGCATATTATCATTAACGGCAGTTTCTGGGCACAACCGAACGTGGGCAGCGGGCAATATTTGCACGGTCTGGTACGCTGGTTGCCGCTGGTAGCACCACAGCATCGTTATACCCTGCTCGTACCGGCCAGCAAAGCACAACTGCTTCCGCCACCGCCGGGGGTAGCGTTGCTGGCAGTGCGTACTCCTTTTGATGGACGGAGTAAAAACCTGGCAAAACTGTGGTTTGAGCAGGTGAGTGTACCCATGCTGGTGCGGGTACTCCAGCATCAACACCTGCACAGCGCTACACATACTGGTATAAAGCTCGTGCTGCACGTTCCCTATTTTGCGCCACCATTGCGGTGTTCGGTTCCCGTCATCACCACCGTTGGCGACATCATTCCGTTGCGGTTACCCGAATATCGCGGGAGCATAGCCGTACGCAGCTATATGGCCCTGATGTGCCACGCTATTCGGCACACCACGCATATCCTGACCTTTTCGGCGTTCAGTCGTGACGATGTTGCGGCCTACTTTAGCATCCCGGTCGAGCGTATCAGCGCGATTCTGCTGGCTGCCGATGAGCGTTATATGCCCCAGGATCAGGCGCTCGCGGCAGCGCGGGTGTTTGAGCGCTATCAGTTGCGCCAGCCTTTCATTTACTATGTTGGTGGCCTGGATGTGCGGAAAAACGTTGCAGTCTTGATTCGCGCCTGCGCCATGCTACGACAACAGACGGACATGCCTTTTACCCTGGCGATTGCCGGGCGTCCACTCAGTGGCAACCAGCGCCTCTTTCCCGATCTGGAAGCATTGATCTGTAGCACAGGAACCACTGATGTGGTACGGCGGATCGATGTGCCCTATGCCGATGGCCCGCTACTCTATCAGGCCTGTACTGCTTTTGCCTTTCCCAGTCGCTATGAGGGTTTTGGTTTACCGCCACTGGAAGCCATGGCCTGTGGTGCGCCAGTCGTGGTGAGTAACGCCAGCAGCCTGCCCGAAGTAGTGGGTAATGCGGCACTATGTGTATCACCCGATGATGTTGCAGGATGGGCGGCGGCTTTGCGACAGCTTCTGTCGAATGAGCGGCTACGTGCAGAATTGCGGGAGCGTGGTTGGCAACGAGCGCAACGCTTTACGTGGCGCTCGGTGGCCGAGGAGACCGTACAGCAGTATGTACGTGTTATAGAACAGGCATGACCCCACCAGTAAGAGCTATTTATGCTCCGGGTACGACGCCGGAGCGTCGCACCCGATCTGACAATCGCTGCTGTGGTAACTACCCATCGCTCGAACTGGTACTACCATTGCCCGTAATGAAACTAGCCTTAATCAGATCGCCGTTCATGCGCGCAATAAAGTCCAGGCTGATTTCTTTTGGACAGACGGCTGAACACTCACCAATGTTTGTGCAGCCACCAAAACCCTCTTCATCCATCCGCTCAACCATGTGGATTGTACGATCATAGCGTTCGGGTTGACCCTGTGGTAACAGGTTCAGGTGACCAAGCTTGGCAGCGGTAAAGAGCATCGCCGAACCGTTGGGGCAGGCAGCGACACATGCACCGCATCCAATGCAGGCAGCACCATCCATCGCCATATCGGCGTTCTGTTTCGGGACGAGAATAGCATTCGCATCAGGTACGCCGCCGGTCGAGACCGAGATATATCCACCAGCCTGAATAATCCGGTCGAACGCACTCCGATCAACGACGAGATCTTTGATAACCGGAAAGGCCTTGGAGCGCCACGGCTCAATCACGATCGTATCGACATACTTAAAGCTACGCATGTGCAATTGACAGGTGGTCGTCTGTTCCGGGCCATGGGCCACCCCGTTGATCATCAGCCCACACATCCCACAAATACCTTCACGGCAATCGTGGTCAAAGGCGATCGGATCTTCCCCCTTGAGGATCAATTCCTCATTCACACTGTCCAGCATTTCCAGAAAAGACATATCCGGGCTGACATCTTTGGTCTTATAGGTGACAAACCGCCCCCGATCTCTGGAGCTTTTCTGCCGCCAGACACGTAACGTTAAATTCATAACATTTTACCCCATCTATGCTAGAGCAGAGCAGCGAGCCGTTATAGACCAGCGGTTCGCTGCTCTGGATATCTACTTGTAACTGCGCTGCGACGGATGTACGTACTCAAACTCCAGTGGTTCTTTATTGAGAATTGGCTTGTTCCCCAAGCCATTAAATTGCCAGGCAGCGACATAGGAGAAATTCTCATCATCGCGCAACGCCTCACCTTCAGGCGTCTGGCTCTCTTCGCGAAAGTGTCCACCACATGACTCACTGCGGTGCAGAGCATCAATACACATCAGTTCCGCCAGTTCCATAAAATCAGCCACACGCCCCGCTTTTTCGAGCGACTGATTAAATTCCTCATTCTCACCCAGAACGCGCACATTCTCCCAGAATTCAGCCCGAATTTCGGGAATGCGCTGGAGGGCATACGTCAAGCCCTCAGCATTGCGGGACATACCGCACTTGTCCCACATAATTTTGCCCAGTTCTTTGTGGAACGAATCGACCGTGCGTTTGCCATCAATACTAAGCAAGCGCTTGATCTGCTCCGTCACCTCGGCCTCGACCTCCTGACAGACGGGATGATCCGTCCCAACCTTATCCAGTTTGGTCTGGGCCAGGTAATCACCAATCGTATAGGGGAGGATGAAATATCCATCGGCCAGACCTTGCATAAGCGCACTGGCACCAAGACGGTTCGCGCCGTGATCGGAGAAGTTCGCCTCACCAATCACAAACAGTCCGGGGATGGTACTCATCAAGTTGTAGTCAACCCACAACCCGCCCATCGTGTAGTGAATGGCCGGATAAATACGCATCGGTTCCTTATAGGGATTCTCGTCCGTAATACGCTCATACATATCGAACAGATTGCCATAGCGCTCACGAATAATATTCACCCCTAGACGCTTGATGGCATCGCTGAAATCCAAATAGACACCCAGGCCACCCGGCCCCACACCACGTCCTTCATCACAGACCTGCTTGGTCGAACGCGACGCCACATCACGCGGCACCAGATTGCCAAAACTGGGATAGCGCTCTTCGAGATAGTAATCACGCTCGCTCTCGGGAATGTGGCTGGGTGGACGTTTATCGCCTGGAGTACGTGGCACCCAGATGCGACCATCGTTACGGAGCGACTCACTCATCAAGGTCAGTTTTGACTGATGATCGCCAGTGACCGGAATGCAGGTCGGGTGAATCTGGGTAAAGCACGGATTGCCAAAGAACGCGCCTCGGCGATAGGCCCGCCAGATCGCGGTGGTGTTACAACCCTTGGCGTTGGTAGAGAGATAGAACACATTACCATACCCACCCGTGCCCAGCACCACGGCATCGGCAACGTGTGACTCGATCTTGCCCGTGACCATATTGCGTGTCACGATCCCACGGGCCCGGCCATTAATAACGATCAGATCAAGCATCTCAGTGCGCGGGAACATCTTGACTTTGCCCGCCGCAATCTGGCGTTCGAGCGCTTGATAAGCACCCAGCAACAGTTGTTGTCCAGTCTGCCCACGAGCATAGAATGTGCGCGATACCTGGGCACCCCCGAAGGAACGGTTGGCCAGCATACCACCATATTCACGCGCAAAAGGCACACCCTGTGCTACACACTGATCAATGATATTAACACTGACCTGAGCCAGGCGGTATACATTCGATTCACGGGAACGGAAGTCACCACCCTTCACCGTATCGTAGAATAGGCGAAAAATACTATCGCCGTCGTTCTGGTAATTTTTCGCGGCGTTAATGCCACCCTGTGCGGCAATACTGTGGGCACGGCGCGGGCTATCTTGATAGCAGAAGGCCAGCACATTGTAGCCCAGTTCCGCCAGCGTGGCTGCGGCTGAGCCACCTGCCAGGCCTGTACCGACGACAATAATCGTATATTTGCGCTTGTTAGCCGGATTCACCAGTTTCATGTCAAAGCGGTGCTTGTCCCATCGCTGTTCAATCGGGCCACTGGGTACCCGCGACTCAAGATTCGCATTCGCATATTCGGTGATTGGCCGAATATCGGTTTTTGGTCGTGTATCAGTTGCCATAGATTCGTATCTCCCCATAAGTTACTTGGCGACAATGCCCATCAGAACAGCCAGTGGGAATGAAATGTTCCCAAGAATAATCACTCCTGTCACCGCCAGCGCCATTGTGCGCAAAAAACGCGAATATTTTGAGTTATTGAAGCCGAGCGTCTGAAACATGCTCCAGATACCGTGCATCAAGTGCAATCCAAGTGGAAGCATCGCCAGAATATAGAACAGTGAGACCCACCAGACTCTGAAGCCCATGACAACATTGTGATAGACATCGCCAGGGATGTAACTGTTGTGCAATGTGCCTGTTGTAAAATGGAGCAGATGATACACAATAAACAGGGCAATAATAACGCCGCCAAAGCGCATAGTCCGTGATGCATACACGTACAAAGGCTGGACAACATCTTTATTCCCATAATCGTGAGGGCGGCTGGCCTGGCTCATGAGGGTCAGTTGTGTGGCAGACATAATATGCAGGACAACTGATGTGATCAGCACGAGACGGAAGATCCACAGTAACCCTTCGTGTGGAAGCAGTGGGTACCCGACATTCCGCAGAAATTCCGCGTAGGCATTGTAATCCTCAGCGCCGAAATACATTTTTAAGTTGCCGACCATGTGAATAAACACAAACCCTACGAGAATAAATCCCGTTACGGCCATAATGGCCTTTTTTCCAATCGACGACTTGTAGAGCGTCATCACTCCTGTCATAAGATCCTCCTTTTTACAATGATATGTAACGTCGCGTGAGTTTGCCAGAAAGCACATCACAATGGCAGGATATGGAAATACAAAACCTATCCGAGGAAGAGAAATATGATGTGCTTTCGACGCGAATTGTACTAAATTGAGGCTCAGGTACCGTAGCACTTGACCGACCTGCGCCCAACCCAAGCGCCGGGATTGGCACTCTGGGGGTACGGCACGGCGCTGGCCAGCAGTGCCTGCTTGACCGCGATCTTGATTGAGTTGGTGTCGCTGTTGCCCCGTAACAAGGCGCGACAACGCTTGCGGGAGTGGTTGAAAGATGGTCGGCAGAAAGCGCGTCCATGTGACGCCCAGGGGGAGATTACCCTGTGCTTTCTGGCCTTGCTGCGCTGGGTAGTGAATTGGTGGCAGGGCAGCGCTATGCTGCTGCTGGGGATTGACGCCGTGTCCCACCAGGATCGGGTGGTGGCTCTGGTGATCAGCGTGTAGAAAACCCGCCGCACCGAGTCCAACCGTGTCGCACGCCACTGGCTGGTGTTGGCCGTCGCGACGGTGTGGGTGTTGGGTTGCGGAACCCGCGAAGAGGACGCGGAGCGCCTGCACACCATACTGGAGCGCCTGTGCGTGCCGCCAGATCTCGAAGCTCCGACCGGGCCAAACGAAATCAGCCGCTTTGCGCACGGCAGCAGCGCCGATCATCGCCAATTGGGGCGCGGGCACCTCTGGCAGTGCCGGTGGGTGCATCCTGGCTCCTTGCCCGCACCCTATCTGCATGTCAAGATGACCGTGCATCGCACGCCGAAACTGGGGAACTATAGCTATCACCTTCCGCAACCCGGTACTGTGCCTTGAGCGTACATACCCTTGTAAGCTCATCACTCCTGTCATAAGACCCTCCTTTCCCAGGATTCCACACATAATCCTGGATCTACTGCACCTTCCCCTGACTGACGACAAATTATGGGGATATCCCAATAGATGATTATCTGTATCACAGAAGACGGGCTCTTCTAGCTGCAATCAGGTTTAACCGGTAGTCAGGCTCCTCACAAGTGTAGTTTTTTTGTTTTATCGCTTTGTGATGAGGCAAAACGCCCCTTAAACCCTAATCGCTTTTTTGCCGTTCTGATGCGGCAAAACCGACTTTTGCGCAAAAAAAACCTGCACTTGAAAGTAGTCAGGCTTGGCGCGGGGACGTTGCATAACATACCCCTACGTTGAAACCCCCGTTCTGGTGCGGCGCAGCGAAGCCGTACCAGAACGGGAACATGTGTGGGAGCCGCAGGCCCCCACACCCCCTCCGAGACGAAGTCTCGGTGTATTCGTAGTATACGAATGATGGATCCGGTAATATTGAGGAGGGCGATTTTCCAGGATGTTTTGAACCATAACAAACAGATCTGAGTAACCAGATATGCATAGAAATACCACAACCAGCGAATCAATAGCGTCTGGAGAGTCATGCAAGCAAAGTCGATACAATACTATCAACAGCAAGCTTGTGCATCAAGCCTGTAACAGAGCCTTGAAGCATCAAAAAGCTACTTTCTACTTTACTATACAATCAAATGTCGTATATTCACTATTATAGCCCAAACTGACACGCTTGTCTATTCGCAGAAGGGTGTGCAATCGGCTGTATTGCCACGTGCATATGGTTGAACGTCTATTTTGTCACAAAGTTCTGGATCAACGTGGCGCTAATTACCATGGGCTGGCTATCCGATCGGTACTTCAGGAAGAGCAAACGAGCCAGCAACAGGCTTTATACGAACCATGTTGCCCCTCGTCTCTCTGCAACACTATATCATGATCATGGCAACTATCGATATGATCTAGCATACAGCAACTTTGCCTGCACAAAAATATCAGTTTCTAGATCTCGTTGTTTTAAGAAAGATAAGAAATAAGTATCTATTGCCTGAATTTGACATGGCTGTGGTACCATGATAGAGTGAATGGGATTCATATACGCAACAATGGTTGCGTAGTACTACATCGAGCCTGCGCCTCGGCGGAGTACGGGGGGGTGGACATGTTCCCTTGCTGGTGCAGCACATCCTTGCCACGTCCTCCCCCCCGCAGGTGAGGCCAGGGGTGGGTGCGGCGCAGGGGCGTTGCATACAACGTCCCTGCGCTCCCTCGCAAGCTCGTCTCAGGGGAAGTTTCATGTGTAGTAGACGGCGCAGATTTTTGTGGTGCAGACAATTGTATACAGCGTAATACAGCCGAAGAGACGACAAAATATGATTATACATGTGAAAGGAGTTTGTGTTGACACAAGCGAACTATGGTGATACAGTGAAGGTTCACTATATCGGTAAGCTGGATGATGGCACCGTTTTTGATAGTTCGATCCAACGCGATCCGCTAGAATTTACGATTGGACAGGGACAGATTATTCCTGGTTTTGAGCAGGCTGTTGTTGGTATGCGTGCGGGCGAGTTAAAAACCACCAGTATTCCCCCTGAAGCTGCGTATGGCCCCCACCGTGATGAGATGGTAATCGAGGTCGATTTGACCTTTTTTCCCAACAATGTCAATCCTGAAGTTGGTCAGCAGTTGCAAATTCATCAGGCCGATGGTCAATCTATTATTGTCACCGTCACTGACGTGTCCGACGCCAGCGCTACGCTCGATGCGAATCATCCGCTGGCGGGCAAAGATTTGACGTTTGACATTGAACTGGTGGCCGTGGAGTAAAGGCTGGTTCGTTTTTACCGCAGAGCAGGTTGCTGTCGAAGCAGCTACAGGTTACAATCGCGTAACTGGTTGTAACCTGTGCTTGCTGGCTTTGAGCGTGGTATGGTATGGACTCGTTCACATCAACGCTGCTGGTTGTCCTTGTCCTGTTTGGTGCTACGTTTATTCGGATGCTCTTTGGCTTTGGTGATGCATTACTGGCAATGCCGCTACTGGCGTTGATCATTGGTGTTCCAACGGCAACCCCACTGGTCGCTTTTGTGAGTACCACGACAGTGATCCTGGTGCTGATTACCAGTTGGCAGGATATCGACGTTCGTGCCGCCAGGGATTTGATCCTCTCGTCATTTTTCGGCATTCCGATCGGGTTGTGGTTACTCAAGGGGCTATCCGAGCCGCTGATTACCGCTGTTCTGGGGGTAGTCTTGATTCTGTCGAGTATCTACCAGTTGCTCAAACCGGTGTTGCATCCCCTGCGGCGTCAGGAATATGCCTATCTCTTCGGGTTTATTGCCGGGATTCTGGGCGGAGCGTACAATACCAATGGACCGCCCGTGGTTATGTATGGCACGTTGCAGCACTGGACACCCGTCCGTTTCCGGGCTACGCTCCAGGGCTATTTTTTTCCGACTGGTGTTTTGATTCTGGTCGGGCATGGCGTGAGTGGTCTGTGGACACGCGAGGTGCTACAACTCTATGCCTACTCCTTGCCGCTGATTGCACTGGCCTTTTTGCTAGGAACCAGGCTCGACCATGCCTTACCGCCGCGCTCCTTTGAACGAGCGATCTATGTGTTCTTAATGTGCATTGGACTGCTGTTGATAGTCTGACCCGGATATGGAAGGAGAGGCCATGGCACATATTGAACTGACCTGGATCAATACACAACGCTATCTAGCCGTTGATAGCACGGGACATAGCGTGGTCTTATCGGCCCCCAACGACATTGGGGTGAAGCCTTCGGAAACGCTGTTGATCGCTCTTGCTGCATGTTCCGCCCACGATGTGGTCGAAATCATCAACAAGCAACGTGTTCCCCTTGAGCATCTGTCAATCACGGTGACGGGTGAGCAGGCACCTGAACCACCCTGGGCCTATCAGCGTATCCACATGCACTTTCGGGTGCAGGCTGTCCAACTACGACAGGAACAACTGGAGCGGGCTATCGATCTCTCGTTGAACAAGTACTGCTCAGTGCGAGCGTCGTTGTCTCCCGACATTGTGGTGACATGCACAGCCGAGATCCAGGGGGCAACCTGACGTATGTGAACACGCACAATCTGGTCAGTTGACCAGACTGCATCCTGGTCAACTGACCAGCGCTCGATCAGAATCCATCCATTACAATAAGGTACAGGCACGACTTTGGATGGGGCGAACGTGCCGGATCTTCAGGGCTGTTGATGTTGGATCAATAGCCCTTATTTTGTAGATAGCGTATGATACCAGGTTCAATCTCATACCGATTTGACTTCGACCTTCCGCGTCCGTTGGTCTGTCTTACGCTTGCTCATACGACAATGAGCCTTTCCCTCGACATCCCCTTTCTGGTGCGGCGCGGCTTCGC
>CALANA010000307.1 GCA_937925925.1 uncultured Chloroflexales bacterium | reverse complement strand
CTGCGCTCAGCAAGACAACGCGCTGCACACGATGCGGCGCTGCGCACGATGCGGCGCTGCGCACGATGCGGCGCTGCGCACGATGCTGCGCTCCGCTCAGCATGACAACGCGCTGCGCACGATGCTGCGCTCCGCACGCTGCTTCGCTCCGCACGCTGCTTCGCTCCGCTCAGCATGACAACGCGCTGCGCACGATGCTTCGCTCCGCACGATGCTGCGCTCCGCAAGATGCTTCGCTGCGCTCAGCATGACAACGCGCTGCGCACGATGCTGCGCTCCGCACGATGCTGCGCTCCGCACGCTGCTGCGCTCCGCTCAGCATGACAACACCCTGGAGCTATTTCCGTCATCTATGGACTAGCGCGTGGTGGAGAGGCGTTGCATGCAACGCCTTTACGCCGCACCAGAAACGGAACATGGGCGGGGGCCGCAGGCCCCCGTACCCCCACCGCGACACCGGCTCATTGAAGGACGAGTGCCAAGAACATGCGAAATATTCAAGCCGAGACGATATTACCGCCGAAGTGTCCCGTATTTTGACACCGGGAGGTCATGTTATTATGGTAAACGGTAATGTGCGCTATGCTGGTGAAGAAGTCCCCGTTGATCTGATACTATCCAACATGGCGGAAGCTTTCGGATTAGTTACGGACAAGATCTGGACACTGGCCCGTGGTAAAGGTAATAGCAGCCAGCAGATGGGGGTTCATGGACGTTCAGAACTACGTAAGTGTGTGTATGTCTGGCAAAAATCTACAGCTTTACCAGCTACACGAAAACAGTGGATCTTATCTTATGTACCCACATCACCCCTGCTCCCATCTAGACGCACTTCATGCGCCACTGGTGCCGATCCTGCGCCTGGCGCTGACACAACCAGGCCTGAGCAATGTGCAACTGGCACTGGACGTGGCCTGTGGGCCAGGATTGAAGAGTGCATGGCTACTGGACGTACTGCATGCGACTGGTCGGGTGGTTGGCGTTGACCTTGATCGGACGGCGTTGCGCACTGCCGCTCAGACCCATGATCAGGTGCCCTGCGATTGGGTTGCCGGTGATGCCCTGGCGCTGCCGTTACGCACTGGTTGTGCCGACCTCGCCTGGTGCATTGCGGCGCTGGGATTGTTTGCCAACCCGCTGCGAGCGCTACACGAGTTGCGGCGAGTTTTGCGTCCGGGTGGCACTATCCTGATCGCTACGGGTGAACAAAGCTGGGCACGCATCCGCTCCTGGCCGACTGACCTGGGCCAATTGCTGACGCAGGCCTATGCCCATGCGCTGGCTAGCGGAGCTATGCCTGTGCTGCCCGGCGATGGGCTGGGAGACGAGCTATGCCACCAACTGACCACTGTCGGCTTTAGGGCTATCCACGTCCGCGCCTTCGCGCTGCCGCCGGCTGTCCCGGCAACGCCACTCGACCCTTACCACGCCGAATTGGCGTTGTGCGCCTGGCCTGACCTGCGCACCCGCATCGCCCCGCTGCTGCCCCCGGCGGCCATTCTGCGCTGCGATGAACTGGCTGCCACCGACAGCGAGCCAGACCTGGCTCCGGTATTGCTCCTGGCAACCGCTACGGCGTGATGTCTTTGCGATATAATAACAACACGACTTTCCGAAAGGCACTGACAGCAAGCGTCGTACCAATTGTGAATTATTGTACATTCTAGATTGTAAGCAATCCACTTGACAACATAGGCCATATCTGTAATTATTAAGGCCATATTATTCCATTCTATCTCACATATATGATTGGTCATAATTTTGATTTCCAGGCAAGCATAGCTCATGTTCATTGCCTGGTTATGCAGTTAGCGCTATAGCCAGCCTATAACAATGATACATCGGCGTCCAGGCTTTCGCCTGGACAAAGTACTACGCAGGCTCAAGCCTGGACGGAGCTATACCCAGACTAAAGCCTGAACTCCGGTTCTTCACAACTGATGTAGGCTTGCTATCGATCTTGTCCATCAGGCATGTTTTTTCATGTACCTGTTTGTATAATAAGCAACAGGATTTTTAGATTCCTGGTCTGAGCATGTTTCAGATATAGCAAACCTATCCCAAAACCTATCTCAATGGTCAATCGGAGTCCCGGCTTGAGCCGGAACGGTCAATCGGAGTCCCGGCTTGAGCCGGAACGATCAATCGGAGTCCCGGCTTGAGCCGGAACGGTCAATCGGAGTCCCGGCTTGAGCCGGGACGGAGCGAGACCCAGGCTCAAGCCGGGACTCCGGTTCTTCACAACTGATGTAGGCTTACTACAGGGTAATGGTTGCATGAAACATATGAATAAGGAGGAATATACTGACCTGATGAACTGATTATGAACTATGGTGTTCAGCATGTACGACGATCGGTATCAATAAATGGTGTTATTTGCAATGCTCGAAGAAGAGGAGTAAAAAGAGCGATGAAGCGAACTTCAGTAGGCATGTCTCTCATCACCTTGCTGGTTATGACCAGTCTCTTTCTTGTTGCCTGTGGTGGCGGTGCGCCACCAACAACTACAGAACCGACGGTAGCCCCACCCGTTGCTGGGGAAGAGCCAACTCCTGTCACTGAAACACAGTCCACAGATACGCCAGCCGTATCTGGTCAGCGAGTCCGTCAATCGTTTGGCGGTGGGCCGGTCGGCGGTGCCTTTCAGGTCTTTGCCAACGCGATGGCCTTGATTATGGCCGACTCTGATCCCAACCTGGACATCGCCGCCGAGGGGACAGGCGGCTCGGCCGAGAACCTGCGCGGCGTCAATTCCGGCGATTTCCAATATGGTATCGTCTATGCCGGGGATGTCTTCCTGGGGGCACAGGGCCTCTTGCCCGAAGATACGACCCAATACACCAATGTGCGCCCGGTCGCTGCCCTCTATGGTGGCGTGATCCATCTCGTCGTGTCGCGGCAAAGTGGGATTGAGTCAGTGGCCGACCTGCCCGGCAAGCGCATTGCGCTGGGGAATGCCGGTTCCGGTGCCGCCCTCGCAGCCGAACGCTACTTCTCGCATCTGGGCTTGATCGACCAGATTAATATCGAATATCTGGGCTATTCACAGGCGGCCCAGGCGATGGGTGATGGGCAACTGGATGGCTTCTGGGTACTGGCCGCCTTCCCGAATGCCTCGGTGACAGAGGCAACTACCTTCACCGACATCCGCTTGCTGGATGTCTATACCCCTGGCGTGGAAGCCGGGTTCTTTGACGCGTATCCCTTCTACACGAAACGCGAACTGACCGGCGGGGTCTATCCTGGCATTGATGAGACCGTGACCAGCTTCCAGGACACGGCCTTGCTCGTGGCGAACGCCGATGTCCCTGATGACCTGGTCTACAACGCGGTCAGCACGATCTTTTCCGACGATGGGTTGAAGCGCATGCGCGATGCCCATCCAGCAGCAAGCGAGATGTCACGCGCCGAAGGAGTAACGGGTATTTCAGTCCCCTTACATCCCGGTGCCTATCGGTATTGGGAGCAAGTAGGCACCGATGTTCCTGCGGATATTGTGCCGTAGGAGCGATTTACTGATCGGTGAGCGCATGCAAACCTTACAACCGTTTGCGTGCGCTGACCTTACCACTAACGAGCTACAAGTAGGGAGGTAGCACGATGAGTTTGCAAGACAACGCACAACCGGCTGATTCGGCCCCACAGACAGCTAAAGCTGATCTTATACCGGCAACAGAAGAAGTACAAAAGACACTTGATGCGCTGAAAGGTGATGGGGAGGCTGATCCTGAAACGCAGGCCAAATTAAAGACGCTGGTTGAAAAAGAAGACCGTAGCAAACGATCATTGAATTTTTTCTGGGCAAGCGTGGTCGCGCTGCTATCCATTGGCATGAGCAGTTTCTATATTTACACCGCTGGAACGCTGCCGGCATCCGTTCAATGGCAACGCGGTATTTATGTCATGATCACCTATATTCTGATCCTACTGCTCTATCCGGTATTTCCCCGTTCAGGGTGGATCTACCGCTGGTACGAACAGAACCTGGCGAACACCGTCGATCAGATAACCAACCGCGGGCCACTGCGCTATCTGCGGATGATTATCGCACCGCGTAGCGGGCCGAGCCTGTTTGATCTGGTGTTGATCGGGCTAACGATCTGGGTCGTGGGCTACTATATAACCAATTTCCGGGCACTGCAGTTTCGTGGTGGTGCCTATAATGAAACCGATGTGTTAATCGGTGCGATCGGCTTGATTATTTCAATTGAAATTTCGCGCCGCGTGCTGGGCTGGTCGATGACGCTGATCGGTATCACATTCGTTCTCTATTTGCGCTTTGGCTACGTCCTCTATGATCTCCCCGTCCTCAATGCTTTTGCGCATCGCGGACGCTCGATTGAACGCGCAATCACGACCCTGTACTTCGACCAGGAGGGTGTGTTCGGAGTGATGGCGAACGTGCTGGTAACGTATGTGATCCTGTTTATTTTCTTTGGTGCGTTCCTGCGCAAATCGGGGGCAAGCCGCTTTTTTATCGACCTGCCACTAGCGCTGGCCGGGCGCAGCACCGGTGGCCCGGCCAAAGTGGCGGTTATCTCCTCAGCGCTATTTGGCTCGATTTCTGGCAGCGCGATTGCGAACACGGTGAGTACCGGTGCCTTTACGATCCCGCTGATGAAGCGGGCCGGGTTCCGACCGCATGTGGCCGGGGCCATCGAGCCGGCAGCATCGATCGGCGGGATGTTTATGCCCCCGGTGATGGGCGCCGGCGCGTTCTTGATGGCCGAGTTAACCTCGATACCCTATTCGCAAATTGTCTTGATCTCCATCTTCCCTGCTATCCTCTACTTCACCTCCGTATTAACTATGGTGCATTTCGAGGCGAAGAAGCTGAAATTGCAAGGTATTGAGACCGGGACAACAGCGCGGGACATCATCTGGCGTGACTGGTATCTCGCACTGCCGTTGATCATCATGGTGGTGTTGATGATCCGCAAGTTCTCACCAGGTTTTGCGGCTTTCTGGGCGATCGTGTCGTGTGTGCTGCTCATGTATACGTTGCCAGAGAATAAGCAGGATTTTCTGGAGAATGGCCTGCGGGCACTAGGCAGTACCACGCTCCGGGTGATTCGCAAGAGCGTGGAGGCGCTGATCGAAGGTACCCGTGACACACTCGTGATTGGGGCTACCGTCGGCGTCATCGGCATCATTGTCGGCACTATTTATGCTACCGGCGTCGGGCTACGTTTCTCCGATATTATCGTCAGCCTGAGTAATGGCAATGTGTTGCTGGCAATCATACTAATCGGATTGGCCTCACTGGTGCTGGGTATGGGCGTACCCGTCACGGCGTCCTACCTGATTGTGGCGGTGCTGGCCGTGCCAGCCTTGACCGAACTGGGGGTGGCTCTGATTGCTGCGCATATGATTGTCTACTGGTTTAGCCAGGACAGCAACATTACGCCACCAGTCTGTGTGGCGGCCTATGCCGGAGCGGCCATCGCTGGCTCCGATCCCTGGAAGACCGGCTGGACATCGTTTAAGTTTGCCAAACTGCTGTATGTGATGCCCATCCTGTTTGCCTTCAGTCCGGCCATTTTGCTGGTGGGCGAGTCCGGTCGCATCCTACAGGATCTCCACACCTATGATGTTGTGCTGGCCTATATTTCGGCTTTCCTGGGGACGGTGGCCTTCTCAGCGGCGACCATGGGCTATCTGGTACGCAAGACGACCTGGTGGGAGTGGATTATCTTTGCCGGTGGGACGTTCCTGTGCTTCTTCCCCAACATTTGGACGGATGTGGCCGGGATTGCGATTATTGCCTTGATCTGGTTCTGGCAGCGGTATGATGTCAAGCGCCAGGCAGCCTTGAGCGAACGACCGCTACCTCAACAGGTGACAGGCTGATAGTAAACACTACCTTAAGCGGCCTTCCGGCGGGTTTCTCCTGACCGGGTGATAAGCAGCGTGCTGGAGCCGCAGGCAACATTGCCTGCGGCTCTGCTGATCGTCAGCTACCTATGGCATCTGCGGCAGACCGTCAGAGACGGTCTGAAAAGCGCTCGTTCCTCGGAGGCGAGGCCGGAGCATTGCACACGCGAGACGGGGCTGTGGCTGGCACCTGTCAGGTTTTTCGTATGTCTCGTTGTACACCAGCGCTGATCTTCTGCTGGGATAAAGATGGGAAGTGAGGTACATGGACACGTTCGTGAATGCAATTGTGCCGGTGTTTGGAGTTATTCTGATCGGCGCACTCTTTAAGCTGTATGCCTTTCCGGGCGATACATTCTGGCCCATGGCAGCGCGGATCACCTATTTTGCGCTTTTTCCAGCGCTCCTGGTTAACCGCCTGGCACGCTCACACCTGGCGGGACTGGCGATCGGGCCACTGGCGCTGGGCATTGCGGTTCCCATCCTGATCATCACGCTGATACTGGTGGTTATTCGGCCCCAGTTGCGCATGACCAACGCCGCCTTTACGTCCGTTTTTCAGGGCAGCATTCGCTTTAATACCTACGTGGGCCTGGCAGTCGTGTCAGTCCTCTATGGCAATGCGGGACTGACACTGGCAGCGGTGGCGATGGCGATCCTGATCCCGCTGGTCAACATCTTGAGCGTGATTGTACTCACCTATTATGGCGCTGCCAGCACAACGAACTGGCGCGGCATGCTCACTTCTTTAGCGCGTAACCCGCTAATTATCGCCTGTGTAGTCGGTATCGTTCTTAGCGCCTCAGGCATTGGTATACCGTTTATCGCCGGGGAAATCCTCGATATTTTTAGCCGTGCTGCGCTACCAATGGGTTTGCTAACCGTGGGAGCCGATCTTGATCTGCGCTCGGTACGCTCGGCTACCTATTCTGTACTGCTGACCAGCGGCGTGAAACTGCTGGCACTGCCCTTTCTGACTGCGCTGGTCTGCCAGGGATTACGTGTTGACGAGTTAACTACCTCTATTCTAGTACTATTTGCCGCCTTGCCGACGGCTCCCTCGGCCTATATTCTGGCGCAGCAACTGGGCGGTGATGTAAAATTGATGGCCGGGTTGCTGACAGTACAGACGGCACTGGCCATGGTGACGATGCCACTGGTCGTGATCCTGTGGTAGCCAGCGCATGATTGTACCGATTGCACACACAAGTTGAAAAAGTGCGATCTCTATGCTACACTACACCATCAGATCGACCGACGGAGTACGTCGGTCGCTTATTATGCGTATAACGAACACTTTTGTTGTAACTTTTCAGGGGAACGTTCTTAGCAGGGGTGCGGGAAGCCGCAGGCCCATGCGTCATCCTCATTTCCGGCCCATTGTGGTGCATGTGCCGCTACAATGGGCCGGAAAAGAAACGCCAGGTGAGGCACGGCCCCGCCGGACTACTGCACCTGAACGGTTATACCATTTGTCTATTTTGAGGAGTACGAAGGTAATGAATACAAGCGTTGCGCTGGATCTGCAGCTACGCACCGTGATTGGCAAAAAAGTCAAAACCCTGCGCCGCCAGGGCTTAATCCCGGCAACGGTCTATGGGAAAGGAATTGAGCCGCTTTCGGTGCAGATGCCGGAACGCGCATTCCAGAACATCTATCGCCGGGTGGGGCGCACGGCGCTGGTTGAGCTGAACATTCCCGGCCAGGTCAAACAGGCCGCATTCATCCAGGACATACAGCGCCACCCCATTAGTCGCGCCATTATACATGCGGACTTTCACGTTGTAAACCTGCTCGAGAAAATTCATGTGGAAGTCCCGCTGGTACTGGTTGGCAAGTCAATCATCGTTGAACGCGGCGATGCAGTGTTTAATCAGAGCCTGGCAACGGTGGAAGTCGAGGCCTTCCCGGCTGAATTGCCGCAGCACATTGATGTAGACGTGAGTGGTCTAAATGCGTTTGACAAAGCTATTTATGTCCGTGATCTGCCAGTGAGTAGTTCCTACACGTTTATCACGCCTGGAGATGAAACGATTGTTTCGCTCACAGCCACACGCGCCGGGGTTGAGGTTGAAGAAGAAGCTCCCACAACCGTGGCCGAACCTGAACTGATCCGCGAAGAACGTGAAGAAAAAGAGGAATAAGATTGAACAAACCGGGAATGTGGTGCAACGTTTACACACCGAGAGATTATTGACAGACCGACTATAGCAATGCTACAGGAGTCGTTAAGAA
>CALANA010000306.1 GCA_937925925.1 uncultured Chloroflexales bacterium | reverse complement strand
GCCTGCGGCCCCCGCCCATGTGAGGATGTCGGCGGCGGGGCGTTGCATGCAACGCTCCGCCGCCCCGCGACATCCCTTTCCAGGGGCAGTCTCGTGGTCGTATGCGCAAGCGGAAGACAGACCAACGGATGCGGAAGGTCGACGTCACATTGGTATAATACCGTTTCGGTGATCATTCCGCATGGCGTCCGCCAACGAGACTGTGTCGTGGCGAGGGTGCGGGGGCCTGCGGCCCCGCCCCTGTGGGGATTTCGGCGTATGCAGAATGGTTAAGTCAAATTGGTATAAGGCAGAGAACACCGCAGAGCGTCGGCTGTCGATCGTATCTTTGCGACTAACAGCCAGCTTTATGCTTGACGAGTGGCGATGTAGCCGGTATGATAGTTCTGTCTTTATGATACAACGTATCAATTACAAGGAGTACGTTGTGGGATCGTCCGGCCTGTAACCGGGCGGGCCACGCCCGCCAAAGCCCGCCTGCGCGAGCTGATGCGCCGCCGTCGCGCCTGGATTACCCGGCCCGCGAGTGGGCGGGCCACGCCCGCCAAAGCCCGCCTGCGCGAGTTGATGCGCCGCCGTCGCCCGGATCGCCCGGCCCGTGAACGGGTAGGTAACCCACTACGACGCCCGCCCGCACGGGTTGTTGCGCCGACCGCACCTGGCGGCCTGTCGTCCAGGTTCACAGCCCCGACGAGACCGGTCGCACCTGTACGTGATGGGTGGTGCGATAAGGGATAAAACCCCGCGCCTGATAATTTGCCAACGCATATGGCCCGTCGAGCGTACAGGTATGCAGCCACACCCGCGTTGCGCCTGCATCGAAGGCAGACTGTACGCCTACTGACAGCAAGTGTTTGCCCAGGCCGCGCCCGTGGAAGGCTGGTATCAGCCCAAAATAGGCAATTTCGGTGCCTTGCATCTGAGCATCGGCACTGGCAGCGTTGAGTTCGATATAGCCAGCCGGGGTGCCACGTAGGTAGAGTACCAGCAGTGTGATGGTGGGTAGCGCAAGATAGTCTCGCCACACATCATCGGGCCAGGTATGGCGATCAATCCAGTAGTATTGATGTCCGACAGCATCATACAGAAAGCGCGCAAACGCTGGCAATGGTTCACGAGCTTGCAGCACAAGCAGATCGGGCTGGGTACTGAAGGCCGGGCGAAAATCAGCCTGCGTCGGCAGATGCAAATAGGTAGTCGTCACAGTAGTGCTATTCATTATAGTGAGGTAACCGTTCAGGTGGGGTGGTCAGGAGGGGCAACGCCCCTCATGGAGTCTCTTCGGTTTTGCGAGGTCTGCGGCCCCCGCGCCCCCGCCGGCGCAGGTACCACCTGAACGGTTACATAGTGAGTATGGATACAAAAATATGCTAGAGTGGCTTATTATTGGTGGTGGAATACATGGTACCTATCTATCCTATGTGCTAACGCACGTGGCGGGTGTACCCATGTCACGGTTGCGTGTGCTTGATCCCCATGCAACACCACTGGCACTGTGGGAACAGTTTACCACAAACGTGGGTATGGAGTTTTTGCGCTCACCGGTCGTGCATAACCTTGATCCTGACCCGCAGGCGCTGGTCAAGTTTGCACATACAGCGGCTGGATTGCCGCATGCCCGCTTTACCGAGCCGTATCGTCGTCCGGCGCTGGATCTCTTTCGTGCGCACGCGCAGTACCTGATTGAACACCAGCGGCTGAAGGAATTGCGTGTGCAGGGGCGGGCCAGAGGATTGCAACCTTATGCCGATGGGTTTCGGGTAGAAACGGCTGATGGCGACCTTACGGCACGGCGGGTGCTGCTGGCCCTGGGCGTGACCGAGCAGCCGTACTGGCCAGTATGGGCGCAGACGTTGCGGGCCACAGGCGCACCGATCACGCACATCTTCGACACCGCCTGTCGCCGGTCTGAAGTGCCCATCGGCCAGCAGACGGTGGTGATTGGTGGGGGTATTTCGGCTGCCCAGACGGCCCTGGCCCTGGCGCACCATGCACCAGGGCAGGTAACGCTGGTCATGCGCCATCCGTTACGTGTGCATCAATTTGATAGCGATCCAGGCTGGCTGGGGCCAAAATATCTGCGGGGCTATCAGCGCGAATCGGATTACACGCAACGCCGGGCATGCATTCAGTCGGCACGGCATCGTGGTTCAGTGCCACCCGATGTTGAGCAGGCTCTGGGTGCAGCAATTGGCAGCGGTATGCTCCGTCTGCGCATGGCCGAGGTGCGAAGTGCTACGCGGAACGCTGCCAGGGGGATAACGTTATGCTCGGCGGATGGGTCGGAGCCGATAGAGGCGCACCTGGTGGTGTTGGCCACTGGATTCGCGGCGACGCGGCCTGGCGGTGCCTGGCTAGATGCGGCGATTGCGGAACTGGGACTGCCATGCGCGGCATGTGGCTACCCCCTGGTTGATGAGGCGCTTGCCTGGTATCCCGGCCTCTATGTGAGCGGGGCACTGGCCGAACTCGAACTGGGGCCAGCGGCACGCAATATTGCGGGCGCACGCATGGCGGCCGAGCGGATTGGCAAGATTGCCCGATTGTAAGGCGTGCGGCAGCCATGCTGCTCTGTATGCTGTAGTGAGTGCCTGGTGCCGCCAGGGTTCGTTGATACGTTCTTTAGCTGGGGCTAGCTCCGTGGTGCGCCTGGGAGCGCGGGCGTCCCGCCCGCCATCATAGTGTTCGTCGATACGTTCTTTAGCTGGGACTAGCTCCGTCCCGACTTGAGCCTGGACTCCGATGTACAATCATTTGTCACACCAAAATTGGGCATCTGGAATCAAATCATGCCCTGGTGGTTGACCACACTGTATGTACAGAGCATGTAGGAACGACGTTCGTCGTTCCTACGGCCGGAGGAACAACGTTCGTCGTTCCTCCGAATCGCTCACCATCAAAGCACCCTCTCCTCGATTGTAACTGGCGGGTGTATAATGTGAAAATTAGTATTAGTAACAAAGAGGTACAATAAATGGATACACCATTAACGCGCACCAGTGATGATCAACTCCTCACAGGAGTCTGTGGAGGAATCGCTCGGCGCTTGAATGTTAACAGTAACGTCGTACGTGCGGCCTTTATTGGTGGGCTTGTGACAGGACTCAGCCCATTGGCCTACGTCGTCTGCTGGATTGCGATGCCGAAAGATGAGTGGGTCACCCGATCTGCGTCGCAACCAGAGCAACCAACCGTCGAGCGGATGTATCCTGCGTATCAAGGACAGCAGGTTGAAAGCTAGGATTGCTGCGACACGATTACAATTGACATGTATTATTTGTCACAATCTTATGCGAAAGCAACAATGCGCTATCTGTGCCAGGAAGATGGCACCATGGCTTGACCCAGATGGCAACTGACAGGTTGTTGCAGCCTGTCAGTTGCTTACCGGGCATTCCATACCCCGCTCCACATATCCCAACCGCCACCCGGTATTAAAAATCAATGACAATTCATTCCATGTCGCAAAACAGCGCCATGCGTTTCTAATCGGCTAAACCTCTTATCCTCTTAACTTTTTCGCAACAACTGCGGTTCCTTTGTGTCTACAATGGGTGCAACACGCAGTATAATACGCCCGTTATGACATTTAGTGAACTGGCACCCGGGTGTGCCACAAGTGAAGGAGGACTCATGTCGACCTCGCATTGCCGTCGATCACGCTATCCGCTGCGACTAACGGTAGCCATGCTGCTGATCGTTACCTTGAGCGCGATCGTTCCACCTGCGACCCCACCTGCCCAGGCACAAAGCGCGCCGATTGATCAGATGCGCGCCTTCTGGGTTGATGCATCCAATCCGGGCTATCGTAACCATCCCCAGGTCGATGAACTGGTGGCGAATGTAGTACGTGCGAACGCGAACACGATTATTGCCCAGATGCGGCGTCATGGTGATTCGCGGTACAACAATAGCATTGAGCCGCGTGCGGCTGATCGTACCCTGGCTCCGGCCAACGAATTTGACCCCCTGGAGTATTTAATTGAGAAGGCGCATTCCGAGGGGATCAAGGTGCATGCCTGGCTGGTGGTTACGGTAACCTGCCGCAACAATGATCCCTTGCGCGGGCATCCACAGCATGTCTGTACCCACCACGGCCCTGGGTTGCCCGATCCAATCCGCTGGACGACGGCGACCTACAGTGGCGTTCAGGTTGGTGATCTCGATTTTGGGCATCCCTCGGCGATTCACCATATGGAAGCGGTTGTCCAGCATCTGTTGCAACATTATCCTGGGCTGGACGGGATACACTTTGACTTTATGCGCTATAGCGATCAAGAGTTTGGCTACAATCGGGTGAGCCTGGATCGCTTCAACCGGGCGCATGGCTATCCGGCGAACTATCGTCCGCGCCCAACTGATCCGACGTGGAGCCAGTGGCGACGCGACCGTATGACCGAGTTGATGCGCCGCCTGTACATCCGCAGCAAGGCGATTAATCCAAAAATCGAGGTCAGTGTCGCAACGATCACATGGGGCGGTATTGGCAGCTATTCGCCGGATGACTGGCCAAACTCGGCGGCCTATTCACGCGTATTTCAAGACTGGCGGGCCTGGCTCGAGGAAGGGATTATGGATTTTGCCTTGCCCATGCACTATTTTGAGGAAGGCAACGCCCGTTCACGGGGATGGTATGATAGCTGGCTGGCCTGGGATCGGGCGAATACCGGTCGGCGGGCGATTGTGGCCGGGATGGGTTCCTGGCTGAACACGACCAATCAGGGTATTGCACAGATCGAACGGGCATTAACACCCGATGCTCAGGGGCGAGCATTGTCCGGAGTAGCTTTCTACTCCTATAACCAGCCTTTTGCCGGTAGCAACAGTGAACGGCGACGGGCGTTTATGGATCAGTTGCGGGCTACGGTTTTTGCGCAGCCGGCTCGCGCTCCGGTCTGGCCCTGGATCGCCTATCCAACGACTGGACATCTGCAGGGTATGGCAACGATTGACGGCCAGATCATTCCTGATGCCCGCGTGTCATTGTTCAAAGATGGTACCTGGTTGCGCGACATCACGGCCTCTTATGATGGCTGGTATGGGGTGGTTGAGCTTGATCCCGGTCTGTATACCGTGGTGATCCACAGCCCTGATGGCCGCACAGTGCAACACGAGATTGTGGTCAAGGCCGGTATGGTTATGAGCGGGCCGTAGCGAACCGAGCAGGGTTGGCGTTTTTGGGCCGAGCGATACCGCTCTTTCACATGACGGTGTTCTGGTAGGGGCCGCTTACGCGTAGGGGTTTTGTCCCAACCTCGTTGTGCTATGGATGTAGGATGTAGGGGCGAGCGGCCGCTCGCCCCTACTATCGCTACCACAAAAACCCTACACGTGATAGGGGTAAGGGCAGTGCCTTGTGCCCGCCCCTGTCGCGTGCCTATGCGTCAGCAGTTCCATGTTGGGAACGCGTAGACCCATAGACGCGTAGATGTCCCATTCCCCCATCCCCCTTCCATGACCGCGCAGTTTGAACGCAAAGGCGCAAAAGCACCTGCGTTGACACGTTAGAACCCACCAACGTGCCAACGTGTCAACGCACAGACGCCTCCACATTACCCTTCCGTAACAAACTTCCCCGCGTAGCCATTCCACACTCTCCTGGTTGCGAAAAAGTCAAGCCACTCACCGTTCATTTCAATGAGCATGGCAGTGGCTATGCACAACAGGCTTTTGAAACCAGAAAGGAGTGGGCGGCGTTATCTCTTGCTGTTGTTGCTGTCATTGTGTACTTGTAGCGTATATTGTTAATCAGCGTACGCTCGATCTATGTGTTATGTCTGGTGATTACGCCAGGACAGCATGGCGCAGGTTACTATAGCCATCCTAAATGAGTTGTGAAGACCGGAGTCCAGGCTTTAGCCTGGGAGCGCTCCGTCCAGCGTCAAGCCTGGATTACCGTTCACAACTGGAATAGGATTGCTATATGCGTACCTGCAGCGGACTTCAGATCGCCACGGTAAACCGGGCGACTGTTGTGTTACTCAATGCTGAGTACGCAAATGTACTCACTGCGTTTCACTCAACCCTATATCATTATCAGGAGACCATGTTATGAATGTTGCTCATGTTGCGCGTGCGCGTGCGCTACCCGCACGCAGCATGCATCTACTGCTACTGCTGGCGCTCATCAGTAGCTTGCTGATCGCCGTTGCGCCCGTTTCCGCGGCTCCACGTGATCCGGCAACGGATACTGACGCCGATTTTGTCGCCGGGCAGGGTGCCGTTGCGGATCAATTCGCTACGCGCGATAATCCCTCGCCACCGAGTATAAACGGCGATACGATGAGTGTGCCCACCGGCATTGCCGTTTCGGAAGAGCGGGCCTTTGTGGCCGACCGTGACAACAACCGCGTGCTGGTGTATACTCTGGAACTCGATCCGACATTGACATCCCCACTGGACACGTTTCCTAACCTGGGCACGACAGCAGCAGCGGCAGCTACCAACATCTGTATCGGCCAAGCAAGCTGTGACATCCGCAATCCGCAGACAACTAGCCAGAATACGCTGAACGGCCCGACTGCGGTGGCGGTTAACCCGGCCGGGACGCAGATTTTTGTGGCAGATAGTGTGAATAATCGTGTGCTACGCTTTAACGTGTCAGATCTGGTGCCAAGCGCTCCCGGTGTTAACCAGGCTTCACTGGTACTGGGCCAGACGGCCTATACCAGCAACGCGCCGGGGAGCGGCCTGGGACAACTTAACAACCCACAGGGTGTGGCCGTTGACCGCACCGGACGAGTGTATGTGGCCGACACCGGCAACAATCGGGTGCTGATCTATACTACCCCATTAAGCAACGGCAAGCCAGCCAATGTCACGCTCGGTGATTCATTGGGTGCGGGTGCCACCCAGATGAATATGCCGACCGGACTGGCGATCGGGCCGGATGACAAGCTGTATGTGGCTGATACCGGGAACAACCGCGTGCTGGTCTTTGACCCGCCCTTCACGAATGGCAAGGCGGCCACAAAGGTGTATGGACAAACCGGGTTTGGGGTCGCCGTACCTGGGGCCGGAACGACGGGTATGCGTGGCCCGACCGACGTGGCGGTCGATGCAGCCAATAACGTCTTTGTGGCCGACCGGGGCAACAACCGCGTGTTGCAGTTTAACCAGAACGCCAGCGATAGCGACACCACCGCCGACCGCGTGTTTGGGCAGAACAATTTTAGCGGTACCAGCGCCAACCGGGGCACGGCTACGCCCAGTTTCAACACGCTGAATGAGCCGACCGGACTGGCCGTGCATCCCACGCTGCGCGACCTGTATGTGGCCGATAGTGCCAACCACCGCGCCTTGCAGTTCTGGACGCCGGTGCCTAACTCGACCCCCGTCATTAATGAGCCGCCGAACCTGGCCTTCACTCCCTATCCAGGCGTAACCGCACCGCCCACCACCGCATTCACCTTGCTTATTCAGGGGCGTGACTTTGCGCCCGGTGCAACGGTTATATGGGATGGTCAGGAGTTGCTTGGCCCGGCGAACGTGCAGAGTACATCGCTGATCGAGATAGCCCTCGATACATCGGGTAGTCCCTCGGAACTGGAAACCCTGCTCGCAACACCCCGTGTAGACATTCCAATTCAGGTGGCAAACCCGGTGGCCGAGCGCTTCCCGCCGCCCGATCCACCAGCTTTGCTGTCGAATGCGGTGGACTATGCGGTCTGTTTGCCAAAGCCGGTCATTGATAGTTTCGATCCGGTTTCGCAAATGGCGGGGAGTACCGGCTTTGTGTTGACGATCAACGGCAGCAATTTTGTAGATAATACGCTCTACCCGATGTCTGTGACCTGGGGTGGTAATCCGGTCGACCAGAACGATATTCTCAGCATTACCCCGACCGAGATGCGCGTTTTCATTCGCGCCACCGAGGTTATCACGCCCGGCGTTATACCGATCACTGTATCCAATTTTAGTGCGGGCGAGGTCTGCGAGAATACGACGACCTCGGTCGCACGCAACTTTCGGTTAACCACCCCGCTGCCAGCGATCACCAGCTTCAGCCCGGCTTCGGCTGTCGCCGGTAGCACGCAGCCCTTCACGCTGACGATCAACGGTACCGGCTTTGTGCCGACATCGGTGGTGCGCTGGAATGGCGAAGAACGCCTGACGACCTTCCTGAACCGGGGCCAACTGGAGATTACCGTCCCGGTCGATGACATTTTGCCACAACCAGGCAGCGTGCCGATCACCGTCTTCAATCCGCCCGATAACACCGACCCGCCCAGCGGTGGCGGCACCTCACCGGCACGCAATTTCCCGTTTGTGAGCAGCGTCGATCCGACGATCAACCAGCTCATTCCACCCGAAATCGAGGTCGGTAGCCCGGCTTTCCTGTTGACGGTGCGCGGCAGTAACTTTACCGCCGGAGCGCGGGTCTACTGGGAAGGTTCCGAGCGCGTGGTCGTTACTCGCAGCAGCGACGAGATTGTGGTTGCCATTCGACCCGAAGATATTATGGTTGCGGGTACCTATGAGGTGGTAGTGGACGATCCAACCGATACGATCCCGCCCTCGGTACCGGCCATCTTTACCGTCTTCAATCCCACGCCGCGCATTGACAACCTGAGTCCGGCCTCGACCACGGCTGGTGGCGGCGCGTTTACGCTGACGATCGACGGAGCGGGGTTTATTGCGGACTCGCTGGTACGCTGGAACGATGAGACCCTCACGCCCAATCCGGCCACGCGCACCAGGACGCGCATCGAGGTGACGGTGCCGGCTAACCTGGTACAGACGGCGGGCACGGCTTCGATTACGGTTGAGAATCCGGAACCACGCGGTGGCAGTTCCAATGCACGCAGCTTTACCATTGGCCAGGCAGGTGCTCTCTTGATCAATGCTATTACTCCGGCTACCGCGCCGGTGGGGAGCGCAGCGTTTGATCTGACGATCACGGGTCAGCAATTCCTGGCTGGCGCAACGGTGTTGTGGAATACGACCGAGTTGACACCCACGAGTGTCACTTCCACCGAAATCGTCGTCAACGTTCCGTCCGAGTTGCTTGCCAATGCCGGGGTCGTCAATATCGCGGTGGTCAATCCCGATCCCGATGGCCGCACATCAAACACGGTGCAGTTTACCATCGGGGTGGAACCGACGGAACTGCGGATTGACGCGATCAGCCCGAACTCGACCCAGCCCGGTGTTGCCGTCGCACCCTTGACGATCACCGGTCAGAATTTTGTTCAGGGGGCCAGTGTTCTCTGGGGCGACATCCGGTTGACGCCAACTTCGGTCAGTACCACGCAGATTGTGATCACCATTCCGGCCAGTCTGGTGGCTACGGAAGGGATCGTGAATGTAGCAGTGGTCAATCCCGATGGCGAACAGTCGAATGCGGTGCCCTTTACGGTTGGCGAGGTCACCAGCGGCCCGCAGATTACGCGGCTCGACCCGGACACGGTGCAGCCCGGTGGCCCGGCGCTCAGCCTGACGATTGAGGGCCAGAATTTTGTGTCCGGAGCGACGGTGCGTTGGAATGACCTGTCCCTGACGCCGTTGCAGGTGACGGGCACACGGATTGTGGTCAATATCCCACCTTCCTTGACGGCCACAGCCGGTACGGTGAATATCGTTGTCGTGAATCCCGATGGTGAGACCTCCAATACGGCGGTATTGACGATTGGCCAACAGCCCGGAGCAAATCGGGTCTACTTGCCAATGATCAAGCGATAGTCGGTCGGAGCGTGCTAACGTGCTAACGTTGGCACGTTGGCACATGAGCACGTCGGCACGTTGGTACATTCATTCGGACATACTAACGTGCTAACGTGCTCATGTGGCCCATGGAGGAACGACTTCAGTCGTTCTA
>CALANA010000305.1 GCA_937925925.1 uncultured Chloroflexales bacterium | reverse complement strand
GGGGGTTGCGGGGCCGCAGGCCCCCGCAACCCCCGGGAACCTCCGAGCGGGGTCGTACCCCGCCCAACCACTACACCTGAACGGTTACCAAAGGTATAACAACCTTATCTCAATCGTCAATCGTCCGCCAGGATTCCAATTCCAATAGGTCTGCCATAGCAATCCTACATCCGTTGTGAAGCACCGAGATCCAGACTTTCGTCTAAACATCTTTGTCGCCTGCGGCAGCGTGGAAGAAACACTTTATTTCACCCCACATTTTCGCCGGAGGCGAAAATGTGGGGTGAAAAACAGAAAAAGTACCGCTCTGCCGAAGACGAAAAGACCATCTGACCATACTACCGCGTAAGTCCTGTTAAGTATACGAGTTACGCGATCGCTGGTCGCTCCCGTCTTTGTCGCCTGCAGCAGCGTGGAAAGGACTCTCTTTTGGTTCCCACTTTTCGCCTACGGCGAAAAGTGGGAACCAAAAACAGAAAAAGTACCGCTCTGCCTCATTCGGCTTCGCTCAGAGCTTGCCCCGTTCGGCTGCGCTCAGGGCAAGCTCTGAGCGTAGTCGAAGGGGTAAACTCCGGCGAAAAGGCGAGTTAAGCATACCATCACGTAACTCGTGGTAATTACAGGACGTACGCAGTGTGCGCCCAGCCCATCAACGGGCGGGCAACCGGTGAGCGAAGGCCGCCTATGCGGACTGATTGGTAGCCCGCGCAGGCGGGCTTTGCGCGGGTAGACCGACGCTTCAGCGTCCGGGCATACGCGACCGCGTAACTCGTGTTAATGACAAGAGGTTTGCTATATACCTCTTTAGAAACGACTTCAGTCGTTCCTACACAGCCTGTCTATTTCTTCCCAGAACCCTGGATAGCTGACCGCCACAGCGTCTGCATCGACAATCGTTGTCTCGCCACGAGCCACCAGCGCAGCTACAGCCCAGGTCATTGCCAACCGATGATCGCCATGGCTAAACAGGGTTGCGCCACGCAGCAATGTCGGGTTGCCCGTGCCCGCAATCGTTAACCCATCGGCCGTCGGTTCAACCTGTACCCCCAGCGCCTGCAAACCCGCTGCCACTGTCGCAATCCGATCCGTCTCTTTGGCCCGCAACTCCTGCGCATCGCGGATGATGGTATGACCCTGCGCACCTGCGGCTGCCAGTGCCAGCACCGGCAACTCATCGATCAGGCGCGGGATCAACGCACCATCAATTGGCGTGCCACGCAAAGCCGACGAGCATACCGTTACGTCGCCCACCGGCTCGTTTCCGGCCATCTCTTCGTTCATGATCCGGATCTGTGCGCCCATCGCCCGCAGCACATCCAACGCCCCGGTGCGCCCCGGGTTCAGGCAGACGCCTGTCGTCGTAATCTCCGCATCGGGATGCATCGCTGCGGCCACCCACCAGAATGCCGCCGATGATGGATCACCCGGCACGCGCAACGACAGGGGTTGCAGCTCATCTGTCGTCGTGGGCGGATGCAGGGTGATGCTCGTAGCCGTTATCTGCAGATCAATACCCATTGCTATCAGCATGCGCTCGGTATGATCCCGCGAGTCGATCCGCCCGGTCAGCGTTAGCGGCGCATCGCCACCGAGCGCGGCCAACAGCAGCGCTGACTTGACCTGGGCGCTGGCAACGGGCAAATCATAGACGCCGCCGTGCAAAGGAGTGCCACGGATAGCCAGTGGCGCACGATCGCCATCCATACGCCCATCAAGCTGCGCGCCCAACTCCCGCAACGGTGCAACAATGCGCCGCTGTGGACGCGAACGGAGCGAGGCATCACCGCTCAACACGCTAAAAAGCGGCTGCCCGGCCAGCAAGCCAGCCAGTAACCGTAGCGTCGTCCCGCTATTACCACAGTCCAGTACATCCGCCGCTTCGCGCAACCCACGCCGGCCAACACCCGCAACCCGCACGGTCGTATCCTGACGTTCAATCGGCACACCCAGGGCTTGCATACAGGCGATTGTGCTGAGACAATCCGCACCCGTCAGAAAATGGGTTATCTGCGCCTCACCAGCCGCCAGCGCGTTCAAAACGATCGCTCGATGTGAAATAGATTTATCGCCTGGGACAGCAACGATGCCTCGCAGTCGCTTCGGCGACGTAAGGGTTATCTGGCTCATGGGCAGGATTGTTCTATCATTCTGGTGTCGTAAACAAACGATAGCCAAACCCGCGTTGCGTCACCAGATAACGCGGATTGGTCGGTACCGGTTCGATCCGCTGCCGCACACGATAGACCAGCGCATCAATTGCGTTGTAATCAAACACCTCATAATCCCACACCGCGTGGGCAATTTCTTCCTTACTGACCACCTGGCCTTTGCGATTATACAGCAATTCCAGCAACTGGAACTCCTTCACCGTCAACGGTGGATCAAGCGGCTGCCCTTTAATAAATATTTCTTTCGAGCGACTATCAACCCGCAATTCTTCACGCGTAGCCCGCAATACCTCTGGTGGCAGCACCCCTTTGACGGTTGCCTCTGGATCTTGAAACGTAATAATGGTATCGGCGATCACAACCTGATCTTGATTATGAAGTTGCCGCAAGCCATCAATGCGCTCACCATTCACATACGTACCGTTGGTACTACCAAGATCATGAATATAAAACCCTGTTTCATCCTGTTCAAACCGCGCATGACGACGTGATGCCAGCCGATGATTGATAATCAGATCATTAGCGACATCGCGACCTACCGTGAGTACGGCCTTATCCCACTCCAACTCCCGATAGTCGCCATCCTGACATTTAATTGTTAATCTTGGTGCAGGGATGGGCTGCATAGGGACGATCCTCCAGGTCAGCGTTCCTATGTCGATGAAGCGCACGCAACATCGTTTCGAACTGCTCATCAGCCCGAACTCGTGGGCTGGCTCATCTCCATTCCAGATAACGGGCAATGCTGTTCCCATGTTGATCAGGATTTTTTGAAACCCGACCAGCAATATGGTACAATCGCCACAGTTACCCTCGATTATACCATACAGGACGATAAAAAGACCACAGTACTTTCGCCTTATATCGTCACGGATCAGGAGTCCTGCACGTTGACACAGCTAGTCGGACGACGGCTTGGCCGCTATGAAATTCAACAGGAAATCGGGCGGGGCGGCATGGCGCGGGTCTATCGTGCTGTGGACACGCTGCTGCAACGCCCGGTGGCGATTAAAGTGCTGGCACCACAACTCAGCATGGATCCAGAGTTTGCCCGCCGCTTTGAGCGTGAAGCCATTACGGCCGCCAATCTGCGTCATCCGGCCATTATAACCATTTATGATGTGGGCGAGCAGGATGGCCTGCATTTTATTGCGATGGAGTTTGTAGAGGGGCGTTCGTTGCACGCCATTCTCGAAGACCGTGATGCTCTGGGGCTGGGCTATGCCATCAGTATCCTCGATCCGCTGGCACGGGCACTGGACTATGCTCATAGCCGGGGCGCGGTTCACCGTGATGTCAAACCCCACAATGTCTTGATTGATCTGAACGGACGGGTACTGCTCACCGATTTCGGCATCGCCCAGATGCCTGATGCGGATGCCGAGCGTCTGACGCGGACGGGGGTTTTTATGGGTACCCCTGAATATATTTCGCCGGAGCAGGCCGAGGCACGCCGCGTTGATGGCCGGAGCGATCTCTATTCGCTGGGGGTCGTGGCCTATGAGATCATTACCGGGCGCGTGCCGTTTTCGGGAGCGACACCGCAGTTGATCGTTGCCCACGCACAGACACCCCCGCCACCGCCCAGTCGCATTGCACCGCATATCCCTGGCGAACTCGATCTGGTACTAACGCGAGCGCTGGCCAAGGATGCAGCCCAACGTTACAGCAATGGTGCCACCATGGTTGCAGCTCTGCAAGCCATAGCTCGCCAGCACGGGATACCACTGGCTTCCAGTCAACAAATCGCGGATCTGGTTAAGCCAGCGGATTCATCCGGCCAGCCAACTATCTCGCTCGGCAAAGATCAGGCGACAGCCGCCTCGCACCCGCCCGTCGTTGTCCCACCACCGCTGGTAGCAGCAGCGCCTGTCGCCCAACCATCGGGGCACTTACCACCCGTACCTCTACCGCCAGCAGCGCCAGCAGTACCACCCGTGCCCCCTCCGGCCAGCAGTGTACACTATCCTGCTCGCCAACCGGCCCGGCCACGAGGAAGCAATACCCTGAACCGCATCATTTTGCTGCTGATCATCGGCTTGATTCTGCTCGTGTTGCTGGCGCTGCTGATGCGTGGACGGAGTAGTGATGCCAATAGTGTAACGCCGCCAACGGCAACCCTGCCTGGTGACGCACCCACCGCACAGGTGCCGGGTGAAGTCGTACTACCACCACCGGACTTAGCGTCACCGGAACCAGCCACACCAACCCCCGCACCAGCCGTACCCACAGCAACTATTGCACCAACCACACCGGCCCCAGTGCCCACGGTCGTGCCAGCCTTGCCCACCGTAATCATCGCGACAGCCACGCTCGTGCCCGAACCACCAATAACGATCGAACCCGAGCCGCCACCGACCGAGCCGCCACCGACCGAGCCGCCGCCACCGACCGAGCCGCCGCTACCGACCGAGCCGCCACCACCGACCGATACACCAATGGCCGAGCCAGAACCATTGCCCGAAGCCACTGCCACTCCGGTGCCGCCCGCAACTGAAACCCCTGACACGGAACCAGCGCCGGTTGTGACAGAACCACCGCCTCCACCGTCCGATCAGTACCCTGGCCCGATAGCCGCTCCCACAATGTCTACGACGCTAACTGAAGCTGCCGCCACACCAGCACTACCACCGCCCGACCGTCCGACCGACAGCTTTACGCCAGTACCACCAGCAACGCCCATCCCTACGACACTGTCAGTTCCTGACGACGTATCGCGCAACTTCGCGTTTCCGCGTTAAGACCAGGCCTCGCGCCTTACACGCCACAAACCGCATTAACCAAAGCGCCCGCTGATGTACTGTTCGGTGCGCTCGTCTTTGGGATCTTTAAAGATCTGATCGGTCGGGCCATACTCTACCAGCATTCCCGCTCGATCCTGATCCATCAGGAAGAAGGCGGTATAGTCCGAGGCACGCGCCGCCTGCTGCATATTGTGCGTCACAATAATAATGGTGTACTGACGGCGCAACTCAAACATCAACTCCTCGATCTTCAACGTCGAGATCGGGTCAAGTGCCGAACACGGTTCGTCCATCAAAATCACTTCCGGCTCGACAGCCAGTGCGCGCGCAATACACAGGCGCTGTTGCTGTCCACCCGATAGCGAGAGGCCGCTTTCCTTCAGCTTATCCTTGACCTCGTCCCACAAGGCTGCACCGCGCAGCGACTGCTCCACCAGATCGTCCATCTCAGCCTTCGTACCCTTCCAGCCATTAATACGAGGGCCAAAGGCGATATTCTCATAGATCGACTTGGGGAAGGGATTCGGCTTCTGGAACACCATCCCGATCCGCCGACGCACCTCCACCGCATCCACGTCAGGCCCGTACAGATTCTGTCCATGGAAGATCACTTCGCCTTCGGTACGTGCCACCGCAATCAGATCGTTCATGCGATTAAAGGAACGCAGCACCGTACTCTTGCCACATCCCGAAGGGCCGATCAAAGCTGTAATCTTCTGGCTCTCAATCGAAAAGCTCACTTCCTTCACGGCACGAAAGGCCCCATAGTAGATACTCATCCCCCGCGCTTCAATAGCATTCGGGTTTAATGGGTTGGGATCATGCAAAACACTCATTAGATGCTCCTCCGAAAACGATTACGTAGCAAAATAGCTGCTGCATTCAGTGATAACAGTAAGATCAACAGCACCACAATCCCTGCTCCAGCAATATCACGAAACTGATCTTGTGGACGCGACGTCCAGTTGTAAATCTGGATGGGCAGGGCAGTAAAACTGGAAAAAGGGCCGGAAGGATCGGTGACAATATAGGTGGCAGCACCGATCACAATCAATGGTGCCGTCTCACCGACAGCCCGCGACATACCCAGAATCGTACCGGTAAGAATACCCGGCAAGGCCACCGGTAGCACGTGGTTCCAGATTGTCTGCCATTGTGTCGCTCCCAGCCCATAACTGGCCTGACGCAATGAGTTGGGCACCGCCCGGATCGACTCCTGGGCATTGATAATAATCAGCGGCAGAATAAGTAAGGCCATTGTCAGCGCGGCCGAGATCAAGGTACGACCATTGGGCGCACCGCCTGGACCCAGAAACTGTCCGCTAGTAAAATATTCCAGGCCTCGTACAAAAATAGCCAGGCCAAGCATCCCATAGATAATCGAGGGTACACCGGCCAGATTGTTGATATTGGTCTGAATAATGCGGTTGATCAGATTATCACGCGCATACTCTTCCAGATAAATCGCGGCACCAACGCCGATCGGAAAAGCGAGCAGCATAGTAATAACAATCATCCAGATCGAACCAAGCAAGGCGGTGCGGATCCCGGCCAATGCTGGTGTACGTGACATGGGCCTTACAATAAAGTCCCAGCTTACCCACGAGCGAAACTCCAGGCGTGCATTGGGGAACTCTTCGGCAGCCTGCTCCTCAATATGGCGATAATTGAAGAGCGTCTCAGACAATGGCCAACTGTTTACCACCTCGCGCTGCAACACAAATTCTTCGATGATGCGCAGCAATTCTGCTTCGTTCCGTTCCGCCAGGGGTTCCTCCCGATCTAGACGCCGACGTACATTGCCTGAAATGTTTGCCTGGGCAATTGCCAGCAATTCCTCTTGCGAGAGGTCTTCAAGCGGTCGATCTGCAAGGGTCGCCGGGTTGACCCGTTCCTGGACGGCGACTGTTCCGAAAGAACGATTAACAATCGTCCCCAGCAGGGTCACCAGGGCGATCACCCCGATAATCAGCGAGGAGAAAAAGAGGTAACGCCAGATGCGGCCAATGAAGCGGCGCCTGGCAATATTGCGCCTGAAATCCTCGCCCTGGGGCAAACGTCGCACAGATCCTGGCGTAAGCGGTTGTATTGGCTCTGCACTCATTATTCATATACCTCCCGGAAGCGCCGCACCACATAGCCGCTGAGAATATTCAAGACCAGCGTCATAATGAACAGCGTCAATCCAATCGCAAAAATACTGTTATAGTCAATCGTATCGAAGCCCAGATCACCACTACTGATGCGCGCAATATGACCGGTCATCGTCTCTGCGGCCTCAAATGGATTAAAGGTAAAACGTGGCCCGGCACCAGCGGCAATGGCAACGATCATCGTCTCGCCCACAGCACGTGAGATACCAATAATAAAAGCAGCAATAATACCGGACAAGGCCGAAGGAACGACGATATTCAGGGCCGTTTCCAGGCGTGTGGCTCCTAGTCCATATGCGCCTTCACGCAAAGAGCGGGGTACCGCGCTCAACGCATCCTCAGTCATCGAACTGATCAGTGGCAAAACCATAATGCCCATCACCAGGCCAGCCGAGGCCATGTTATAGATCTGCACTGTCGATGTCCCGAAAATCAAGCGCAACAAAGGCGTCATAAAGCTAATCGCAAAGTACCCATACACCACCGTCGGAATGCCGGCCAGTACCTCCAGAATGGGCTTGAGAATACTGCGTATGCGTGGAGTAGCGTACTCACTCAGATAAATAGCCGATCCCAATCCCAGCGGTGTTGCTACCACCATAGCAATAAAACTGGTTATAAGCGTTGAGTTTAACAGGGGCCAGATCCCAAACTCCCCAACACGCGGTTGCCAGGTAGTGGAGGTCAGAAACTCGCTAATGCTTACTTCCGGGCTACCAAAAAAGCGCCATGATTCGGTAAATAGTACATACACAATACCCATAGTAGTAAAGATCGAAATAATACCACATATGAAAAGAGTACCCTGGATAAACTTTTCACCAGGGCGTGAGCGTTTGCGCAGATTTAACGTCTCACTACCGACACCAGATAGAACAGTGCTAGATCCTTCTACACCGACTCTGGCTTGATTTGCCATCGCTCTTTCCTCCATACATTTTTGTTAAATCTTTAGAACTGAAAAAACAAGTACGCCGTAACAGTATAACATAACCTTTCAATATCCTGCCTGTATTTGTAACCCAGTAGCTCAAGTGTGATATAGCAACCCTATACCAATTGTACATCCTCCTTATTCAGATTACTCGGAGGTAACTCGTAATCAGGAGTTTACGCTTAATCCCAACACAACCTCATTGACCAATGATACACAACATGAACCGTATAGGACTTACGCAGTGGTATGGTCAGATCACCTTTCGCCTTCGGCAGGGCGGTACGTTGTTTCTGTTTCCCACCACCTTTTCGCTGTAGGCGAAAAGGTGGTGGGAAAAAAGCGTCGCTTCCACGCTGTTGCAGGCGCAAAAGCTTGTCCCGTTCGACTGCGCTCAGGGCAAGCTCTGAGCGTCGTCGAAGGAACGTGGTGTTCACGCGACCGCGTACGTCCTATCACATACCCATGGCATCAAGCCAGTTCTGGCGAGCGGTGTTGAGTGCTGTGGCACTGGCGGGGAAGTAGCCGACATCCAGGATAATTTCATTCACATTGGTCAGGTAGTAGTTGATAAAGTCCGCCACCTGCGGCTTCTCTTGCATAATTGACTGCGCCGAGTAGATGAACAGCGGTCGCGCCAATGGATAGGTCGAGTCTTCCGCCGTCTCCTCGGTCGGCTCCACACCCTCAATGTTCAGAATCTTCAGTTGAGGGTTCTCGGTGTAGTAGGCATAGCCGAAGTACCCAATCGAGTACAGGTCACCGAGTACCCCCTGCACCAGGATATTATCGTCCTCGCTCAACTGCACGTTGGCTGCGGTCAACAACGGCTCATTATTCTTGTCAAAGACCTCTTCGATAAAGTAGTCAAACGTGCCACTGTCGGTGCCTGGGCTGTAGCGAATGACGGGCTCGTCCGGCCAATCCGGATTCACATCCGACCATTTGCGAGGTGCGCCATCATCGGAGAACAGTTTCACCAACTCGTCCATCGTTATATCATCGACCCAGTCGTTGTCGGGATGCACCACCACCGCCAGGGCGTCGGTACCCACGCGGAACTCAACCGCCTCGCGCCCGTTGTCAATACACGCCTGACGCTCCTTGTCGTTGATCGGGCGACTGGCATTCGAGATGTCCGTCTCGGCGGCCACACAGAAGCGCTCAAAGCCGGCCCCCGTCCCGATCTCGGCAATCGAGATCTGGCCGGTGTACCCCTCCTCGCGGAAGATATCCGCGACTGCCTCGGTCAATGGATACACTGTCGAACTCCCGGCAATGATAATGTCTCCTGTTACCTGCGCCGGATCGACTTCCGGTAACTCAACACCGCCAGTAGTATCACCCGGTGTAGCAGTTGCGGCCATGGTTGGCGTAGCTGCTGCTGGTTCGGTTGGTGCTGCAGTTGGCGCTTCTGTTGGTGCTTCCACCACCGCAGTTGCTTCCTCTGTAGGAACCGGGGTTGGTTCTGTAGCTGCACCGCCACCACAGGCGGCAAGGATCGGAATAATCAAGACAACGAGCAGCATAAGGGCTGCCTGGCGTCGCGCAATACTAAACATACAGGGTTACTCCTTGTTTTCTATAACTTATTAAATGCAAAGACTTGCAGACACGGTAAGACATGTTTTGGTGTGAAATACACCTCCTTCTAGACACACATATAGCCATGGTGAGATATACCATGGCATAGATGTAAGTGAAACCTGCCCACTTGGGGATCTAATGCTAGTCCTACTGTAACCTCCTTCTGTTAAGGATACAGCAAATGTATGTTAAGTTTAGATTAAGAAATATATATCTTATCTATGATTCTATGAAGAAAATGCTATTCGCGGTATGAGTTGTATGAGATGAGAAACAGAAATGACGTAATCATTTGCGCCAGACGCCTTTTTCGCCTGCGGCCACGTGGAAGCGTTGGAACGTTCTAACGCTGGAAGGTATTGCTCTGCCGCAGACGAAACCCTTTTGGTAATGAACGACTGCGTAAGTCTTGTAAGGTAAGGAGACGAATCACACGGGATTTCAGCCTCTCAACGAAGAAGCCGGCATCGGGTCAGTATCAGTATACACTGATTTGCTCCTAATATACCAGAAAAAAAGAGCCACCCTTGCTGTGTGGCTCTAGCGAACACAATACCAACTGCGCACTATCAAAAACGTATGCGCCAGAACGAGCAAGACCAGCAAGGTAGTGTCATAGCACGCTTATCACAGCATCAACACCATACCGAAAACTGGGTGGACAGATACGGTAACGAGAATGGACAGACAACAACGTCAATTAGCAAGTAGTAATCAAGTTGTATCTTAATAGCGATCGCCGCCGCGCGAACGACTGGGGCGGCGCGACCCGCCACCTGCCTTATTTTCAGCCTCATTCACCCGCAATGGTCGACCGTCAATCTCATGCCCATTGGTGGCTTTAATAACTGCCGCAATGTCATCTACATCAATTTCGACAAAGCCGAAGCCCCGCGAGCGGCCGGTATCACGATCATTGATCACACGCGCACTCTGCACCCGACCATGAGGACTGAAAATATCCTCAAGATCGGCATCGCTTACACTCCATGGCAGGTTTCCAACAAACAAATTGACAAGCATCAGGACACTCCCCTGCCCACGCGCATACGTGGCAGCACTTGCAGCGACTGAATACGTATTGATGGCGTTATTCAGTCCACTATTCCAAATAAAACGTAGTTTCGATTCTCAAGACGATACGCGCCATGGTTTCGCCTGAAAGCTAGCCATCACTCGCACGTTACAACGTACAATTCCTCCTGAGCGAAAGAGGCTCTGACGAACACACCGAGAAAAGTGATCCTACTGATGTGAGGTCGCAGATATCATACGCTGGTGATTTTCCAAAAGTATACCATGCTTCGCGGAGTTTTGGGGATCAAATGTTGAAAAGAAATTAATCAGGCTTCGATTTCTCGCCTATGCCCTGCTGCTGTATACGGTTTGATATACTACATTTAGCCGCTTTCATGGCTTTCATACCATCTAATTCAACCCTACACATGCTGACTCGAGCGTTATAATAGCACAAAGAAACATCCACGAGACCCAACGGGATTATAAGCAAACGTTATAGCTGAGAATTGTGGATGCCCGTTACGAACGACCCTATGGTTCGCAACGGGCGTTCCGTTCATGGTACAGATACACAAGTGATAGTTGTGGTGTAGCACCATCACTCAAGCACTTTTTATCTAGTCATTATTGCACACGTTTGTGTAGTGGTCTTTTGCGGATAGGCTCCAAGCGATAGTCTGAAGAGCCTTGTATGAGCGGAATTGGAGTTGAACCAGTTTGATACCATTGGGGAGTGGCGCACTCGGACGGGTCAGACTCTGTGGGTTGGTGAGTTGATGCCGTTAAGACGAAGTAATCAGCCCGGACTAATACAGCCACTCTGCAGCGGTATCAGGCCACCAACCCTGACCAATTCTTTGCTTATGTGCGCACTCTGGAGGCAATCATATTTTTTCGCCATAGACACCGAAATAATCAGCCAGAAGTTCACGCAGGCGCAACCGTGCCCGATGCAGGCGTACTTTGACTGCGCTCTCACCCAGACCCAGCCGTTGGGCTGTCTCCGTGGTACTCAAGCCGTGCATCTCGCGCAACATGAAGACAATCCGCAGACTTTCGGGCAGCGTCTGTAATGCTGCCGCCAACTGGGCACGAATCTCGGTATCCAGAACTATGCGAGCCGGATCGACCGACCCGGTACGCCGACAAAAGGGGGTATCGGCGGAAGGCAAGGTCTCACTGATGGTATCAATTGACGTTGTCCAGATCTTGCGCTGGCGTAGGGCCATCAGCGCCTCATTGGTAGCAATGCGATAGATCCAGGTACCCAATTCACTGCGCCCCTCAAAGGTCTGTACCTTATTACAGACTTTGATAAATGTCGATTGTAAAATCCCCTCGGCCTCGTCGGGATCGTGCAACATACGTAACGCATGACTGTAGACCAGTGCTGAAAATCGCTTGACTAGACAGGTACAGGCATCTGGATCACCCTTCCGTAATCCATCAAGCAATGCAGCTTCGGTAGCATAACGGTTGAGCTGAATTTCGATTTGAGACACAGTAGACTCCTCGCATGGCAATGCTGCGGTAGGTTCGTTGGTCACATCTACTGTCAACGCACAAAACCGGCGCAACGGGTCTGACCCGAAGCGCCGGTTTCATGTGTACTAACGTGGAGCCAACGCGGGGGCTCGAACCCCGGACCTGCTGTTTACGAAACAGCTGCTCTACCAACTGAGCTACGTTGGCTTAGCATACTGAGGCGCAATGCTGACAGTATTGCACTTACCGTGTTGATTGTAGCTGAAAGATGTGTGGCTGTCAAGGATCTGTACGCAAGTACCGGTTCCTATTGGGGGGAGAGCTTCTATCGTACGCATCCTCATTGGCGCGACAGAGCGCGGGGGTTCCGCCCGCGTTGATGGTGCGCGATGGAGCGCGGGCGTCCCGCCTTCCCTCGCGCATGCGCGGGCACGCTGCCCGCGCTCCCTGGCGTGAGTGTGAACAGGTACGTACGCAAAACCTGAGTCATCAGATGCCCGGATCGTGGCTCAAGCCAGATCGCCCTGACTTCTCGACTGTATGTGTTGTAGAAGATGAGTAACATGTATGTTATAATAGCTGCTAATAATACAATGTCTGACATAATCCAATCCCTATAGATCCCTATAGACCTTGCAAACCATGCATACTATCACCCTGTCAAGTGGACTGGTATACTATCTCCATGCTGGTACAGGTTCACCTGTGTTGTTGCTCCACGGATGGGGCGGTTCATCACGCTATTGGCAAAAGACCATCGAGCATCTGGAGCATACTCATAGCATTTATGCGCTCGACTTGCCTGGCTATGGGGCATCGCCACCGCTGAACGAGCCGGTAAATGCCGAACGATTTGCCGCCCTGGTTATTGAATTTGCCGATGCGTTAGGGTTGGAACGGTTTGATCTGAATGGTCATTCGTTTGCTGCCAGCATTGTGGTCTATGTGGCCGCCAGATGGCCGCAGCGGGTCAGACGTCTGATATTGACCTGTGCCAGTACCTACCGCAACGAGCGCGAACGTCGGGTGGTACGGCAACTCCACCGTGTGTTGGCATTGTGGATCAAGTTACGCCAGCCATGGATGGAACATAAGCCGTTAATCTACCGTACCGTGGTGCGGCGCTTTTTTTATCGTATGCCAACCGATAATACTGTGGTGCAGGCCAGTTTTGCTGATTTTCTGCGGATGGATCGCCGTACTGCTCTGGAGAGTGCTGCCAGTGCAGGTAGTTCGAACTATAATTCGTTTTTGCAACAGGTTACCGTGCCAACATTATTGATCGGTGGCCGTCATGACGCAATCATGCCCGCTGCTGGCCTCCCGGTTGTCGCTCGTCTGGTGCCTAATTGTCGTTTGATCTGGATTGAAAAGTGTGGGCATCTCCCTATGATTGAGTGCCCCGATGAGTATAATCGGGTGGTGCGTGATTTTTTAACACAGTAACGATCTACACCGGAGACCAGGCTTCAGCCTGGGGGTTGTTGTGATACCGTTTTGACTTGAACATTCCGCATGTTCTTGCCATTCCTATTCCACCGAGACTACGTCTCGGCGGGGGGCG
>CALANA010000304.1 GCA_937925925.1 uncultured Chloroflexales bacterium | reverse complement strand
AGAGTGGCACACCCTGACGCCGCTGAAGGGGTGTTCTGCCCCCGCTGGAGGGGGAGGGAGTGTTCTGCCCCTGCTGGGGGGAGTGTCCTGGCGCGGGCACGATGCCTGCGCGCCCTGCCCTCGCACCTGGGCGCGCTTGTGTCCCGCCGGCCGCCTGGGCGCGAGGGGTGCGACCAGCCCCCCCCCGCTGGGGGGGGGAGGGAGTGTTCTGCCCCCGCAGGGGGGGAGGGAGTGCCTGCCCCTGGTGACCACTCGACGCCGGAGAGGTTCTGCCCCCGCTGGGGGGAGGGAGTGGCTGGGTGGGCTTTGTAACGGTGTGGGACGACGTTCTGCCCCCGCTGGGGGGGAGGGAGTGTTCTGCCCCCGCTGGGGGGGAGGGAGTGTTCTGCCCCTGCTGGGGGGAGTGTCCTGGCGCGGGCACGATGCCTGCACGCCCTGCCCGCGCGCCGGGGCGCGCTTGTGTCCCGCCGGCCGCCTGGGCGCGCTTGCGTCCCGCCCTCGTTGCCCTCCCTGGAGAGGGCACGATGCCCGCGCTCCCAGGTGTGCATGCTCCTTTGAGCACAATCATTCTGGAGATGCGTGGGCCAGCAGCATGCCCACCTTCTCCCTCTATCTCGTTGGAGTACAGACGTTGATCTCTGGCAGAAGTCGTGTAAAATGAACGTATACAGAACGTATAGCGTGCGTTTTGATAGCGCAGGCTGGAGGTGTTGAATGATAGTAGCAACTGACTATGAGCAGGCGCTGGATCTCATTCGCCGACTTGACCGCCCAACGCGTGCGCGCCTGGTGGCCCAGGTTGTGCAGGAATTGGCCGTTGAGCCAGATGATACAGACCGTCGCTCCAATGAGGCCTGGGCACGTATGGCACAGCTGCGTGAAGAATTCCGTCGTCTCGGGCCAGTTTCGCCAAGCCCAGGCGAGCAACTCGACCTTGATCGCCAGCATCGGGCGGACTTGCTCGAAGGCAGGATCAGCGAATGATGTATACACTCGACGCCAATATCTTTGTGCGCGATGCATCGCCGGGTGATCCTGAACACGAGACCTGCCACGCATTGATGGCGCAGCTCTATCAGCGTGGTACACCTATCGTTGAGCCAGTCCTTGTCCTCGCGGAGATTACGGGAGCGCTCAGCCGCAGCTTTCGCGATCCGATTCGTGCGCGACTGGAGGCCGAACTCCTGCGAGATCTGCGCCATATCCAGTTCGTCCCGATTGACGAGACGCTGGCGCAAGCAGCGGCTGAACTCGCTGCCGACCGTGCGCTCCGTGGTGCGGATGCGGTGTATGTCGCGGTAGCGCACCGCTCTGGCGGCACCCTTGTGACGCTTGACCGTGAACAGCACGAGCGTGCCGCACCGGTGGTACGCGCCCTGACACCGGCTGAGGCGCTGGCGGAACTCGATGCAGGAGCAGACCAGGCAGAGCGCTGAAGGTGCTGCACCATCAGTGCGGCTTCGAGTGTGCATTCAAGCAGTACCTGGCAATGGTGTTGATCCTGACCAGACCTCGGACATCACTGTTGCTCGCAGCACCCCCCGGCCCCCCCCGCTGGGGGGGTGCCCGCAATGCCCCGCATCGCCCCACAATGCCCCGCAGCGCCGCACCGCCGCATTGCGCATCAATGTTTTTCGCTGCGGGCGACCACAAGAGTCGCCCCTACGATCGTTGCCTGGCATTGAATGGCGATGGGCACAATGCCCACAATGGCCACATTGTTGCCCATTGCCCACAATGTCTCGCATTGCCCACAATGCCCCGCACCGCCTCCCATCGCCCTGCGCCGCCCCGCATCGCCTTGCCATGCCCGCCATGCCCCGCACTGCCCCGCATCGTCATGACAAGGTACGCATCCATGCCAGACAATGCATCCAACGATCGTAGGGGCACCTCTTGTGGGTGCCCGCATCGCCCCGCATCGCCTGCATTGCCCGCATTGCCCTGCATTGCCCTGCATTGCCCGCATTGTCCCGCATTGCCCCGCACCGCCCCGCATTGCCCCGCATTGCCCCGCATTGCCCCGCATTGCGCATCAATGTTTTTCGCTGCGGGCGACCACAAGAGTCGTCCCTACGATCGTTGCCACGCCATGGGAGGCGATGCCCGCACCACCCCGCAGCGCCCTACAATGCCCCAACATGCCAACGTGCCAACGTGCGAACGCGAAAACGTGCGAACGCGAAAACGCCTCGCCCTTGACGAAACCCCGGAACGCGGTACAATCGTCAATCGTACATGTTCAGATTCAGCATGACGCAAGAGCGGATGAGCGACGATCAGCAATCGCCATATTTCGAGTCGCAACCTTTGCACGATAGGCCAGCATTACCACAATCGCTACCCTGGCCGCGCCGAAAGGGGGGGTACCCTCGCCTGGAACGGCCGATTATGCGGTTGTTTTTGGGGGTCTGCATGTCGCTGATCGGCCTGGGTAGACTGATCTTTACCGGCACCATAACGCCTGAACCAACCAGTCCTGCCCTGGTCATAACCATTGGGCCAGTCGAGACGGTTATGCATGTGTTGGAAGCCGACGTGGTGCATCCCGGAACTACCCGGATCGGCCCAACCGCAGCCATCCGCACCGCACCATCTGCACCAACGGCGGCAATCAAGCGGAATGTGGAGCGCTTCCAGGCTAAAGCCTGGACTCCGGTCTTCGCAACACCTGCACCAACGGCTGCAATCAGGCGGAATGAGTAAGCGCTGTGATACTATCCAAACAATCCGTTGCCCTGGTATCCATTGGCTTCAGCACCCTGCTCGCCAGTGCCAAGTTTGTCGTGGGCATGATCACGGGCAGTCTGAGTATTCTAGCCGATGCTTTTGACTCACTGCTGGACGTGTTCTCCACCAGTATCACCTTCCTGGTCGTGCGTCTGGCGGATCTGCCCCCAGACGAGAACCATCCCTACGGTCATGCCCGCGCCGAGAATCTGGGGGCGTTGGCGGGAGCCGTCTTGTTGCTGGCAACGGCTGGCTGGGTGCTATGGCAGGCGTTTGTGCGTCTGTTGCTGCAACCGGATCCGCCTGAGATCACCCTCTGGTCGTTCGTGATCATACTTGTTTCGATGGTCATCAATGTTGTCCGTATTCATCTGTTGCAACGCGCCGTCACCGAATCGAACAGTCCGACGTTACAGGTCAATATTGCCAATTTTACCAATGACATTCTCAACTCACTGATCGTTCTTTTCAGCCTGGGCATCATTATCCTGGGTGCCCGGCTGCCCCTGCCGCTGTGGTTGATCCAGCGCGTAGATGCATTGGGGGCAACAATAGTGGCGCTGCTGCTACTCCGTGTAGCCTGGCACATGGGGACAGATGCCGTGCGGGCATTAATGGACGATGTGCCACGCGATTTGAGTCGCCGCCTGACCTATTCAATCGCCGACTTACCTGATGTGGTGCCGAATAGTGCCCGTGTACGCCTGCGCTTTGTGGGTGAACAACCGTATGTGGAGGTCAGCGTAGGGACACCACGGGGCCGCTCGTTAGAAGAGGCGCATCAGTTGACCGAGGATGTGGAGCGCGTGGTACGCGCCGAGCTGGATAAAGCCGACGTTCTGGTGCATGTCGAGCCGGCGCGTACACCCGCCGAACCGTATACAACAGCGGTCTATGCAACGGCACAGTGCCTGGGGCTGCACGTCCATAACCTGGATCTCTATCAACTGGCGGATGGTATTCGGGTCGAGATGGATCTGGAATTGCCGAGTGCGCTGACACTGACTGAGGCACACACCTATTCCGAACGACTGGAGGCGGCGATTGCTGCTGAACTGCCCTGTCGAACCATGGTGGAAGTGCATCTCGAACCGCGCCGCGATGAGGTGCAACCAGCGGTGCGCTATGGGCCAATCGCCGACCAGGTACATCGTGCAGTTCATAGTCTTCCGGATGCCGACTCGGTGATGAAGATCGAGACACTATTGACCGAAAGCGGCATTTTTGTCACCTTGCGCTGCCAGTTCCCTGGCGCAACCCCGCTCACCGAGGTGCATAAGCGTATGAGTCGCATTGAACACGATTTGCGGCTGGCCATGCCCGATATTATGCGCATCCAGATTGACCCCGAGCCAAGTGAGCGCGCGCATCTGGATATACTTGATACCTTGCTCAACCATACGCCGGATGGCGATTGATGTGAGAACCGCTGACCGCGTACCGCGTGTCAGTGACACGCGGTGCCCGGACGCTGAAGCGTCGGGCTACTGTGCAAAGGCCACCTGCGTGGCCTGCGCGTCAGCCCGCGCAGGCGGGCTTCGTACCGCGTCGCCCGCCCGTTTACGGGCCGGGCACCGCTACCCCAGCACATGCTGAATCATCGCCAGCAGTGCGGGCGTGGTGAACGGTTTTTGCAGAAACCCTGCCAGATGTGCCCACGCAAACTGACTTATGACCTGTTCCTCGCTATAGCCACTCATCAAGACAACAGGTATATCCTGGCTTATGGCCC
>CALANA010000303.1 GCA_937925925.1 uncultured Chloroflexales bacterium | reverse complement strand
CGAGTACGCGGCACGCGTGGCGGCCGAGGCCCAGGCCGAGGAGTCCGAGGCGCAGGCTGCCCGCGAACGGGAGGCCCGGATGGAGGCCGAGGCGCAGGCAGAGGCGGCCGAGGCGCAGGCTGCCCGCGAACGGGAGGCCCGGATGGCAGCGGAGGCGCAGGCTGCCCGTGAACGCGAGACCCGGATAAGCATCGAAGCCCAGTTGCAGGCTATGCAGGAGGAATTGCGCCGCTTGCGCGGCGAGGAATGACGGCTGTATCCACACCAGGCTGGATCGACACGAACAGGAGGTATCTGGCTATGATTGAAATTGCCCCCATAACAACGCTCATCATTCCTGCCACTGTCCCGCGTGCCGAACCAGTACTGATTCCCCGTCGCGGTCGCCCGTGGACGGAGGCCGATCTGCTCGCGCTGGCCGATGATGAGCGGCACTATGAGTTGGTACGCGGAGATTTGCTGATGATGAGTCCGGCCAGTCCCGTTCAGGGACGCTATGCTGAACGTCTCTCGCGCGCATTGGGACAGTATGTCGAAGATCACGATCTAGGCGAAGTCTATACGGCAGAACCGGGTTTTGAACTTGCAGCAGAACCAGAAAAGACTGTTCGCGCCCCGGATGTGGCGTTTGTGCGGAAGGAGCGCATCCCCCCCGCCGATCAGCAGGCGGGCTTCTGGCCGCTGGCCCCCGATCTGGCGGTCGAAGTGATTTCACCCTCCGAAACAGCGGCATCGGTGCAGGCAAAAGTTCAGGATTACCTGGCCGCCGGCACCCAACTGATCTGGCTGGTCTATCCCGATAGCACAATCGTGGTCGAGTATCAGCCACCCGCGCAGATTCGGCAGTATAGTCGGGCAGACACGCTGGATGGTGGTACGGTCATTCCTGGCTTTCAGTATGCCCTGGCGCGGCTGTTTCGGGCCTGATACTGATCGTTGAATAGTATGAACCACGAATGACACGAATCTGCACGAATAACACGAATCTTCGCAAAGAAAGAATGTATATGAAAATTCGTGTTTATTTGTGCTATTCGTGATTCCTAACACGTCGCCTGAGCTATGGGTGGTTGCCAGTTCTGGTGATGCCGCTGCTGCGGCCACAAACTATACAAACGGCCAGATATGGTATGATGAACGCGAACTATGATCAGACCATATCGACCTAATTCAACGGTAGCACCGTGTACTTGTTGGCCGCTGGCCGCCGTGCCGCCCACCGAATCCAGGCGCTGGAAGGTAGTGGTGTTCCTGGGGTATCTGCTGGCGGGCATCGTGTTTACCTGGCCGCTGGTACTCCACCTTGACACCCACGTGATCCAGAAGGGCGCGATTCCAGTGGATGCCGGGCAAAATATCTGGAATCTGTGGTGGGTACGTCAGGCATTGCTGACCGGCAGTAATCCCTACCTGACCCGCTACCTCTTCTATCCGGAGCAGATCAATCTGTTCTGGCAGACACTGGGGCTACCCAATGCGCTGCTCGTTTTGCCGATCTTGCTGATCGCTGGCCCGCTGGTAGCGTTTAATACGCTGATCCTGCTCTCGTTTGGTTTAGGGGGCTACTTTGCCTATCGTCTGGGCCGGGCGGTACTCACCGATCGCATTGCGGCGCTCATTGTTGGCTTTGTATTCACATTTACACCCCATCATATGCAACCCCTACTCGGTGGTGCGTTGGAAATTGTTGCCATCCATTGGATTCCGCTCTATGTGCTGCTGCTGATGCGGGCGCTCCGGCGGCAAACCGTCCCCAGTGTGCTGAGTGCCGCGCTACTGTTGACCGTGACGACGCTGGCGAGCCATTACTATGGCCTGTTCTGTGCTGTGTATACGTTATTGCATGTGCTACTGGCGGCCATACTGGTAGCTCCGTGGCAACGCGACCAGCAAACAGGGGACACGAGACAGGGGATAGGGGACAGGGGACATCTAAGCGCAAAGCGGTCTGAGCGCAAAGCGCTCGAACGCTCAAACGCTCGAACGCTCGAACGCTCAAATGCCGCCAGCTATCGCCTGCTCATGATCGGCGTCGCCATTGCGGGCATCTCGGTCATCACCCTCCTGCCTTTCGCCTGGGATCGGGAGATGCTTCAGGCCGCAGCACCGGAAGATTGGTACACCCGGCAGCTTTTTCACTCAACGGCGCTGGTGGATTTTTTGGGCTTGAACGTGCTGCATCCATTGTGGGGAACGGCGGCCACACGCTGGAGCCAGATGCTCCATCCGTTTGGCGTCGAACTCGGTGCTGCGCCGGGACTGGTGGTCTATGCCCTGCTGATCTATGGCTGCTGGCTTTATTGGCGCACGGTCTGGCCCTGGTTGGTGCTGGCAATGGGCATGCTCATCCTGTCAATGGGGCCGGAACTGAAGATTGGAAGTGAGCCGACCGGGATACCGCTGCCTTTTCAATGGCTGAATGCGGCTAGCCCTTTCCAGAACAGCAGTCGGCCCAGCCGCTTTATAACGCTCATGATGCTGCCGGTCAGTGTGCTGGCTGGCTATGGGATCCAGGCTGTACGTGAGCGGTGGTGGCACCAACGGTCAGTTGTCGCAGGCCTGATTGCGGGGGTACTCCTGTGTGAACTTATCGTTGCGCCCTGGCCAATGATGCCGATCCAGGTTGATCCATTGTATATGGCATTGCATTCCTATCAGTCGCCGGGAGCAGTGATCGAATTGCCACCGCGCACCAATGATAGCCAGTATATGTTGAATCAACTCTGTCATGGGCGGCCACTGGTGGGTGGTTATCTGGCGCGCACACCCTATTACCCTCTGGTAGCCTACGATACCATTGTGCGTCGGTTGTGGTACGCCCAACCAGGTCGGCCGGATGTGTTTCAGGTTGATGCGGCAAATGAACTGGATCGGCTGGGCATTCGCTTTATTGTCCTCAATCTGGACTACCTGTCTCGCAGTGAAATTGTCCGCTTGCGTCAGCAGCTAGATATACCAGGAATTATACGCTATGCTGGGAATGCGCAGATCGAAATCTATCGGGTAAATACCGCTGTTCCACGCCCTGTATTGCTGCCCACGACTGGCTGGTATGCCGCCGAATCCGATGGACAGCAGACCTGGCGTTGGATTGGTGATACAGCGCGGATGCAGGTGCTGTCCCGTTCACAATCGGTAGTAGCGCTGACACTGACGCTGACCGGCTATCAGTCGCCGCGCCCGCTGCGGGTGGCGATCAATGATGAGCCGCTGGCCGATATAAGCGTCCCGGCTGCCCCGCAAGAAACGACGCTGCGGCTTTCGTTTGTGGTACCAGCCGGAACGAGCGAACTCCGCCTGGAGAGTGAGGCCCTGTCAGCACCTGACGGACGGTGGTTGAGCGTTTCGGTTACGCGCCTGACGTTTAGCAGCAGTGAGCGTCCGGATCAATATATACCGCCACCGCTAGCGCCACCACCGGTCTTGTCTGCCCTGCCATGGGTGCCATGTCGTAATGAGCAGGATGTCCATGCTTTCCAGTAACATACGGCTTTGCCGGTTTCAACCCGTATCAGTAGCCGTCCGTCGCTCCTGGCCGACGATTGC
>CALANA010000302.1 GCA_937925925.1 uncultured Chloroflexales bacterium | reverse complement strand
GCCCAGTACCGAGCAGGCGGATTTAAACGACAAGAAGCAGATCTATGAGCAGACGTTTCGGACGGCGGAGTATTTCTGTATTGCGCCGGAAGTCGAACGGTTGCTGGGGTGGCGACGGGAGCGACAGGGGTATGTGCCGATTAGGCCTGATGCACGGGGATGGCTGTGGAGCGAGGAGTTGGGCTTGTGGCTGGGCGCGTGGGAAGGGCGGTTTTTTGGTGAGCCGCATACGTGGGTGCGGTTCTATACCACCGAGGGCGACCTGGTACTCCTGCCCGAAGAAGCCGAACGCCAGCGCGCCGAGGCTGCCGAGCAGCGCGCTGAAGCCGAACGGCAGCGGGCTGAGGCGCAAGCTGCGGCTCGTGCTGCAGCCGAGCAGCGGGCCGAGGCGGAAGCTACGGCCCGTGCTGCAGCCGAGCAGCAACTCGCAGCCCTGGCCGCTCGTCTGGCCGAACTGGAAGCGGCGCAACGTCGCGTTCAAGATTAAGAGCAAGGCGAGCAGAGTACGCTGTACTCCGCCCTGCAACCTGTATGCTATCCAGCGAGCGATAGAGAGACACGTCGCATAGTTAGGAGACACCGCATGTCGGCTGAGAAAATGGGCATGGTGATTCGTGATCCGTGGTACGAATTTGGAACGCATAGTCAGTTCCCTGCTGGCCCGAATACAGTCTTTCAAGATACAATGGGCGCATTGCTGGCCGAAATTGGCGTGCGCTGGGTACGGCTCGAATTTCATATTGAGGGTGACGATGTAGCCGGGCAAGTGACTCGCAATGACTATTTTATCAACGAGGTTGCCCCCCGTTATGGATTCAAGGTACTGGGGTTGCTCAATTTCAATCTGCTGCGTGGCGAACCAACGCACTATCTAGTAACAGGACGCGAGCAGCTTGACCCACTGTATGGTGGTGGGGTCAATGCGTATATGCGTACCTGGTTGAACCGGGCGCGCTTCATTGCCAATCACTATCAGGGCAATGTGCATGCCTATGAAATTTTGAATGAACAAAATCGTATGCCAGATAACAGTGTTATTCCGGCCTATATTACAGCCCGTTTACACACCAAGTTTTACCACTTTTTTCATTACCGCGACCGTGAGGCTGTGCCCGAAGGTACCTCCTGGCGTGACACGACACCGATCATCCTGGGAGGTCTGCATCCGAAGGGTACCGGCGAACCTGGCCGCGACCGCTATATCTCCGATCTTGAATATATCACCCAGATCTACACTCATCCCTGGGGGGGCTTCGCCGATTATCAGCGCACCGTTGGTCGCTTTCCACTCGATGGTCTGGCCTATCATCCCTATCCCGAAGAGATTCGCGGCAGCCTCAATCGTGTTCCGCGCCTGCGCGATGCTGGTTGGGAAGCGACGATGATTGCGTATCGTATGGACGAAGTACGCCAGGAACTGCGTGGCCTGGGCGACCCGGATGTCCCATTCTGGATCACCGAGATCGGCTACAATGTGGCCTTCCAGCATCAGACTGAAGCCGGGCAAATCGAGTTTATGACCGCAGTGATACCTATGCTGAACCAGCGTTCGGATGTAGCTGCGAATTTCTGGTTTAAGTATGAGGACTTTTTGCCCGCAACTGGCCCCTATGCCAATCAGTGGGGCGTCGTGCGCATTCCTTTTGAGCCAGATCCGACTCGCCCGGATGGGGCACGTTACCAGGAGGACGGTCAACCCGCTACGTTTCGCTCATCGTATCATCACTATCGTGTGCTGGTGGAACAAGGATCATTCTGAACTGGTATGCCAAAACCATCATCTGTTCATAACCGACGTCCGTTGCGTACGAACCATGGTCGTCATCAATCTAGAATACATTCTCGTCTGATGGAACTGCAAGCGCAACTCGCAGCCGCGCAGCAGCGTGAGGCGGCTGCGCTGGATCGCATTGCCGTGCTGGAGTCCCGGCTGTCCACCCTGCAATCTGCTCCTGATGGTGATCGAGAACGTCTGGATACATTGCTGGCAATCTGTTCGGCTCTGCTAGTGATCCACGATGTTGAGGCCATTCTGCAGTTGATCAGCCGCGAGGTGGCCCGGTTATTCCCCGGTACCAGGAGTACCCTGGTGTTTCTGGTTGATCCTGACCGACAACAACTGGCTTTACGTGCTACCAGCAATGGGCAACCATGTGATCTCATCTTGCACCCTGATCAGGGGTTGGCTCGACGGTCACTGCTCTCTCCACGGGCTATGTTGCTGACTGGCAGAGATCTGCAAACCGATCTCCAAAGTCTGCTCACGTCCCAGATTGAACAAACATCCGTCGTTTTTGCCCCCTGGCCACCAACGAGCATGCTCCTGGCACCATTGCGTGTTGAGGCCCAACGGCTAGGAGTGCTGATGTTGTGTAGTGGCTCCCAGACTGATCTGTTCCATCCCCGCGATTTACCATTCATTCAGACCCTGGCAGATCTCAGCGCGGTGGCCATCTCCGAAGCACAGCAGCGTGAGCGAGCTACGAACTTGCAACACGATCTGGCGCAGATCCAGTCGCTGCACGCAGAGGCTCAAGCACGTCTGAGTACCGCCCAGGCACAGTTGCTCCAGAGCGCGAAACTAGCGGCAGTTGGTGAACTGGCCGCATCGGTGGCACATGAGATCAACAACCCGCTCTATGCCGCCCGCAACAGCCTCTATCTGGTTGAACAGGATATGCCGCCTGATGCTACCCAACGCCCTTTTCTGGAGATCGCCCAGAACGAACTGGGCCGCATTGCACGCATTATTACCCGCATGCGCGACTTCTATCGTCCGACACGTGCTGAACTGACTCCGACCAATGTGAACAAAATCTTGATCGAAACGGTTGAACTGGTGCAGACACATCTGCGTCATAATCGGATCAGTATCACCAGTGATCTGACCGCTGATTTACCCCACAGCATTGCCCATGCTGATCAGTTGCGCCAGGTTTTCCTGAACCTGATGCTCAATGCCTGTGATGCTATGCCCGATGGCGGGTGTTTGCACCTGACGACCGGGGTTCTCCCACCGACCAACGATCGTGCGGCATGTGTCATTATCCGTATTACTGATACGGGTACGGGTATTGCCCCTGAACACCTGCCGCATCTGTTTGAGCCGTTCTACACCACCAAGCCACAGGGCACTGGTCTGGGATTAGCGATCAGTGCCCATATTATCTCGCAACACGATGGGCAGATCAGTGTCGAGAGTACGCCAGGTGCCGGGACAACATTTGTGATTACCCTGCCGGTGGTTAGCAGTTAGACGAAGCGTCTTTGCGTTGGTACGTTAGTGCGGTGGCACATGCCAACACAAAGACCCGAAGACGCATCCTCACATCCTCGCATCCTCATATTCTCGCCTCGCGCTAGTTATGGTTGTCAGATCATTACAGACGATTGTTACCCCTCTTCACACACGGCTTTCCCCGTCTGGTAGCATATATTCAGCGTACAGGTACATTCATAACCACCTGCTACGTCAGAAGGAGAAGGTTCATGTCGCTGCGGCATATCGAGATAGTAGATAGTGACCCGACTGCCGCACTGGTTACACAGCGCGGGCTACAGGTACTCCTGGACACAGAAGTCGAGGTAACGGTTGCCCCCTCACCAGATGCCGCCTGGCTCGATTGTTTGAAGGAGGAGGTCGATCTATTAATTATTGACCCCAATCCTCAGAGTCGTGCGGCTACATCGCTGGTTAAGGCGTTGCGTGCCTATCGCCCTCACGTGCCGGTGCTGGTCTTGACGGCCTATGATACGCCCCGTCTGCGGGCGCAGATGCAGACGTTAGGGGTACAACACTATCTAGCGAAACCGATTGATTTACTTGATTTGAACGAAGTTGTGCGCACAGCGTTGAAAACAGCCACTCATACTGATATGATGGTGCCGCTAAAGCATTAAAAAGCGTTCGAGCGTTCGAGCGCTCCAGCGCTTCCACGCTTCAATGCTTCAGAGAAATACGTCACAGGAGATATAACCAGGCATGCGGCGAGACATGGTTGTCTCGTCCGAATTATCACTGGAGACATCATGTATGACTGTTTTAGCAGAAGGAACGATGCTCTGGCAGCCTGCACCGGAAGCTATTGCGCAGAGTTCGCTGGCCCAATATATGCACTGGCTGGAAACGCAACGTGGGTTGCATCTGCCGGATTATCCACATCTTTGGGACTGGTCGGTGCGGCACATCGAAGACTTCTGGCGCTCTATCTGGGATTTCTTTGCTATCCAGGCAACACACCCGCCACAACAGACGCTGTCTAGCCATACGATGCCCGGAGCGCACTGGTTTACTGGAGCCGAACTGAACTACGCCCAGCATGTGTTCCGGCATATGACCGCCGATGCACCCGCGATCTTGTTTCAATCCGAGCTATACCCTTTGACAGCCTTGTCCTGGGCCGAACTGGCGCAACAGGTCGCCGCTGTTGCTGCCACGCTGCGGACACTGGGCGTTGAGCGCGGTGATCGGGTGGTGGGTTATCTCCCTAACATTCCTGCCGCCGTCGTTGCCTTCCTGGCCTGTGCCAGCATTGGCGCCATCTGGTCAAGTTGCTCGCCCGATTTCGGTAGCGCGAGTGTGATTGACCGCTTCAAGCAGATTGAACCAAAAGTCCTGATTGCCGTTGATGGCTATCAGTACGGTGGCAAGGCCTTTGATCGCCGTCAGGTGGTGATCGAAATTCAGCAGGCATTGCCTTCCTTAGTGCATACGATTGTGATCCCCTATCTGTATCCGGATGGTGTACCAGCCAGTCTATCACCAATGACCTTGTGGGCCGACGTCCTGGCAACACCAGCGCAGCTCACTTTTGAACCGGTTGCCTTTGAGCATCCGCTCTGGATCCTCTATTCTTCCGGGACAACCGGACTGCCCAAGCCCATTGTGCAAGGACAGGGTGGCATCTTGTTGGAACATCTGAAAGCATTACATTTGCACCTTAACTTGTCCGCTGGTGACCGGTTCTTCTGGTTTACGACGACCGGCTGGATGATGTGGAATTTCCTGGTCGGTGGCTTGCTCCTGGGGTGTACTATCCTGCTATACGATGGCAGTCCCGCCTGGCCGGATATGCATGTCCTGTGGGAATTTGCAGCCCGTACCGGGATGACGTTCTTTGGTACCAGTGCGGGCTATCTGACCGCCTGTATGCAGGCAGGCCTGGCTCCGTCGCGCATGTATGATTTGAACGCGCTCAAGGGCGTTGGGTCGACCGGGTCGCCGTTGGCACCAGAGGGTTTCCAGTGGACGTATGCGCAGATTAAGGCTGATCTCTTGCTGGCGTCAATCAGTGGAGGGACAGATGTTTGCACCGCATTTGTGGGCGGCTGTCCGATCTTGCCGGTGTATGCCGGTGAAATCCAGTGCCGTTGTCTGGGGGTTAAAGCCGAGGCCTTCGATGCGCAGGGGCAACCAGTTGTCGATCAAGTCGGTGAACTGGTGATTACAGAGCCGATGCCGTCGATGCCGCTCTACTTCTGGAACGATCCTGGCGATCAGCGCTATCGTGAGAGCTATTTTGAGCTGTACCCCGGTGTCTGGCGTCATGGTGATTGGGTGAAGGTCACCAGGCGTGGCAGCGTCGTGATCTATGGCCGCTCCGACTCGACTATTAATCGCCTGGGCGTGCGGATGGGAACGAGCGAAATCTATCGTGCAGTAGCCACGATCCCGGAAGTGCTGCAATGCCTGGTGGTTGACCTGGTGCGGCAGGGCCAGGATTATATGCCGCTGTTTGTGGTATTGCGCGAAGGTGTCAGCCTGGATGAGACGCTCAAGACGCGGATTAAGGCCAGCATTCGCCAGGCACTCTCGCCGCGCCACGTCCCTGATGACATCTTTGCAATTGCCGATGTCCCGCGCACCCTGAGTGGGAAAATCCTGGAGGTACCGGTCAAGAAGATTTTGATGGGTGTCCCGCTAGCAGAGGCGGCGAATCTTGATGCATTGAGTAACCCTGATGCGCTGCACTATTTTGTCGAACTGGCAGCCAGACTGCATGGCATCCCGGCAACGGAAGGAACCTAAATGTCAAACCAGCGGCTAACTCAGCTCCGTACCCTGCTGGATGAACGGCATTTGCAAGCAGTGTTGATCACCTCTGCCGCGAACCGCCGTTATCTCAGCGGATTCACCGGTTCAGCCGGTGCCCTGCTGGTGACCCACGATGCGGCGCTGCTGTTCACCGATTCACGGTATGCCAGGCAGGCTGCCCATGAAGCGACCGGTTTTGCAGTGATCGAGATGACCACCGAAACCGCGCTCCCACAACTGCTGGCTCAGGTTGCGACTGAACGACAGTTACCGCACATTGCCTGTGAAGCGGAACATATGACTCTGGCGCAGTATCAGCGCCTGGATCATGCATTGCAGCCAGAAGGCAGGTCAGGAACCATGCTCATCGTTGTCAACAGTCTGGTCGATCCGTTGCGCGAAGTGAAAGATGCCACGGAGATAGCGTTGTTACGCCATGCGGTTGCGATCACCGACGCAGCATTGGCGGCCGTGCTTCCCACACTCAGACCAGACATAACCGAGCGCCAGGCAGCCTGGATGCTGGAGGTAGCACTGCGCGAGCGTGGCGCTGATCGTCTGGCGTTTCCGATCATCGTTGCGGCCGGGCCGCATGCTGCATGGCCCCATGCCCAGCCAGGTGATGAGCCGTTGGGCACAGGTCGTCCGATCATTATCGATATGGGGGCGTGTTATCAGGGCTATCATGCTGATCTGACGCGCACGATCATTCTGGGGGAAGCCGATGCGCAGTTCCAGCAGATCTACGACATTGTGCGAACGGCGCAACAGCGCGCCATCATCGGTCTACGCGCCGGTATTGCCAGCAGTGAGGTTGACGCGCTGGCACGTGATTATATCACTGCGGCTGGCTTTGGCCCTCAGTTTTGTCATGGTCTGGGGCACGGAGTCGGCCTCGATATTCACGAGGGGCCAGCATTGCGGCGGCGTCTCCCCGACTCAGCACCGTCTTCGACAGGATACCTGCGAGCCGGCAACGTCTTTAGCATCGAGCCAGGCATTTATCTGGAAGGCTGGGGTGCTGTGCGGCTAGAAGACCTGGTACTCCTGCACGCCGATCATGGCGAAATCCTGTCTCAGGCAAGGAGATGAGATCAGCAGCCTGTGCTATGCCGTGTGCGATGATCAAGGGCCTCTTTCGTACTGATGCTACGCCTGACACGCTCATCCAGGCAGTTGAATAAACGAACGCCAACTGCGTGTTGGTCTGTCTCAACTCGCCGCACGTTGCGCCGGGAGAGTGTCTCAGTTGAATAAACGAACGCAAACTGCGTGTTGGTCTGTCAGCGTATGGATGGGGTTTGATCGATCAGCACGATCCAATTGTGGCACAGCGTACCATTTTGGGTTATACTTCAATGAACTGTTGCTATACTTATAGCAAAGCCAATGTTGTGCTACGTGACTTCCGCATATTCTATCGTATCTCACCAGGGAGAACCGTTATGCCTCAGAATATGAATACGATCATTTCGCCCGACTCCGACTGTGCCCTGTTACGCCAGCGTATTCTTGAATTTGAGCAAGAACGTGATCAGGCACGTGCCGAGAGTCAGCAGTTACTCGATCTCTTTATGCATGCGCCCATACCGGCTTGCCTCTGGCGTGGCCCGGAATATATCTACGAGATGGCAAACCATGCCTATCTCTCGCTAGTAGGGCGTGACATTCTGGGGAAGCCGGTGCGTGAAGCAGTTCCCGAACTTGCCACGCAGGGTCACCTTGACTTGCTTGATCGAGTATACACGAGCGGTGAACCTGTTACGGTCAATGAATTGCTCATCCGTTATGATCGCCACGGCACAGGTCAGGTGCAAGATGCCTGGTTTAACGTCATGTATCACCCGGTGCGTGCTATCGATGGAACGGTGACCGGTATTCTGCATCTGGCGCTTGATGTGACTGCTCAGGTATTGGCCCGTCGCGAGGTCGAATCCAGGAACGCCGAAATCGAACAGTTGAATATCAAATTGCAGCACAGCCAGTCATTGTTAAAAGGTCTGGTGGATCACATACCGGCTGGCGTGTTCATCAAGGATCTGGAAGGTCACTTCCTGCTCATTAATCAATTTGCGGCTGCAATGACTAGTTATATCGCTACTGAACTCATTGGGAAAACCGAGTATGATCTGTTACCACCAGACATCGTGCGCGGTATTCATGCCCGTGATCGGCTTATTGTTGAGACCGGCAAGCCGTTGACCAATGAGGAGATCATCCCGCTGGAGGATGGCCCACATGTCTTTCTATCTATTCGCTTTCCAATCTATAATGCCCAGGGGCAGATCTATGCGACCGGTGGTGTTGGCACCGACATCACTGCGTATCGGAAAGCCCAGCATGAGCTGCAATTAATGCAAATTATGCTGAATCACACGGCTGACATGGTGGCGTGTATCAGTGTCGAGGGACGATTTGTCTACGTGAACCAGGCCATGAGTCGGGCACTGGGGTATAGCACTGCCGAGTTGCTAACACTTGGCCCGGCCGACATCGATCCGACATTGACCAATGATTGGACAGCAACCTGGAACGACATCAAAAACAAAAACTTCATCACTTTTGAGACGCACTATCGCCACCAGAGTGGCAGCACGTTCCCGGTGGAAATTACTGCCAATCACATCACGTTCAATGATCAAGAATACGTCTGTACCTTCGCCCGCGACATACGCCAGCGCAAAGCCGTTGAAGAGTCGCTTCGCGCCAGCGAAGCCAAGAATCGGGTACTGATTGAATCGATACCGGATATGATGTTCATTCAGGATCGGCAGGGTACCTATCTGGAGTATATCTCCTCCCATACTCAAACCTACGTTCCGCCTGAAGAATTCATCGGTAAACGTGTTGGTGATATTTTCCCACCAGAACTGGCACGGCCGTTTATCACCATGATTGAACAGGCATTGGGCACCGGTAGCTCCCAATTCATAGAGTATACGCTACCACCCCACCCTGGCCACGAGTCTGGTGGCAATTTTGAAGCCCGAGTCAGCCCGATTAGCCACGATACGGTGCTTGTACTCGTGCGTGACATCACCAGCCGCAAGCAGGCTGAAGCCGAACGAGCCGCACTCCAGCAGCAGATTATTGACCTTCAGCGTTCAGCGCTGCGCGAGCTTTCGACACCGCTTATTCCCATTACCGACGATGTCTTGATCATGCCGCTGATTGGGGCACTCGACTCGTACCGTATGCAGCAGGTGATGGAAACGCTGTTAGATGGTGTGGCCCGTTGTCGGGCAAAAATGGTTATCCTCGATATTACAGGGGTGAAGCTCGTTGATATGCAGATTGCCAACGCTTTTATCCAGACTGCACAGGCGGTTCGACTCTTGGGAGCGCAGGTGATACTGACGGGTATGAACCCCGAAGTGGCGCAGACAATCGTACATCTGGGAGTAGATATGACCGGGATTATGACCTTTGGTTCACTTCAGTCTGGTATAACTGCTGCGCTCCAGCGCCGGTAATACTCGCCTGGTTACTTGCCATAGCAAGCCAATACCGGTTGTACATCAGTGTCCAGGCTTCAGCTTTTCTGGGTCTTGCTGCGTCCAGGCTCAAGCCTGGAGTCCGCTGCTTCGCAACTGATGAAGTAACGGTTCACATCTGGGGTGAGAGCTTCTGTCGTCACGTTGATTTTGTGCCTGGGAGCATGGGCGTCACGCCCGCCATCACGCACGTGCGGGCAAGATGCCCGCGCTCCCAGGCGTGCCTGTTCCTGTGAGTGTGAACAGGTACCTGATGGAAGCTTGCTACACTGTAGTTTCAAAGCGGCAATAGGTAGCATTGCGCCCCACGAGGCACACGTGGGAACGTGAAACGCTTCAACCCACTGAACAGTCTTTCACAGTTCAAGCTGGTTTTGTGGTTCAACCAGGGAGATCTATCTCACGTCCTAACGTTCTCACGTGCCAACGTGCCAACGTGCCAACGTGCCAACGTGCTAACGTTCTCACGTACCAACGTGCTAACGTCCTAACGTACCAACGTGCTAACGTCCTAACATACCAACGTTCTAGCGCTTCAACCTACGGCAGGGCAACCATTTCACCCCAGTTTGGCCCGACTTCGACCTCGACCTTGAGTGGCACGTGCAGCGTACAGGCGCTCTCCATCACCGTGCGTACAAGGCGTTGCACTTCGTCTGCTTCTGTCTGGGGCGCTTCCAGAATCAGTTCATCATGCACCTGCAGCAGCAAGCGTGTCTGCAACCGTCGTTCCTGGATCGTGCCGGCTACCTTGATCATCGCCAGTTTCATAATATCGGCGGCGGTAGCCTGGATGGGCGCGTTAATCGCCTCACGCTCGGCAGCCTGACGGCGCTGAGCCGTGCTGCTGTTCAGATCGTGCATCAAGCGGCGGCGACCGAAGAGCGACTCGACAAACCCATCACGGCGCCCGCGCTCCAGCGTCTGCTCGATATAGTCCCGCAGGCCAGGAAAGCGCGTAAATAGGGCATCGATCAACTCCTGGGCCTCGCTGCGGCTCAAGCCGGTGCGTTGCGCTAGACCGAAGCTGCTGATGCCATAGATGACGCCGAACACGACGGTTTTTGCCAGGCGGCGCTGATTTTTATCTACGGCCGCGAGCGGAACGTGAAACAGATTCGCCGCCGTCGCTGCGTGAATATCCTGCCCCTCTTGAAACGCCCGCACCAGGTTTGGGTCTTGCGTCATATGCGCCAGCACCCGTAGCTCGATCTGCGAATAGTCGGCAGCGATAAAGATGTGGTCGGGCGCGGCAACGAACGCACGCCGAATCTCGCGCCCTTCCTCGGTGCGCACCGGAATGTTCTGCAAATTCGGGTCGTTGCTCGACAACCGCCCGGTGGTCGTGCCCAACTGGTTGTAGGAGGTATGCACGCGCCCGGTACGCGGGTTGACCAGCGTCGGCAGTGCATCGACATAGGTCGATTTCAGCTTGGTAAGCTGGCGATATTCGAGTATCAACTCGATGATCGGGTGTGCGCCGCGCAACTGTTCGAGCGTGTCTGCTGTCAGCGAATACTTTTTGGTGCGGGCAGTGCGGCGCACCTGATCGGTGGGCAAGCCCAGTTTGTTAAACAAAACCTCACTCAGCTGATCACTGGAGTTGATGTTAAACGGTTGCTGGGCATACCCATGGATCTCTGTCTCTAGTGTTGCCAGACGCGCACCCAACGTCTGGCTCAACTGGTGCATATAATCGACATCCAGGCCAATTCCGGCCTGCTCCATTGCCACCAGTACGGGCACCAGCGGCAGTTCGAGATCGAAAAACAGACGCTGGATGCGTTCCTCAGTCGCAAGTTGCGTGGCGAACTTCTCCTTCAGGCGCAACGTCATGTCGGCATCGGCGGCGGCGTAGGGCGTGGCCTGAGCGATTGGTACGTAATCAAAGGTCGTCTGCTTTGCGCCACGCCCGATCAGTTCTTCGATCGCCAACATCGGCTCCGGGATCTGCAATTCATAGAAAGCCAGGTCTTTGAGGTTGGCCCGTTGTTTGCCCAGCAAGCGGGCGGCCAGCAGCGTATCGAACGCCAGACCATGGGTGTCAATCTCGGCCTGCAACAGCATCTCGATGTCAAACTTGGCATTGTGCGCATACTTGGGTTTGTGTGGATCGGCGAAGAACGGGCGCAACGCCTGGACGATAGTCTGGCGCGGCAGTTGCGGTTGGTCGCGGTGGCCGAACGGTAGATACCAGGCGACACCGGGCTGCACGGCCAGCGAGATGCCAACCAGTTCGCTCTGGAATGGATGCACGCCCGTGCCTTCAGTGTCAAAGGCAAAGCCGGGCGCGGCAGTCAGCGTTGCGACCACCGCCTGTAACGCCTCCTCGGTCGTCACCGCCTGGTAATCACCAGGGGCTGGCGCGGTGGCGGTGATCGTGTGCGTGGATGGCTGCATGGGCGGCAGGTCGAACAGCATAAGTTGCATGCCCTCCGCAGCCGGATTCGCTCCCGTATCGGGTGCCGTGGGCAGGTCGAGCAGCGGTGCGGGTTCGACCGCTGCTCGCGCAGGCGTGGGCAACTTCTTCACCAGACTACTGCCAAATTCAAGTTCCTGGAAGAGCGCAATCACCGCACTCCGGTCGTAATCGTGTACCGTAGCTGCCGCCGGATCAAACTGCACCGGTACATCACGAACAATCATCGCCAGTCGCTTGCTCAGGAGCGCCTGCTCACGCTGGCCTTCCAGGTGCTTGCGGTATCGCTTCGGCGTTTCGGCCAGACGTTCGTAGACGGCTTCCACCGTGCCAAACTGGTTCAGCAAGCTGATAGCACCGGCCTCGCCAATCCCGTTGACGCCAGGGATGTTATCGGACTGGTCGCCCTTCAATCCGCGTAGATCGGCCAGTTGCGACGGAGCTAACCCTTTGTAGCGCTCACGCACTTTCTGTGGATCATACAAGGTGGTGGTCGTTTTCTGCCCGTAGGGATTGGCAAGCAGGACGTGTACATGATCATCGACCAGTTGCAGCGTATCGGTATCGCCGGTGAGAATGAGTGTATCAATGCCCTGGGCGGTGGACTGTACGGCCAACGTGCCGATCACATCATCGGCCTCATAGCCCTCAGCGCGATAGACCGGAATGTTCAGGGCGCTGATCACCTGTGTGATGCGCGCCAGTTGCGGGTGAAATTCCTCCGGCGTCTCGGCACGTCCGGCTTTATACGCGGCAAACAGATCATCACGGAACGTACGACCCACATCAAAAGCGACCGCCACATAGTCCGGGCGGTACTCCTGGATCATGGTGAGCAGACTCTGTACAAAGCCGAAGACAGCATAGGTTGGCTCACCCTGCGAAGAACGCAGGTCGGCATTTGCCAGCGCATGAAAAGCGCGGTAGGCCAGCGCATGGCCATCGATCAGCGCAAGTTGTTTGCGGCGCGTCATAACACGGCTCCTTACAAGCGTTCGAGCGTTCGAGCGTTCGAGCGTTCGAGCGTTCGAGCGTTCGAGCGTTCGAGCGTTCCAGCGCTCCAGCGTTCCAGCGCTCCAGCGCTCCAGCATTCGAGCGTTCGAGCGTTCGAGCGTTCGAGCATTCGAGCGCTCCAGCGTTCCAGCGTTCCAGCGTTCCAGCATTCCAGCGCTCCAGCGCTCCAGCGTTCGAGCGTTCGAGCGCTCCAGCGTTCCAGCGTTCCAGCGTTCCAGCATTCCAGCGTTCCAGCATTCCAGCGTTCCAGCGTTCCAGCATTCCAGCGTTCCAGCATTCCAGCGTTCCAGCGTTCAAGCGTTCGAGCGTTCCAGCGCTCCAGCGTTCGAGCGTTCCAGCGCTCCAGCGCTCCAGCGCTCTAGCGCTCCAGCGCTCCAGCGCTTCCACGCTTCAATGCTTCCACGCTTCAATGCTTCCACGCTTCAATGCGCAGCCTTTCGGCCACCCAGTCGGCATCGGCAGGGGGCAGGTCGGGCGGGGGCGGTGGGACGCGATAGTCCAGCAGACGCTCGTAGCCGACCAGTGCGAAGCAGGCATCCACTGCGGCCTGCAGGTCAAGCGGCACATCCGGGTCGGGTGGCAGCAAGGGTACCGGCACCACCGGCAACAGCTGCCGCAGCCCTATCGCCCATACCTGCGTGGCGGGCCGACGCTGGCTGCGGCTCAGGAACACATAGTAGGGGGCGGGCGGCAATGCGCCACGCAACGCGATGCGCGTGCCCCGGCGCACCAGGTCTAGCTCCAGCAGATGCGTTTGGGTCTGCAACAGGCTGCTGCGCCGGGCCATATACTCGCGGAAGCCGTCCCCATACTTGTTGACCGGCGACAGAATCTCGATAATCGTCACCAATCGCCGTTCGGCCACATCGCGGATTTCAATACTGAGCAGTGGCACCTCGTCAGGCAGGAGGGCGAGCAACTCGGTGGTGGGGGCCGCCACGGCCGGGTCAGCGCTCCCTGCTGGTACCATCGCAGTGGGCGCGGTCTCAACCAGGTGCAGGTCGGGATAGAAGACACGATCGGCGGGCACATCGACAATCCCCAGATCGAGCGGGCTGATCACATAGCGTTTTGCCAGCAGCGCCACATATTTCGGCGTCAGCCGTGGCA
>CALANA010000301.1 GCA_937925925.1 uncultured Chloroflexales bacterium | reverse complement strand
CGGGGGCCGCAGGCCCCCGCAACCCCGGGAACCTCCTGGAGCGGCACTGCTCCTCCAAACCAACCCACCCGAACGGTTACGTTGCGTATCCTGTCTATCTCGAGTATGATGAGCGGTGGATCGGGCTACATCAGGAGGAGTACAGGCTGCGTTGGGTCATTCAAGGTTGTCACCAGCAAGCGGATATTGTATGTTGCGTAACCGTGTGTTCTGTACACTCCCTGGTTCCTGCCTGATGGCCGTACTCCTGTTCGTTCTCACCTTGAGCCTGATGGTGCTGGGGGCACGCTTTGCACAGCCCTCACTGCATATGCAGGTTGATGGCAGGAACGATCAGCGCTTTCTGGCCCGCTTTCACGCGGTTGAGCGCAATGAGCTTGAAGCCTATCGCTGGTCACAGCCGGTTGCCAGTATTTTTCTGTATGGCTTTGACGGGCGTTCGGCCCTGGTCGATCTGCGGTTAACCTCACCCCGGCCGCCGGACATTGCCGGTGCGACCGTGACGATGCAGGTGGGGCAGCGCGATCTGGGAACATTCGCCATCGCTCCTGAACGCAACTGGCGCCGCTATCAGGTTATTGTGCCCACACACGCCAGCGGCGATACGGCGCTGGTGCTGCGGAGCAACGGCTTTCAGCCTGGTTATCCCGATACACGTGAGTTAGGGCTGGCATTGAGCCAGTTTATGGCCTGGCCGGTCAATGGACGATCAGCGTTTCCGCTGCCACAGCGGGCGCTGTTCCTACTATCGTTGCCGGTGCTGGCCTGGCTGCTGGTCAGACACAGCATCAGGCGATCAGCGCTGGCAGCGGGTGTGAGCGGTATGCTGGCGGTTCTCGCCGGTCTGGCTGCCGCCTATCCCTTGACTGCCGGCTATCTCCTGCCAACCATCTGGTGGCCCTGGTGGCCCTTCCTGCCCTTCCTGATACTGATTGGCATGCCGCACGCATGGCAGTGGCTGCGTGAACACACGGTATTTGCCTCTCCCTGGATAGGTCTGGGAGTGATCGCCATCGCCATCCTCGCTCTGCGCCTGGGAGCAAATGTGACGATTGGCCTGCTGCTCTTGCTGGTAGGCACGCTGCTGACCCTGGCTGGCATAGCTCCGGCAGCCAGCCCCATTCAGCGTCTGCGGGCAGCATTTCCTGGCGACTGGCGCGGCGAAATCGCGGTTTTGACCGGTATCACGCTGCTGGCGCTGGGGCTACGGCTGTATCAGCTTGATGTTTTGCCCGCAGGTCTGTGGCGTGATGAAGCACGGCATGGCCTGCTGGCACTACGCATCTGGCAGGAGCCAGCCTTCCGCCCGATCTATGTTGTCGGCGGTGCCGATCTCCCGGCGTTGCTGTTCTACCTGATGGCCCCGATAGTGGGCATATTCGGGCCGCATGTCTGGAGCGCCCGCCTGGTCAGCGCCATCGCTGGTGGACTGACACCGCTGGCGCTGTGGTGGGCGGCCCGCCCGCTGGTCGGGCCGCCCGTGGCATTGACCAGCGCGGCCCTGCTGGCATGGGCTTCGTGGAGCCTGAGCATGAGCCGCTGGGCTTTTCCGGCCACGCTCGATCCGCTGTTTATGCTGACAGCGGTGGGATTGATGTGGCGGGCGCTCGCACGTGTTATACCTGACTCGTCGCCTACAACCGTACCACCGCGAACCACCCGCCCGCTTCCTACTGCGATCGTGCTAGCCGCACTGGCCGGGGTATGCGCGGGACTGGCGGCCTACACCTATCATACCGGGCGCATGGGGCCGATCACGCTTGCCGTGCTGACTTCGGTGTGTCTCGGCAGAACGCCTCGGTACTGGCGACGGGCAGCCCCCCTCCTGGCGGCGGCAGCGCTGGCTGGCCTGCTCGCCCTGCTGCCGCTGCTGCATTTTATTGCCGGTGATTGGGACGGCTACAACCGGCGCGTGTCCAATGTCACTGTCCTGGATAGCGACAGTACCACCATGCGGGCACCGCTGTCGCTGCTGCTACACAACACGGGGCGCTATCTGCTGATGTGGCATGTGGCCGGTGAACGCAATGGGCGCCACCATGCACCGGGCGCACCAATGCTTGATCCACTCAGCGGCATGCTGCTTGTGCTGGGACTGGGCGTTGCCATCATGTACCGCTGCTCTACTGGACTGGCGGTGTTGCTCCTGCTGCTCGTATGTAATCTTGTACCAGGACTACTCAGCGGGAATGCACCGCATGCGATGCGCTCGATTGGCGTACTGGCTCCGGCCTGTGTGCTGGCAGCACTAGGGCTGAGCGTGCTATGTGCGTATCTACCCGATCCGGCCATAGCACGCGAACGGCAGATCGCCGGCAGGTGGCTGGCAGTCGGTTTCCTCGCTGGCAGCCTGCTGTTCAACACCTGGCTGTACTTTGGCCAGATGGCCCACGACCCGGCGGTCTACAACGAGTTTTACCCGGCCGAGACGGCCATGGCACGCATTGCCCGTGCCCCCTCTACCACTGACGACCCGGCGCTACGGGCCGTGCAGGTTTTTCTGCCCAGAGACGTGGCCCGTACCGACACAGTGCGCTTTCTGACCAGTGGCCTGCGGGTGGAGACCTTCGATGGCACCCGGTTTTCGACTCCACCTGGTGATCAGGTGCTGGTGCTGGTGTCCAGAGAGACGGAGTACCTACAGGAGGTGCCTCCGGCACTGTTGGCAACGCTACCGCTGCCTGGCGCAGAGGCAATGCTGATCGCGGTTACGCCGCGCTATCTCCAACGGACACAGCCGCTGTTCCAGGCCTATGCGCTGGGTGACGACGCTGCCCGGCTCTTGCAACTGGCGCTCGAGTAAGATCCAGGCTTCCACCAGGGCCGTATGCGAACGGCGTAAGGCACTTTAACGATTGAGTGTCAGTGGCAGATAGACTTTGTAAGTAACGGTGTTGTCTATACCACCGAACAATGTACTCAATGTCTGATCTGGTTGTCCAATAAACGCATGGTTGTACTGGAGCATATCGCCATGAACATCCTTATCCAGCCATATCACACGTGCCGCGTCTGCTGGATAGATATAATGTTCGACCGTCGTCTGGTTGTAGTCAAAGTATGTTTCATAGGTCTGTTGTAACGTCTGGCCGGCAAACAGCGCACGCACAAACATCTGAAAGGCATCACCATGCCAGTTGGCATAATAGCCCGCAGCGCCGATGTCGATAAAGGGCCGGGCATATTCGGCGACCCGACGTTGCGCTTCGGTACTGGTGATAGGCTCCTCGTCACTACTGGCACTCCCAGCCGTAAAGCAGCCATACAACATCACAATCGCGTTCGGTGCCAACTGCAGATCGGCCCGAATCTGTTCAGGGGTAATAACACCATCTTTCAGGTTAAAGCCACCAACCGTTGGATGCGGCATCTGCCCCTTATAAACGCCGTGTCCGCGATACAGCAGAAAATGGGCACCTCTGGAGGCGGCGGTGATCTGCGTCCAATCATTGTCGGGCGTATAGAATTTATGTACGGTGACGCCATTGGCCTCCAATTCGGCGGCGGCCAGATCCATATTCGCTTTTTCGCCGTGCGTCCAATCACCATCGTCACCATCAATCGGGCCAACCAGCAATACCGCTTTGAGTGGCGGAAGATCGAGGTGTGTCAGCGCTACTGAGCTTGGCGCACGAGACGCCGCAGGTGATGCCGCTAACCGGGGCGGCATGGGAGAAACTTCGAACATAGTTGATTGCGCCTGAACCGGAACTGAGGGTATACTCAGGAGTGTGATCAGCACGAGGCAGCATGCGAGCAAACATCGGGGTGGCTTCATTGTTCTTCCTTCTCTGGAAATATCTGGCTTGTTGTACGATTATTTGAATAATACCACGGCAGTCCATTGCTGTGAATAGGCTGATCAGCTTAAACAAGGATGGTACTTCTGGTCACGGGTATGGTAGGAGAATCGTATACTCCCTGGCGCTGGCTGCCGTATCAGATCGCGCCAGCAACCGATCAACTGGCGGCGGCTGAGGCGCTGCTATCGGGGCTGGCACAGCATACGTGCCCGGCGCTGCGCTGGTATACAACACCCACGCCGGCACTGGTGCTGGGTACCAGTCAGCGGCCCGATGCGGCTGACCGCGCCGCCTGTGCTGCGGCGGGCATCAGCATCCATCGCCGTTCCAGCGGCGGCACGGCGGTACTGATGACGCCCGAGTTTGTGATGCTCGACATCGTGTTGCCCATGAGCCATCCTTTCTATACCAGCGATGTGACCGAGTCCTACCGCTGGCTGGGCAGCGTGTGGGTGGCAACGCTCGATCTGCTGGGGCTTTCGGCGCAGTTGCTGACCATTGCCGAGGCCCGCGCCGATGCGCAGGCACTTGATGATCTGACGCGCCGCGCCTGCTTTGGTGGTCGTTCGCCCTACGAGGTGCTGGTGTCGGCCCGTAAGCTGGTGGGATTTTCGCAGGTGCGGCGGCGGCAGGGGGCGCTGTTACAGGCGGGTTTGTATACCACCTGGTCGCCCCGGCAACTCCCTGCACTGCTGGCACTCGCCCCTGAAGAGCGGACACTGCTAACCGAACGATTGGCGGCGCGTGTCACCAGTCTGGCTGACCTGCTGACCCTACCGCCCGATCCACCCACAATTATGGCTGCCTTTGCCACCGCTTTGCAGCGCTTGCATGGGATTACCCTGGAAACAGCGCAATGGAGCGCGGCAGAACAGGCGGCCCGCCTCCAGGCCACTGCACGGTATGCACCGTACCTTCCCTACCAACAAATGGATAACGAATAAACCAACAGGCTGGCTAGTAGAAAGCGCACAGCGGAAAGCGCACAGCGGTCTGAGCGCACAACAGGGGAGTGTTGGAGCATGATAGGGGTTTCGAGTAGGAAGGGCAAGCGCAGTGTGAGCAGAGCGATCTGTTTTCCGCTTTGCGCTGTGCGCTTTCCGCTTCGATATGGCGACATGTTTTCTGCTCTCCGCTTTACGCTTTGCGCTTAAAAGATCGACCTGTCCACCGTGATAGCGGGGCAATGACCACCCGACTATCACCAGGAGTGATTCAATACTATCACAGGAGAGAGTGTCTTTTGCCAGCACATGCCCTAGAATGGCTCTATCTGATGATTATCCAGCTATTGAATTGAAGGGAGAACACATATGGCTGCACAAACGCTGAAAATCTGGCGCGGAATACATCCACTGATCAAGGTCGCTATGGGCGTGATCGCAATTGCGGTACTGGGATTTGTCATCTGGGCTGCGGCCCCGCTCTTTTATGATCGGCAGGTCGATGAAGACTTCCCGCTCGTCTCTGCACCTGCTGGGCCCGAAGTTGAGTCAGACGCGGTAGTGGCTCCAATGGTCGAACCCGCAACTGACGAGCCAGAGGCAGTGGCCGCGCCTGTCGAAGCCCAACCAGAAGCACAGCCCGCGGCACCCGCTGCGGCACCCACTGCAGCGGCTGACGTCGTAGCAACCAGCGTACCCACGGAGCCGATAGTGTTGCGGAGTGGCAACTTTACGCATATCGACGCTTTGCATTCGGCAGAGGGGACTGCTACGCTGTACGAATTGCCCGACGGCACGCGCATACTGCGCCTGGAAGACTTCCAATCAACCAACGGCCCGGATCTGTTCATTGGACTATCGGGGCATCCAATGCCGCGCAGCAGCGCCGAACTGCATGATCAGGGGTATATCGAACTGGAGCGTCTCAGAGGTAATCAGGGCAATCAGAACTACGTTATTCCGCCCGATCTGGATCTAAGCCTGTTCCAATCCGTCACCATCTACTGCCGTGCCTTCGGCACCATGTTCAGCTCGGCGGCGTTCGATACATAGCATAAACGGGTGAGAATGTTGGAACGTTCTTGTGTTCCGATATTCCTCGCCCGATGCCCGAAACACATTCCCATTCAGCACCCACCTTCAAAAATTTTACAATCTTTTAATCTACTCATCATTTTTTCTTAATCCACAGCGTATACTATCAGCAGCGAATGTACTCGCAGCCCCAGGCGTGCGAGTACCCTCTGTCTATCAGGCCTATGATGCTGCACTGCAGTGTTCCACATCATCACAGGCTATCACGTTTTTTTAGACCGAATTATAGTAGTGTGTGTGGATGGGTAAGAGTACCTCTCGTTTGTACCTTTTACCCATGGCTATCTGACGTGGTGCTTTATCAGCGCCACGTATTTTGGTGTGTGTCTATGGATGCCATTCTGGTACCAGGCAACAGGCCTGGTTGTGTATATCTACAGATAGCAATGCTTGTTCGATCAGCAAGGAGAAGAGAAGACGCATGAGTATCTATGACGATCAGGAGAAAGATATCGTCCGTTCAAATGCGGGTCGGGGAGAGACCTTTGCCGAAATTATGCAGCGGCGCATGAACCGCCGTTCGTTCCTGCGCGGAACGGCTACCGCCTCCGCCGTGTTTATGATCTCGGCCTGTTCACAGGCTCCGACCGAGACGGCGACCGGGCCGACAACCGCCCCGGCCACAGATGCACCCACAACCGCCCCGGCCACGACTGCACCCACAACCGCGGCAACTGCGGAACCAACCATGGCTGCGGTGGCATCTGATTTCACCTTCAGCGCTATCCCACCCAGTCCCGCCACCAAAGACGAAACAGTAGTGCCAGCCGGATATGCAGTTGCGACGCTGTTGCGCTGGGGCGACCCGCTAACTCCCGATGCCCCTGAGTTTGATACCAACAACCAGACCGCTGAAGCCCAGGCGAAACAGTTTGGTTACAACTGTGACTTCATTGGCTTCCTGCCGCTTCCTGAAGGATCATCTGCTTCTGATAAGGGCTTGCTGGTAGTCAACCATGAATATACTAACCCGGAACTGATGTTTCCAGGCTATACTCCCGGCGATCCCACCCAGGAGCAGGTGGATGTGGAGATCGAAGCCCATGGTGTCAGCGTGGTGGAAATCCAGCGTAATGCACAGGGCGAGTGGAGCTACAATAAAGGCTCGCAGTACAATCGCCGACTCACGGGAACTACACCGATGACCATCTCTGGCCCGGCCGCTGATCACGAGTGGTTAAAGACCAGCGCCGATCCGACCGGTAAAGATATTCGCGGCACACTGAACAACTGCGCGGCGGGCAAAACCCCATGGGGTACGGTTATTAGTGCCGAGGAAAACTTCCACCAGTATTTTGCCAACCTGGATGGTTTGCCCGATGATGATCCGCGCAAAGCAGTCCACAAGCGCTATGGTATCCCGGCTGAGGCCTCCGAGCGGGTATGGGAAAAGTACCATGACCGCTTTGATGCTACAAAGGAGCCGAACGAGTCTTTCCGGCATGGTTGGGCGGTTGAGCTTGATCCTTACGATCCTACCATGACACCGGTCAAGCGCACCTGGCTGGGCCGCTTCCGCCACGAGGCGCAGACGTTTGGCATTGCTCCCAGCGGCAAGGTTGCCGTCTATACCGGCGACGATGCCCGCTTTGAGTATGTCTACAAGTTTGTCACCAGCGGTACCTACAACGCCAGTGATCGCCAGGCGAATATGCGCCTGATGGATGATGGTATGCTGTATGTGGCGAAATTCAACGATGATGGTACCGGCGAGTGGCTGCCGCTGGAATTTGGCAAGGGGCCACTCACTGAGGCCAATGGCTTTACCTCGCAGGGCGATGTGCTGATCAAGACCCGCCTGGCAGCCGATGCGCTGGGTGCCACCAAGATGGATCGCCCCGAAGACATTGAACCCAACCCGGTCAATAAGAAAGTCTACATGGTCATGACCAACAACTCTGATCGCGGCAAGGAAGGCAAGGCTGGCCCTGACGCTGCCAACCCACGCGCCGAGAATAAGTTTGGGCATGTTATTGAAGTGACCGAGGACGGCGATGACTATGCGGCAACAACGTTTACCTGGGAGATTTTTATGCTGTGTGGTGACCCGGAGGATGACTCGACCTACTTTGCAGGTTTTGATAAATCAAAGGTCAGCCCGATTGCCGCACCAGATAATGTCACTTTCGATCTGAAAGGCAATCTGTGGATTGCGACCGACGGGCAGTCCGGGGCACTCAAGCTCAACGACGGTCTGTTTGCGGTACCGGTCGAAGGCCCGGGACGAGGACACTTGCAGCAGTTCTTCTCGTCGGTAGCGGGTAGTGAGGTATGTGGGCCAGAGTTTACCCCAGATAACAAGTCGTTGTTCCTGGCGATCCAGCATCCGGGTGAAGGCGGTACCTTTGAGGAGCCAATCAGTAGCTGGCCCGATGGTGTGCAGCCAGCCAGGCCCAGCGTGATTGCCATCCGCGCCGATAACGGTGGGGTGATCGGGCAGGCGTAACCACACCCGTCATAGTACAGGCGACGTTCTGTCAGCAGAACGTCGCCTGTGCCTGTATGTAACCGGGGTTGCTATAGTAGATCTGTCCCATTGTATACAACAGGACGTACGCGGTGGCTTGGAGCCTATACCCTTTTCGTCTGTGGCAGCGTAGAAGCGACTCCCTTCTGGTGCCACATTTTCGCCTAAAGCATGGTTCGTCAATACTGCACGTCCTGAATACTAAGATCATACCAGTGCCAGGATAGCTATGCTCATCAGATATGCGGTTATGGGCCTGTTGATTATGTTCGAAATGCTGTCGATTGCCACCTGTAGTAGTCCACGACCCGCAAAAGTCGTGCGAAATACGGTTGGGACAACCAGTACCACACCAACGACCGTACAGACCGCCACTGTCATGCTGTTGGCACCAACCGCCACTCCGCATGCCAACGATCCTGTACACAACCCGGCCTTAGTAGCCAATGAAAATTGTATGGTTTGTCATGACCTGCACCCCGCTTCCGTTGTTACCATGGAACATGAACGCCACCCACGCTGCAACTCGTGTCACAGCGGGTCGCCGTTTCAGATCGGCTGTCCCAGTTGTCATAGCATGCACCGGGTAGACGCCGGGCATCCGATGGATCCACACCTGGGCTGCGAAACATGCCATGCCGTGGTACCATAGTCTCCATCCGCCGCTACAACAGCCTGTACGCACCTGAACCGGTTCCAGGTTACCTCACCCTGCCCACTGCCTGTTGTACACCGACACAGGTATAATCTGGCATGGTGACAAGCAACTGACATAGATAAAATCAGCGCGGCAGTTTGAACCCGAAGCCGCCCTGGTCACATTTCTGCAATGTTGATCCCCGTACCTGGTTCCTCTCGGCGGAACGAGCACGCCTGGGAGCGTGGGCGTCCTGCCTGCCGTCGCGCATGTACCGGCACGCTGCCCATGGTCTCAGGCGCAAAGGGATCGCGTAGGACAGCGCTTCACCCCAGGTCTTAACAAATCCTGATCACCGCAACATTGCATGCATGCCCCTGGCTCGGTATAATGCATACTCAACAGATTATCGTTCGTAAGAAATGTAATACTGCGATGTACGAAGCCCTGACCAATCAACCACCAGATATTGTAGATGCGTTGCACGAGACATGGCCGCGCATATCCGAACTGATTGCAGAACTCGACGAAGATCAGCCCTACGACACGCGCATCGGACGCCTCCGGCACATTGGTGCCGTCTGGTATGCCCAGGGCGCTTCGGCTGAGGTGCTGACCGAACTAGGATTGTCGCTGGCCCAACGCCTGCGCATGTCGCAGGGCGTGGTGGTGAGCGAGTTGCTGCTGGCCTATGGTGCTGCTCAGGAAGAACAGCGCACCCGTGAGTGGGAGTCGCACCTGCTGGCGCGCGTGGCTGAACTAGATGGTCTGCACCAGATTATTGCCGCCGCAAATTCGACACTGGATCTGGATTCCTCGCTGCAAACGGTGGTCGAAACCGTGGCCCAGGTGGTCGGTGTTGAAGTCTGCTCGGTGTATTTGCACGACAAGCACCGCGATGAACTGGTGCTGCGCGCCACCAGCGGCCCCAATCAGGCGGTGGTCGGCCAGGTAGCGGTACGCGTCGGCCAGGCAGTCACCGGGTGGGCGGCGCAACTGGGGCAACCGGTACCGGTGCGCGACGTGTGGCAAGAGCCGCGCTTTATGCTTGAGCCGCAACTGGGCGAGGAACCGTTGCGCTCCATGCTGGCTATCCCCATTCTGCTCTTCAGTGCCGAGCGCTTTCAATTTAGCCCCGATCAGTTGCAAGGTGTGATTTGCGTCCAGACCCGTGGCCCACGTGACTTTATGCAGGAGGAGATCAACTTCGTGGAGGTTGCGGCAGGCGAGCTGGCCTTTTTCATCGCCAATGCCCAGCTTTATCAACAGACAGACGAACGGCTGCATCAGAAGGTACGCGAGTTGACCACGCTGCAACAGGTCTCCAAACGGATTGCTGAGCAACTGGGCCTGCGTGAGGTATTGAACCTGATTGTCGAAAAAGCGGTTGAGCTAGCCAAGGTTGATCGCGCCGATATTTTTCAGAGCGGCGAAGATGGAACGATGCAACTGGTTGCCAGCTTTGGGGGCAATAATCCCCAGAGCGAAGGCGTCCTCAGCTTTATCACCCAGACGGTACATAATGGGCGGTCACTGGCGGTGGTGAATGCCTATCAGGACTCACGCTTCCCCGAACTGGCACAGATTGCCGCCCGCGAAGGCTTTCACTCGCTGTTCTGTATGCCGCTCCATGCGCGTGAACGCACCATTGGCAGTGTATGCCTCTACACCCGCGAGGCGCATCACTTTGATTACGAACAGGTACGCCTGCTCAGCACGTTTGCCGACGAAGCGGCGATTGCGATTGAGAATGCGCGGCTGTATGATGAAAGTTTGCGGGCACTGGCGGTCAAATCAGCTATGTTGCAAGAGATGCATCACCGCGTGCGCAACAATCTGCAGACGATCTCGGCGCTGCTGGCGATGCAACTGCGCCGTCTCGACCCGGCCAGCCCTGGCGGCAAAGCACTGCGCGAGAGTGCGGCGCGTATCCAGTCGATTGCCGCCGTGCATAACCTGCTCTGCCGCGAAGATGTAGGTGTGACGACGGTCGAGGCTGTCGCCCGCCAGGTGGTCGAGAGCGCCCGCACCAGCCTGGTCGCCATCGAACGCCCGGTGGAATTTAGTGTTACCGGCGATGGGGTTAAGATCGGTTCACGGAATGCAACGGTGCTGGCGCTCACGATTAACGAACTGATCAGCAATGCCCTGACGCATGGCCTGTCGGTTGAAGGCGGGCGGGTTGAAATCGAGGCCAAAGTGCAGGACGAACTCATTACGGTGGAGATCCGCGACGATGGGCCGCTGCACCCGCGCCCGACCGAATCTCCGCCCAGTAGCGGACTGGGGTTGCAAATTATTGAAACCCTGGTCACGGATGATCTGGGAGGCACATTTCAGCTCGTTTCTACGCCGGGCGATGACTGGATGCGGGCGATTGTGCAGTTCCCACAGCCAATACTCGACACTGAAAATGAGGGGGTTTAGGCCAGCGGGGATGCGGGGATGCGACTTTAGGTGAGAGGTGACAGGTGAGAGGAAGCCCGTACCTGTTCACATCTGTGGGTACGTTCTATCGTCAGCCATGGTGCGCCTGGGAGCGTGGGCAGGACGCCCGCCATCACGCACGTGCGGGCACGCTGCACGCGCTCCCAGGCGGGCATGTTCCCTTGAGGGTGAACAGTTACACCAGCCAGTCTGGTCGTCTGTAACCTGTAACCTGTAACCTGTAACCTGAAGTCGCCTCATCGCCTCGTCGTCTTTACCAACGCCCGTAAGGTAGTCGCCACCTCTGCACGCGGCACACTGCGTTGCTCGCCGCTCCCCAGGTCTTTCAGCACCACTTCATCGCGTGCCAGGTCATCAGGGCCTTGCACCAGCACATAGCGAATGCCTTTGCGGTCAGCTTCCTTGAATTGCTTGCCCAGCCCGGCGTCGGCATCAAGCGCGGTAATCACATTCAAGCCAGCACCCCGTAGCTCTTGCGTCAACTGCAAACTGGCGGCCATCTGTTCGGGACTAAAAATCGTCACAAACACCTGCGCCGTCGTTTGCAAGCGTGGCCCCAGACCCAGTTCTTCCATCACATCATGCAAGCGGTCAATCCCAAAGGCCAGCCCGACCGTTGGCACCTGACGGTTGGCAAACAGGCCGATCAGTTCGTCATAGCGCCCGCCCCCCAGTAACGATCCCTCCGGCCAGTGGCTCGAAATTGTTTCGAACACCGCCCCGGTGTAGTACGAGAGACCGCGCGCCAGGCGCGGCGCAAGCGCGTAGCGTTCGGGTGACACGCCCATTGCCTGCAGATGGGCCACAATCGCCCGCAGATTGGTCAGCGCAGCCAGGGCACGCTCGTCGCCTTGCAAACGGTGGCCTAATTCGGACAGAACTGTCTCGGCCTGTCCCTCCAGCAGCACCATTTCCAGGATGCGTGTCGCAGCCGCGTCCGTCACCCCACTCCGCAACAACTCCTCGCGTACCCCATCGGTGCCAATCTTGTCCAGCTTGTCGATGGCCCGATAGACCCCGCTGGCTGCAACGTCATCCAGGCCACTGGCGCGGGCAATGCCGCCCAGCACCTGGCGATGGTTAATCAGGGTGGTAAACGAAGGGAAGCCAAGCGCAGCCAGAGCATCGGTCAGTACCAGCACAATCTCGGCATCGGCCAGCGGCGAGGCACTGCCAACAATGTCCACATCGGCCTGCCAGAACTCGCGGTACCGTCCACGCGCTGGCCGCTCGCCGCGATAGCTCGGCCCGATCGCGTAGCGACGCCAGGGCAACGCAAGCTGGCCGGCATACTGTGCCACCACCCGTGCCAGGGGCACCGTCTGATCATAGCGCAACGCCAGCTTGCGCCCACCATGATCTTCAAAACGGTAGATTAGCTTCTCGTCATCGCCCAACTTGCCCTCCAACGTCTCGGCATATTCCATAACCGGCGTCGCCAGCGGCTCAAAACCGTGCCGTTCAAAGACAACCGTCAGCGTATTGATAATGTACTGCCGCAGCAGCATCGCCTGCGGCAGGTGGTCGCGCATACCTTTGATGTTCTGGGGTTTTTGCATAATACTTTGTTATACCCTTACATGCGCATGTTCGCGCTGGTGACTACCGATCAGTTGCCCACAGGCAGCCGCGATCTCGACCCCGCGCTCAACCCGCACCGTGCAGGGAATATGCTGGTCTTGCAACACCTGTTGGAAAGCCAGCACGCGCTTGCGTTCGGAACGGCCCAGCGGTGTACCGGGTATCGGATTCCAGGGGATCAGGTTGACATGGTACAGCAGGGGCTGCCGGGCCGGTGCATCCTGCCGCAACAGTGCCGCCAGTTGTTGCGCCTGTTCAGGGCTGTCGTTACGTCCCTGCAACAGCACATACTCGAACGAGACTCGGCGGCGGGTGCGGGCGATATAGTCGCGGGTGGCTGCCAACAACTCGGCCAGCGGATAGCGCCGGTTGACCGGCATCAAGGCGCTGCGTAGCGCATCATCGGGCGCATGCAGCGACACCGCCAGGTTAATCGGCAACTGCTCCTGCGCCAGCCGCCGAATCCCCGGTACCAGGCCCACGGTTGAGACCGTCATATGCCGCGCTCCCAGGTTGAAGCCCTGCGGATCATGCAGGCGTTCCACGGCAGCCCACCAGCGATCATAGTTGGCAAACGGCTCACCCATGCCCATAAACACCACGTTCGTAATCTGATGCGCCGGTGCTGCTTCACGTCCACCACCCTGTTCGGCGGCTACCTTGCGCACCTCACGCGCCGCCCACAACGCCTGCTCTACGATCTCGCCACTGCTCAGGTTGCGCAGCAGACCCAGCTTACCGGTCGCACAGAAGACACACCCCATCGCACACCCGGCCTGGGTCGAAATACAAACCGTCGCCCGATCAGGATAGATCATCAGCACCGTCTCGACCACGGCATTCCCCGGCAGCGCAAACAACGCCTTGCGCGTCATGCCGTCATCAGCCGTTTGCAAGCGCTCCAGACGTAAGCTGTCGATCCGTGCTTCCGTTGCCAGTCGCTGGCGTAGCGCCAGCGGCAGATCGGTCATCGCATCCGGGTCATCGACCAGATTAACATACAACTGGCGATAGATCTGCCGCGCGCGAAAAGCCGGTTGATCCCAACTGTGCATCAGTTCGGTCAATTCGGATAATGTCGCGTTGGAGAGAACAGGAAGTGTCTTTGTCATGGTTCAATTATACCATGAGCATTCGCCAATGGGCGCATGACGCGGTGCGGCTTACCGTCGCTGCCCGGACGGATGGGCCGTCCGACAGACCAGCGTCCAGCCAGCGATCAACAGTCGGTGAGGGCGTCCAGTACGGAAGGCGGGTGGAGGTGGTATACTAGCACGGACGCCGCTGGCGCGGGCGAAACCTGGGCGCGACTTTCGCACTTTTCCCGTGCCGTCGCCCGTCTCGCTTCCGACGCCTGCCAGCGGCATCGCTGACGCGGAGCGTTCGGCCTCGCTACAACCGACCAGAGCCACCAGACAAGCGAACACAACATGCAGTATAATTGAGCAGAGCCGACCGCCGAGGAGAGAGGAGTTGCAGGATGAATAATGAAATGATTGCGGTGGAGTTTCAGACAAATATAAAGGACGGAGCAATTGAAGTTCCGATGCAATACCGTAACGCCTTTACTGGTACCGTACGGGTTATTATTCTTTCCCAAGAAATACGTCGACCTAGTAAGATTATTCACCGTTTCCTTCAAAACCCTATAAACGACCCAACCTTTACGCCGTTCACGCGTGACGAGATTTATAACGAGCGAACAAAATAGACAAGACGCCATTCCAGAACAAGGCAGGGAGAGATGAGTTCAATGGACGCCTTTCTAGACTCTAATGTTTGGCTCTATGCATTCATTACCGGCCAAGATCCACATAAAACTACAAAAGCTCTACATCTTATCAACTCGCTCTCCACAATCTTTGTCAGCACACAGGTCATAAACGAAGTATGTGTCAACTTGTTACGAAAACAAAGCATACCAGAAACTGAAATACGTGACTTTATCGACGATTTCTTCACACTGTATCACGTTATCGAGGTGCGACAAGAGCAACTCATTTATGCATCGCAGTTACGGGAGAAGTATGCTTTGTCCTATTGGGATAGTTTCATTGTTGTAGCCGCAATAGGAAGTAAAACAAGCACCCTTTACTCAGAAGATATGCAAGACCGACTCCGTATTGAGAACCAGGTAACAATAGTAAATCCTTTTAAGTAGCTGCGCCTTGAGGAAAGGCCAAAACCTGCACCAAAAGTATTTACATCATTGACGGCGATGCCCAACAGCGCCTTGCACACGGACGCCGCTGGCGCGGAAGGAGCAATTAAGCCAGGTAAAGCGCATTGAAGTTCTGCCAATCGCATGAAGTTTCTTGTTGACGCACAACTTCCAAGAAGATTGGCGCACGTTCTTTGCAGTGTTGGATATGATACGCTGCACACACGTGATCTTCCAGCCAGAAATGAAACAACTGACCAGAAAATCACCCGCATTGCGATCGCTGACGAGCGGATTGTGATAACAAAAGACGCAGATTGTGTTGAGTCCTTTATCCTTCATCGTCGGCCACCAAAACTGCTCGTAATAACGACAGGAAACATCAGTAATCCCGATCTCGAAGCACTATTCGTTGTGACACTTCCAGCGATAGTTGCAGCCTTTACGACGAACGATTATGTTGAACTATCAAGAACTGCGCTGATTACACACCTATGATGTACAATGCGGCGAACGCCGCATACTGAAACGTTCGATCTTGATCACTGGCAGAAGGATTGGGCAGCAGTTGCAGCCGAGATGCGGGCCGTCACACGAGTGGACGATCTGGCCGAAGGTCGTGGGTAAGCGGCTATGGCGACCTACACGCGACACTACCACACGCTGTATTCAACAGTTTACCAGCGGTGCGGGTGATTCTGTTGCGGAAAAAGAGCGTTTATATGGAACGATGAGCGTCGCAGAAATCGCTGCTACCATTCGAGCATCGTGGCAATCCGGGACAGAGAGTGAGTGAAAAGTATACAATGAGTATACTGTTTTATCTTTAGAAAGAAGTAAAACAAGGTATGTTTGTAAAACAATTTGCCGCCTAACGCACTACCAGCGGTAGATAGACCTGTCCTTCCAATACCGGTACCGGTGTAGACATGGGCATCGGGTTGGATATCGGTGTCAGCGTAGAGATGGGGGTGGGCAGTCTGATAATCACTACATCAACGACGTGGGTCGCCGCAACGGAGCGTCGGCAATTCTGCACCGTTACCGCAATCGTCTGTGGCCCGTCGGTTGACCACATATACGTCGCATGCGCCGTTCCCTGGCCCAGCATTGGCTCTGGCGACCAGGTGTAGTTCAAGGGAAGCGTGGCATCGCCTGGCACCGTGTTGGCGGTAAAGGTATAGGTGGCCCCCGTGGTTGCGGCGGCGATAGTGACGGCGCTCAACGGTACGGCACATTGCGTAGCAGGGGCTGGCGGGTAGATCGTCAGCGTGCGTGATGTCGTTGCGCTCCCCTGGTTATTCGTTGCAGCCAGGGTGATGGTATGCGCACCAGGCGTTGTCAGCCTGCGCGTCGATGCTGCCGTGGTATCGCCATTATCCCACTGAAACGTAATCGGCGGAGAAGCGAACCAGGGAGCAACACGGCCCACAAAGGCATATTCACCGGGCGGGCCACGCATCGCTCCCTCGATTTGTGCCGTCATCACCCCAATCGGCGCGGAGTGTTCGTCGGCCCCGATATCGAAGCCACCATGCTGCGGACGGCGGTCGCCGTCAATGTCGGTGGTCACGCCCACATCACGCCCGGCATTGATCGCCGCCGAGTCGGAGCGCAGACGATAATCGCGGTTCAGCGGGTCAACAAAGCGCGGCGCGGCCTTGATCATCATTGTGTCACCTGCCACACCGCCAACCACATCGATACCATTCCCATCAAACAGCACATACTGCTGCACAACACGTCCGGCAACACCTTGATTGTGGATACCAATCGCATGGCTCACCACCATCGTATTACTGAGCTGAATATCGCCCACCGTGCCGGTTGGAGTGGCAAAAATTCCGGACTGATCGTTGTATGTGGCAGTGGCAAGCGTGACATGCGTCAGACTGGCGCGGGCATTGTCACCCACATACAGCCCGGCACCATTGCCGCTGGTATGTGCCACCAGGTTGTCGGCGATGATACTATTGGTTAAGGTCAACACAGCACTACTGCCCAGCGCAATACCGCCCCCCTGACTATCCATAGCCGCTTCGTCACTACCGGTGCCCTGTAGCGCGATATTATCCAGAATACGCAGGCGTTCGCCCATCAGCGTTGCCCGTGAAAGCGCGATCGCCCCACCCTGCGCCCGGGCATCAGTACTGGTACCTATACCGGCAACGTTGTGCGTCAGGTCGCCTCCGACGAAGGTCACCTGGCTGTTGCGTGCATAGAATGCCCCACCCTGACCAACCGTATGTCCAGACGGTGAGGTGCTGGCGATATTGCCATGCAGGCCCACATCGGTCAAAGTAGCGGTGATTTGACCACCGGGTAGTGCATCGAGGTACAACGCACCACCCCTGGCCGAGTCACCAATGGTGGTGTTGCGGGCCGCATTGGCACTATTGCCCACAAACTGATCGCCCTGAATGTTCAGCATGGCTGCCGCAGAAGGCATTCTGATCGCAATCGCGCCACCATCGCCAGGGCCGGGAGATGATCCAGCCATGCGGGCCACGTTGCCTTTCCAGATATTGTTGCTCAAGTGAATGCTGGTAGACGTGCTTGCGCCAACATACAGACCACCGCCTCCAGCGGGGAGCGGGTCGGTATCCGCGCCAACATCCGCATCGTAGGCCACATTGTCGCGCACCTCACTATCCGTCATACGCAAAATGGCCCGGCCTGCATCCTGATCGCCAGCAACATACAGACCACCGCCCCATCCGCCACCCATACCGGCGAACAGAGCGGTATTGCTCATCACCAGCGTACTGGTCAGATAGGCAGTGCCATTGATTACCGCCAACCCGCCGCCCATGCCCGTCTCGGCACCAGTACTGGCGATATTGTGATCAATCTGGAGATTGGCAGCATGCAGCGTTGCGCCACGCATCACCAGCACACCACCACCCACACGCGGCCCCGGCGACGCGACACCGTTGGTAATCCGCAGGTTATGGATCTGTAGGCGCGTCTCACTCCCACGGACGGTGAGCGGACGCCCGCTCCCACCGCCATCAAGAATCGTAGCCGCCCGCCCGGCACCCTGGATGGTCAGGCTGCGGTTGACCCGCAATTGTTCGGAGTACGTGCCTGCCGCCAGGGTAATCGTGGCGCATGTGGGATCATTGATCGCGGCCTGAACGGTGCTATATGCTGGAGAGGGTACGCTGCAAGCAGCGGCTTGTACCGAAGGAGCGTAGCCACTCCACGCCACTATGATCAATCCCACCCACACCAGGCAGAACCAGAACCGTAACGGCAGCTCACCAGCACACTTCAGGGGGCGCATCTTCATGAATAGCTGTACCTTTTACCCTTATGTCTATAGGCCTGGATGGAGTAACGTTTGCGTGGTTGACCCTCCGATACCCGCTCGATTTCACCCTGCTACGCCGCCCGATTATACCAGATCTTGATGAACAAAAGCTTACGATGGAGGCTGCGGCATTCATAATGCGTTCATCCTCCAACGCGAAGTTCTTACCGCAGCGGGACGCAGAGGGTACTGCCGAAAAAGCGAGTTCACCACACCACCACGTATGTCCAGTCAATGACACCAGGTAAAGTACGCACTCTTGCTGGCTCCTGGCATAGGCACTTGTAAGATTCGCCAGGTGATCAACGTTTAGCCCATGGCAGAGCAACGGAGCGCGCAACTGTGTAGATTGCGGGCGCGGGCTTTGGGTTGCACTGGCCCGATCTCGACGAAGATATCGGGGTCGCAGGATTGCTCCTTGGGAAAAAATCCACGCAGAGTCCCGCATCATTTGCACATTGGCTCGAACAACGCCATGGGCAGCAGCCCTAAGCGCAACCGTATTTGCGGGCCACCTGCTCCTGCGTGGTTAAGCGTTCGTCGTTCGGCTAACCAATCTCCAACCCCACGTTTTATGCTATCATAGAATGGCATCAGGTCTTGTGGTTGTGCGAGGAGGAAACGTGTGACCTTGACGGTAATGCATCACCAATTTAGTGTTGACGACTATGCGCGTATGCGTGAGAGTGGCATTCTCACGGAGGATGATCGAGTTGAACTGCTGGCAGGGGAGATTCTGGTCATGAGTCCGATTGGCCCATTCCACGTTGGGATTGTCAATAAACTCAACAAGTTGTTAAATGCGCTGGTGGGCGATGATGGGATCGTCAGTGTCCAGAACCCCATTCGCCTCAATGATTACAGCGAACCACAACCTGATATGGCGGTACTCCACCCGCGCGATGATTTTTATATGCATGCCCTGGCAACACCAGATGACATTCTCCTCCTCATCGAGGTTGCGGATCATTCACTTGCGTATGACCGAGACACCAAGTTGCCACAATATGCGCAATCGGTCATACGCGAAGTCTGGATTGTTGATGTTAAACAGCGCGTTATTGAACAATATACCGAGCCAGCACAAGATCACTATACACACATGCATAAAGTGCTGTATGGGAGTGCCATTACCGCGACAACACTGCCAAAGCTGCAATTCACCACCGATCGTATTTTCTAGATAAGCAGAAACCGCTTTACCCATCAGGTTACGCTTCATCCAGGGGGACATCCCGAGTGATCCTGGGCACAATGTCGGGGAGCATCACGACTTGCTCGTACATGTCTTGCACAGCAAGTGATGCCTGAATGGATGTGATCGGCATAATTACTTCAAGTCCCATTGCCTCCGAAAAAAACATTCGTTATTCTCATGACGCACAAAGCGCTCAATATGGTGTTTATCTTGTGAAATTAAAATATATTCCTGGAGCGAAGGCATAGTACGATAATGCTGGAACTTCATGCCGCGATCATAGCGCTCTGTGGATGGCGATATGATTGCGATAATGGCAGTTGGGTTGATAATGGTGTCACGCTTTACGGGATCGGTAACCTGTGATTGACCACACACAATCGTGAAATCGGGATAGATTTGGAGAGTCTTCTTCCAAAGTCTCGCTAGTTGTTCTGACAGCGAAATCGATCAATTCAGCCCAATGATGGTGCTTCCTAAAGACACGGTCTTAAGTCTGACGAACGAAGAATTGGCCGCTAAGATTGCAGACACTTTCAATGGTATCTACCCAGTTATGTTGCTTGCAATCTCATCTGATCCTCACACCATGATTGCAGAATACATCCGAAGATAGCATAAGTCTTGGGGTTTGATACTATGCTACAAGGCGTGCTGACTACATGCTACCGATGACTGGAGTTGACCGAGAACGTTGGCACCAGCGACCGTGCCCGCACCCGGCAGGGAGGAGGTAGATGCGCAACGTCGCGCCGAGTTTGCCTCACTCACGGCCCGTGAGTATGAGGATGAAATGGCATTCTGGCAGCGGTCGCTCCGGTATCGCCAATCCGCTGATTAAGCGCCAGACGACGCTTCATGGCTCACGACCGTCGTCTCCGGCAGCGCGAGCAGGAAGGACACGATCGCGTCCAGTTCTTTCGGGTGTCAGTTGATCATGGTAGGCGGGCATGTCGCGGATACCGTTGAAGATGCGGTGCAGCGCATCCAGCCAGGAGCGTGGGTGGTCTGTCCGCATCGTCCCACCTTCGTCGCACGTGCGCGGGCAGCTTGCCCGCGCTCTCAGGAGCAGTTGCACATAACTCGCACTCGTGCTATAATCGCCCGTACTCAAGCGTATCTCAATTTACTATACCATCGCTGGCGGCACGCCTGGTTTGTACCTTGAACAACGGTATTACCCCGGTAGCGGAGCCTGTGGATCGGAAGCCAGGGCTGAAAGGCGAAGTCGGTGCGAGTCCGACGCTGTCCCGCAACTGTAAAAACAGGGCAGATGACTCTATCTGGTCGCTCCTGTTTAAGCCAGGTCGCCCGCCGTTATTGGATCAGCATCGCCTCGCGGCATAGGAGATGCGGGTACAGCGTCGTTGATAACGCTGTGGGATAGCTGCGCCAACCAGTTTGTGCTGGCGCGTGTGCTGATCTTTACCCGACTGCGAGATGCAGTCTTTTTTTTTCGCTGGTTTCTGATTGTGGTAAGGATACTCTGTGATCATACCTCTGCAAACCTTTGACCAGGAGCGCGTCACGTCGGTGCATACGGATACGTTGCTACTGATCGGCCATGGTAGCCCCGACGCGGCTGGGAATGCCGAATATCTGCAATTCGTCGCGCTCCTGGCAGACTATCTGGGCATCGATGTCCAACCCGGCTTTATGGAGTGTGCCGAGCCATCGGTGCCGACAACGATTGAGCGGTGTGTGGCAGCGGGTATCAAAGAACTGGCTGTCCTCCCGTTGTTTCTGGGCGCGGCCGGCCATCAGAAGCGCGATGTGCCCGAATTGCTCGACGCGGCGCGTGCGGCCTATCCCTGGCTTACCTTACGCTATGGCACACCTTTGGGAACGCAATATACGTTGATTGACACCATGGCCGAGCGGGCGGTTACAGCACTGGCTCACAGCAAGACACCGATCTCAAACCACGAAACCGCCCTGCTGGTGGTAGGACGCGGGAGCCGCGACCCCGATAGCAACGCTGAGATGTTCAAAATAGCGCGCCTGTTGGGGGAAGGGCGTGACTATGGCTGGGTTGAGGTCGCGTTTCAGAGCGTAACACCGCCCGATGTTGTGCAGGGGATCACCCGCTGTGTTCGAATCGGTGCGCGGCGGGTGGTGGTGCTACCCTATTTGCTGTTTACTGGCTTTGTGCTACAGGATATTGTGGCCCAGGCTACCACGGCACGTCAACACTATCCTGAGATTGAGATCCTGATGGCGGGGCACCTGTTTCAGGCCCAACCATCTACCGCTCAGGCTGTTACGCAGGAGAGCCTGCTGACCGCCAATGCTGGACTGCTGGCAGCCGTGGCGCGACGTTATCATGACATTATCCGAGGCACGGTCACGATGAACTGCGACCTGTGTCACTATCGACAGGAGGCTCGCAACGTATGACATCACGTACACCTGCCGCAATCGCCGGCGACTCATTTGCGATTATTCGCCGTCGGCTGACAGCGGAAGGCTATAGTTTTGCACCACCCATCGCCGCCGTGGTTGAACGTATTATCCATAGCACCGCTGACTTTGAGTACGCCCGCCTGACCCGCTTTAGCGCCAATGCAATCGAGGCTGGCGTGCAGGCGCTTCGTGTGGGGGCGCAGGTTGTCACCGATGTACACATGGTGCGGGTAGGTATCAGTGCTGCCCGCCTGTCAACCTTTGGATCTGCGGCACATTGTTTTGTGGCCGAACCAGGCTTGGCTGCTGCCGCTGCCACGGCTGCCACGACGCGCAGTGCCCTGGGCATGCACCTGGCAGCGGAACGCGGCCTGCTGGATGGTGGTATTGTCGCCATTGGCAACGCGCCCACGGCGCTGGAAGAGGTGTTACGCCTGATCGCCACTGGTACTCGACCGGCACTGGTGATCGGCGTGCCGGTCGGCTTTGTTGGCACTACCGAGAGCAAGGCTGCACTGATGCAACTCAGCGCGCCACCCTGGATCGTGACCACTGGCTACAAGGGGGGCAGCACGATTGCGGTCGCCATTGTCAATGCGTTGCTGCGATTGGCGATGGATGCTCCTGCAACGGATGTGGACTGACTATTTGGGGGTTGGACGATACGCGCTCCCTCCTCGCGTTTCGACGTTCTAACGCATGAGAACGTGCCAACGCGAAGACGCCTATGGGAACATATAGCGACAACGTGCTGTCACGTAACAAACGCGGCATGCGCACAGGTTACACCACCGGCAGTACCGCTGCCGCCGCTGCCAGGGCCGCGACAATCGCCCTGCTGACCGGCATGTGGCCACCAACCGTCACGATCACGTTGCCAATTGGCGAAACAGCGACGATGACCCCGGTTGAACAGGTGTTACACCTGGATGCAGATCTGCCCACATGCGCCGACATTCCCCCCGGTGCTGATTCGTCGTGCAGGAACGTTGTTGCTGCTTCCTGTTGCGTGGTAAAGGATGCCGGTGACGACCCGGATGTGACCCACGGTGCCCTGATCTGTGCCCAGGTGCGGCGCACTGATCAGCCAGGCATTGTGCTAAAGGGCGGCAGCGGCGTGGGGCGGGTGACGTTACCGGGCCTGGGATTGCCGGTGGGCGACCCGGCAATCAACGCTGTGCCACGCCAGCAGATTGTGGCGAACGTGATCGACGCTGTAGGCGAATTTGCGCCACAGGGGACGGCGTTCCTGCAACAACAGGGACTGGAGATTATCATCAGTGTACCGGACGGCGAACGACTGGGACAGAAGACCCTTAACCCGCGCCTGGGCATTATCGGCGGCATTAGCATTCTGGGCACCACCGGCAAGGTCTTTCCCTATAGCACGGCTGCCTGGCGCGATAGCGTGGTAAAAGCGGTTCAAGTGGCAGCCGCCAGCGGGGTGAACCATGTCGTCCTGGCTACCGGTGGGCGCTCCGAGCGCTTTGCTATGGAAATGTTCCCCACGCTCCCGCCTGTGGCCTTTGTCGAGTTGAGTGCCTTTACCGACTCGGCCTTGAAAGCCTGTATGGACAGTGGGATCGCGCAGGTAACCCTGGTGGCGATGATCAGCCGCGTGGCGAAGTTTGCCCAGGGACACCTGATGACCCACGTGTCTGGGAGCCAGGTTGATCTGGACTTTCTGGCCGAAGTCTGCCACATCACAGGAGCGCCAGATGAGTTAGTCGCGGCAGTGGCAGCAGCAAACACGGCACGGCATATGCTGGAGTTATGCCAGGCCTACGGCTGGCTGGCACCGCTCCAGCAATTGACCGATCTGGCGCTCCAGCACTGCCGACAATTCATCATAGACAACGGCGGCATCCTGGAACTGGAGGTTATTCTGGTCGATTTTGACGGTACGGTGCTGGCGCGTTCTCCTGCATTAGCACGGTAGCACGGTAGCCCGCAAGGAGAAACATGAATAACGCGACAATCACAGATCCTCCGCGCATCCTGGTGGTGGGCATAGGTGGCACAGGTGCGGAAGGATTGCCGGCCATGCTGCTGACACGTATTCAGCAGGCCAGGGTGCTGGTGGGTGGACAGCGCCACCTGGCCGCATTTCCTGGGTTTGGTGGTGAAACTCTCGCCGTCACCTGTCGTATGCAACACATTGTTGAACGGTTACAGCAGGCCCGTGATCAGGGTGAACTGGCGGTCGTGCTGGCGTCGGGTGATCCGCTGTGCTATGGCATTGGCACCACGCTGCTGCGCCACTTTCCGCCCGATGCACTGGAGTTTATACCTGCACCGAGTGCCTTTCAACTGGCGGGTGCGGCGCTGGGTGAACCGTGGATTGACTTCGCGCTGCTTAGTGCCCACGCCCGCCCGCTCGCAGACGTGATCGAGCGCGTGCGAACCGTCCCGAAAGCCGTTATCCTGACCGATCATCAGCACACACCGGCAGTGATTGCCCAGGCACTGCTGGCTGCCAGACTGCCACCCACAACACTGTGCGCTGTGTGCGAGAACCTGGGCTACCCGGAGCAGCGCATCGTGCGTGCGACACTGTCGAGCGTGGCTGCACAGGAGTTCGCGGCGCTGAATGTGTTTGTCGTCTGGCGAGACGACGAGGCGACCAGGCGGAGCGGCGAGGATATGCCGCTCCGCCTTATGGCCACCGCGCCTCATCTTCCTTCCACGTCAGCTTGCGCCGCCGGACTGCCGGATGCGGCATTTGCGACTGAGGCGGGCTTGATCACCAAACGCGAGGTACGTCTGCTCAGTCTCGCAGAGCTGGCGCTGCGGCCGGGCGAGGTGCTGTGGGACATCGGGGCCGGTAGTGGCGCGGTGGGGATTGAGGCCGCCCGTTCGCAACCAACCGCACAGGTGTATGCGGTCGAAAAGCGTGAAGCATTATGCCAGTGTATCCGCGAAAACCTGCGCCGCTTTCCAGCACCCAATTTCAGCCTGATCGAGGGCACTGCGCCCGCCGCATGCCAGGCCTGGCCTGACCCCGACGCGGTATTTATCGGCGGCAGCGGCGGGCACCTGACGGCGATGATCGCGCTGGTGCAGGCCCGCCTGCGCCCTGGCGGACGACTGGTGATCAACCTGGTGACGCTAGAAAATCTGCAAACAGTGCGGACACTGCTGCCCGCTGCCCGCGTCGTGCAGGTGCAGATCAGCGTCGGCCAGCCCATTCAGGACATGCTGCGCTTTGAGGCCCAGAACCCGGTGTTTATCGTGTCTTTAAGGCGTGAGGCGTCTTTAGGTGATGGGTGACAGGCGAGCGGAAAGCGCAAAGCGAAGAGCAGTCTGAGCGCAAAGCGGTCTGAGCGCAAAGCGAAGAGCGGTCTGAGCGTAAAGCGGTCTAAGCGCAAAGCGGTCTACGTACACAACAGGGGAGTGTTGGAGCGTGATAGGGGTTTCGAGTAGGAAGGGCACGCGCAGCGCCTCAAAAGCGCAAAGCGCAATGCGCAAAACAGGAGGATGCTGACGTATGCCATGGGTTCGAGCAGAAAGGGCACGCGCAGCGCTTCAAAAGCGACATGTTTTCCGCTTTGCGTTTAGATCGCTTTGCGCTTAGACCGCTTTGCGCTTTGCGCTTCTCTGCGCCTTTGCGTTCAAAACGCAACCGTGCGCTCGCGCCTCGTGCCGCAGAGAAAGGAAGAAACAATGCACATCACGGTTGTCGGTCTCGGGCCGGGCGACCCGGAGCTGATCACGGTCAAGGGTATGCGAGCGATCCAGGCCGCCGATGTCATCTTTGTGCCACAGAGCCGTGCCCCCGCCGGCACGGCTAGCAGCGAAGGTGCGGGCGCAAGCCTGGCGTTGCGCATTGCCGAACCGTGGATCGATACCGATCGGCAAACGGTGATCGAACTCGATTTACCGATGACCCGTGACGCAGCACGGTTAAGCACCGCCTGGCGTGCGGCGGCTGATCAGATCGCGTTGCGCCTTGTCGAACGGGGCGCGGCGGCACAGGGCGTCTATCTGTTGCTGGGCGACCCGTTGCTGTATGGCACGTTTACCTATATCTGGGGCGAGTTGCTCAACCACCACCCGACGATCAGCGTCGCCTTTATTCCCGGCATCACCTCTTTCGCGGCGGCAGCGGCGCATACGCAGACCACGCTGGCAACTGCGGCAGATCGGGTGGCGATTCTGCCTGCCAGCTCCGAACTGGACAGTGAGCAGATGTGCCGCATCCTGGCCGATTTTGATACTGTGATTCTGATGAAAGTTGGCACCGTCCTGCCCTACATCCTGTCCATCCTGGCCGACCTGGATCGGCTCGATCAGGCCATCTACGCTGAACACGTGGGATTGCCCGGCGAGTATATCACGCACGACCTGCGCTCCCTTCAGCTCCAGGGCCAGCAGCGCCCCTATCTCTCGCTGGTGATTGTGCGACGATGAGACGAGGATGCGAGGATGCGGGGAGGCGTGAGGCGCAGATGCGGGATGCGAGGATGCGGGGAGGCGAAGTGAAAGGACGGTAGAATGGCTTTTCGCTATGAGGCACTGAAGGTGTGGCCGCTAGCACTGGAGTATAGCATTCGAGCGTTCGAGCGTTCGAGCGTTCGAGCGTTCAAGCGTTCGAGCGTTCGAGCGTTCAAGCGTTCGAGCGGTCGAGCGTTCGAGTGTTCGAGCGGTCTGAGCGGTCAAGCATTCGAGCATTCGAGCGGTCAAGCATTCGAGCGGTCGAGCGGTCGAGCGGTCAAGCATTCGAGCGGTCGAGCGGTCGAGCGGTCAAGCATTCGAGCGTTCGAGCGGTCTGAGCGGTCAAGCATTCGAGCATTCGAGCGGTC
>CALANA010000300.1 GCA_937925925.1 uncultured Chloroflexales bacterium | reverse complement strand
ATGGCCGAGACCGATCATCCACTCAAGCGCTTACTGGCGCTGGCGGCAGCCGATTTCGCCACCTGGCTGCTCAATCAGCCCGTGCGCCGTGTAACCACCCGGCCTGGTGAGTTGACGGCCATCCCCGATCCGATTGATACCGACCAGGTACTCTTTGTCACACTGGACGATGGACGCGAACTGATCTTGCATATCGAATTCCAGGGGTTGGGCAGTCACAAACCAGTGCCATTACGCTTGCTGGAATACAATACGCGCATGATTCTGACGTATCGCGATCTCCCGATTTACAGCGTGGTGATCTATCTGGGGGGCGCGGGGGCACGGGATACCGGCCAGCATGTGCGCTATGACCTGGAGGGGCAGGTGCGGTTATCGTGGCGCTATGATGTGCTGCATCTGTGGCAACTGGATGGCGAAGAACTGCTCAAGACGGAGCGACCGGCGCTGCTGGCATTGATTGGGCAAACCCGGATGCAGCAGCCAGAACAGACGGTATCGCAGGCCGTGGCGCGTCTGATACACGAGACACAGGGTGAACAGCGTGAGCGCCTGCTGGAAGAGTTGCTGCTGTTATGTTCGGATGAGGAGATAGCGACAATGGCAGAACAGATGATAACTCAAGATTATGGCTTGCCCGAAACGCCGATGATGCGCAAACTGCGTCAGCAGGGATACAACCGAGGATGGCAAGAGGGACGGCAAGAAGGACGGCAAGAAGGACGCGAAGAGGGACAGGAGCAGGAGCGGCGAGCGTTGTTGCTGCGGCAACTCGCCCGGCGATGCGGCCCGCTCACAGCGGATATGACGGCCCGCGTGCAGACGCTGGACGCAGATCGCTTGCTTGATCTAGCTGATGCGCTGCTCGATTTCACCAGCATCAGCGACCTGGAGCAGTGGCTTGCAACCGCTGCACCAGCCGATCCGCAGCCCTAATGGGCGCTTATCTAGCGCATATTTTTTAGAGAGCATCCTGGCATATACTGGGATGCTACATGCTGCTTCGGATTTCAGGTAATATGTGTTTTCATGACTTGAAGTCGTATTTGCAAGAATTAACTTTCTACATATGCCTAACGATTTGCTACACTTACCTTATTTCTCACAACGCATGCCCCTTGTCACCAGCAACGGCTGTGTGGCAACCAGTCAGCCGCTGGCGGCGCAGGCCGGCCTGTCGATGCTCCAGGCGGGCGGCACGGCTGTTGACGCGGCCATTGCCACTGCCGCTGCCCTGACCGTGCTGGAGCCGACCTCGAATGGGATTGGCGGTGATGCGTTTGCGTTGGTGTGGGACGGCACGCGCCTGCATGGCCTGAACGGATCGGGCCGCGCACCGGCGGCGCTGACGGTTGAGACAGTGCAGCAGGCTGGATACTCATCTATGCCGACCCATGGCTGGCTGACGGTCACGGTGCCGGGGGCACCGGCGGCCTGGGCCGATCTGCATGCGCGTTTTGGTGCGTTGCCCTGGGCACAGGTGCTACAGCCCGCGATCACCTATGCCGAGCAGGGCCACCCGGTCGCACCAGTGGTGGCGCATAACTGGAGGCGTGCCGTCGCCGAAGCGCGGCTGCGTTCGGGCGCAGAGTATGCCGGGTTTTTGCCCACGTTTGCGCCCGGTGGCACTGCGCCAGCCGCAGGTGAGCGCTTTGTCAGCACTGGCCATGCCCGTACCCTGCGGCGCATCGCCGAACACGGTGCCCGTGATTACTATGCGGGCGACACGGCGCAGGCGATTGTGCAGTTTGCCCGCGACACCGGCGGTCTGCTGACTGCTGACGACCTGGCGGCGCATTGCAGCACCTGGGTGGAGCCGCTGGCGCTGGACTATCGCCAACATACGGTGTGGGAGCTACCACCCAATGGCCAGGGCCTGGCGGCACTGCTGGCGCTAGGCATGCTCGGTGGGTTTGATCTGACGCGCTGGCCACGTGACTCAGCCGAGGCCTACCATGTGCAGATCGAGGCGATGAAGTTGGCCTTTGCCGATGCCTACCGCTACATTGCCGATCCAGAGCATGTGGCGGTGCCGGTGGCAATGCTGCTTGATCCGGCCTATCTTGCGGCGCGGCGGGCGCTGATTGGCGCAACGGCGCAGGCACCGGCACCGGGACAACTCCCGCCTGGTGGCACGGTCTATCTCTGTACCGCTGACCGCAATGGTCAGATGGTGAGCATGATCCAGTCCAACTTCTGGGGCTTTGGCTCCGGCATTGTCATACCCGGATGGGGCATTGCGCTGCACAACCGGGGGCATGGGTTTACCCTGGATACTGTCCATCCGAATGTGCTGGCACCGGGCAAGCGCCCGTACCATACGATTATTCCCGCTTTTCTGACGCGCCAGGGACAGGCGGTCGGGCCGTTCGGTGTGATGGGTGGCGTGATGCAGCCGCAGGGCCACGTGCAGGTGCTGGTCAACATGTTGGACTATGGTTTGAATCCGCAGGCCGCGCTTGATGCTCCGCGCTGGCGGGTGGAAGGCGCGGCGGTCTATGTCGAACACGCCACGCCGCGCCACGTGATCGAGGGCTTGCTGGCGCGTGGTCACGACGTGCGTATCACCACCGAGTCTGGCTCGTTCGGCTATGGTCGCGGCCAGATCATTCAGCGTCAACCGGGGGGCTGTTACGTAGCTGGCAGCGAGCCGCGCTGCGATGGTTGCGCCGTTGGCTGGTGATGGATGCTTCCGACGGCTAACGGTTGAACGCACAGACGTCGTTCACAATTTCTGTATACCTTCTGGTGAATGTTGAAAAAGTAATTTGGATACAGGCAGATTGGAGTCACGGCTTGAGCCGGGCCTGCGTTGCCAGAGCCTGCTAGAGACGGCAACCATGCTTCTACATTCCATAGTCGAACTACTAACATTCTAGCCTGCCAACGCCTCAAAACTCGATACCCTTCTGGGCCTTGATACCTTGATCAGCAAAGTGATGCTTGATCAGCGTCATCTCTGTCACCAGGTCAGCAAAAGCGATCAACTCTGGTGGTGCATCGCGCCCGGTAATAATCAGATGCAACATTGGCGGCTTGTGATCGCGCAACCAGTCTATCACCGTCTGTACTTCCAACCAGCCAAAGTTGAGTACATAGGTGAACTCGTCCAGCAGAAAAATATCATACGCATTACTGGCAATACGCTGCCGGGCCTGTTCCCACCCATGCAAGGCTCGCGCCTGAGTTTCGTCCATATCACGGCTTGTCCAGGTGAAACCATCGCCCATCGGTGTTAGCTCAATGTTCATACGCTGGGCCGAACGCAACTCGCCAAAGGTGGCATTCTCATGCTTGAAAAACTGGATACCGCCCAGACGCATGTCACGGCCCCAGGCGCGCATCAGTATGCCCAGCGCTGCTGTTGTCTTACCCTTGCCATTGCCGGTATGAACAATCACCAACCCTTTGCGCCGGTTTTCCTTGCGTACCGCTTCCCGCCGTGCCTGGGCTTCGGCTGTTGATCCAGGTTGAGCAGTGGGCAGGTTGGGTGTTACTTCGTCATTATCTGTCATATCGCAATCCTCAAAGAGTTGTGAAGACCAGAGTCCCGGCTTGATGCTGGTCTAGCTCCGTCCCGGCTGAAGCCAGGACTCTACGTGTCCAATGACAATAGGCTTGTTATCGTTGATCAAACCGGCTCCCGGTTCCGTGTCCTGTGTCCCTTCAAGCCTTCAGCGCCAGCCACGCGCCTGCGTCAGGTCGCGGCTAAGTAAGCCCAGCAATACTCCATTGGAACCGTGATCTTCAAAGCGCGCCCGCTCGAACCATTGTACCGTGACATAAACGCCAGGTTCCACTTCTTCCACCATCGGCCCGGAAATAGGCTGACCAAAGAGCGCCATACTCTCAGCAAAGCTCTTGCCCGGCAGCGCATCAAACTCCAGGCCATTGCGCTGCCAGTGGCTTAAAAATGGATCGCACAGTGTGTGGCCGGTAGCTTCAAAGAACAGACATCCGGGCGTTGGCGCACTGCGCGCAAAATCCCACCAGCTACGCCCTTGCAGTTCGAGCGTCACATCACCCAGCCGTCCCAACTGCACATTGTAGGGGGCAGCATTCTCAGGATGTAGCTCAAAGCGATACCGTTCAAAGTACTGTACCACATAATCCCGTCCATCTGAGGCACGTTCCACAAACTCTTCACTGATTGGATAGCCAAAGATGGGCAAGCCTCCATGACGCTCCCAATAGGCTTTGAAACCCCCACGCACCGCGTGTTGTGTTTCGGGAAAGTACATCTGATCAGGGGTATTGCTTATAGGTTCAATGGGTGCAAACGGGTTCGATGGCTGCGCAGCCGATGGTTGCGCGGCTGGTGGTTGTTCCGTTATCGGAGCTGGCTCTTGCAGCGGGCAGCCGTTATAGGTCTGTGCCAGTTGCACGGCGCGAAATACATTCAAGCGCCCCCAGCCGTACTCCTCGTCCCAACCGGCCGGGCCTTTATCATCAGCGCTGGCGGATAGCACGCACTTGACATCCACGTGACTGAGGTCGGGCCGCACCGTCCAGACCAGCGCCGCAGCTGCGGCTACGTAGGGAGACGCAAAGGATGTGCCATTCGGTGGGCCATATTCGCGCTCACCGACCAGGGTTGTCCACAAGCCCACACTGGGTGCGGCGATATCGATATGACTGCCAGTGTTCGAGAAGCCTGTGATGGTATCGGCATTGCTGGTACCGCTGACGGCCAGCACTTGCGGATAAGCAGCGGGATAGTTCACTGCGTTACCCTGTTGCCGTTCATTGCCCGACGCAGCGACCACCAGCACACCCCGATCATAGGCATATTCCACTGCTTCGCGCAGCACACGTGTATCCTGTGTGCCACCCAGACTCAGGTTAATAATCCGCGCTCCGGCGTCAGTGGCATGGCGGATACCGCGTGCAATAGAGGCATCGTCGCCAACACCTTGTGACGAGAGCGCCTTGATCGGCAGAATACGACATCCCCAACACAGCCCGGCGATGCCCTTGCCATTATTCGTGTTAGCCGCGATCAACCCGGATACCGCCGTACCATGACCATTGACATCCTCACTGCGATCGCTGCCGGTTATTGCATCATAGCCGGGCAGCACTTTACCCGTCAGATCGGGATGCGAGCTAGATACGCCCGTGTCAATTACGGCGACCACGATCTCGGCTCCAGTCGTAATATCCCAGGCTTCAAAGGCCTGGATATTGGTCAATGCCCACTGCTCGCGCACAAACGGATCATTCGGGGTGCGCATGATCTGGCGTAGCGCATTCGGTTCAGCAAATTCTACAGCCGGGTGCGCAGCTATAACCTGTGCAACCTGCACAACATCTGCTTCAGGCGATACGATCACGCGGTAGGTTGCACTGCCGGGACTGAGCAACTCGGCTTGCCTGGTTTGCACCGTTACGAGCAACTGATCCAGACTCTGGGCGGTAGCGTTCATAGATTGGTCAGCCGCCGCAAAGCCCGCGAGAGCGACCCGCGCCTGCGTTGAAAGCTGGAAGCCGGGCTTTACCTTGATCAACACTTCACCGGTCACAAACGACTGACCAGCACTGACAGGCATTGATACCGGGTCAGACAGCGCCTGCGCCGGTGACATGGGGCGAAACAGGACAGTCAATAGCGCCACGAGAGTACAACCTACGATGATGATCGACACGTTTATACGAGGATTGAATATCATCACCTATCCTTTCTGATAGGGGGAGAGAGTATTAAAGATACGAAACCACCAGAGTGTCTACGTTGAGTATTATGGGAGTGCCGCTACCTGGTAGCGGCACCCGGCTGAATGGAAACTGCTCAATCTCAGTCTAGCGAATCCTACCGCCAGTGTCAAACCCTTTTTTGGTTGGCATAATCGCAGGTAGTGTGGCGTGAATATTCGCGCCTGCATTGAATGACAGGAGGTACACGGTCGCTCGTCGCTACCGTCTTCTTCGCGTTCGGCGAAGTGATACCTGGTCTGTTTGTCACCCCACATTTTCGTCTACGGCGAAGATGTGAGGTGAAAAAGCGTTTTTCCATGCGGACGTAGGCAAAAACGGTCGACCGATGACCCACCACGTAAGTCGTGTGCATTTTGAACATAAAGGTAGAATTTGTGTAAACTATTGACAAATATTGTGCATGGAGTGTATAATAAGCATAGGAAAGATAAACAAGATCAAGTTTTTATAAAATCCTTTTCTACCTTGAGTGACTCAAATGAGAAAGGCAGCCCATGATCCAGTATATTACCGAACCGGTGGTACGAGTACGCCATATATCACGTGTGTTCCGAACGAAAAATGCTGGGAATGCTGTATCAGCACTCAAGGACGTATCATTTGATATACAGCGCGGTGAAATAGTCGGCCTGTTGTCCATGACTGGCAGCAATACATGCACGTTGCTCAATATTCTCGGCCTGTTAGATCGGCCAACGAGCGGCAGCTACTGGCTTGATGGACAGGATGTGAGCCATTTGAGCCAGGTGGCTCAGGTACAGCTGCGCACCGAGCGTATCGGTTTTTATTTCCAGCATGCTCGCTTGCTTCCATATCTTTCGGTGTGGCAAAATGTCGCATTGCCACTGGCCTATCGCCAACTGAGTGTAACCGAACGAGAGGAGCAGGCCCAGACTGCACTGGCAATGGTTGGACTGGTCGATCACGCATCGTATCGCCCGGCACAGTTGACCAATCACCAGCGGCAGCGCGTGGCCCTGGCTCGTGCGCTGGTCAATAATCCCTCGCTCTTGTTAGTCGATGCAACAGCCGCTCCGGTTGAGCAAGGCAGCTTGCTTCCATTATTGCAAGAACTACATCATCAGTCTGGTTTCACGATACTGATTGCTACCCGTAATCCAGAATTGGGACGCCAGGTGAACCGGGTGATTGGGTTGCAAAATGGGCAATTATGCCCCAATATTCTTGAGATTGCTTCTCCTACAACCATGGAACACCTGTTACAACTGCCGGCTGACAAAATTCAGGCCTGGCAACACTGCTAGTGGTCAGACACATTGCATATGCGGAGTATGTCGTCACGACGTTCGTCGTGATGACCGCGTCAGAAACGACTTTAGTCGTTACGACGTATCCTTCAATATCACGGTGGTCAACCACTAGCACTACTCTGCTCCCATTATATGCGTAGAGTTCCAATAGGAAGTGACAGGAGAGACCGGTAAAAACGTTGCAAGCGACGTCTTTACCGGTGCCGATAAGAAACCGACATGGGTAATGTGGTAGGAGTCACGCGGTAGGTCATCCACCGAACGTTTTCGCCTGTGGCAGCGTGGAAGAAACGCTTTATTTCGCCCCACATTTTCGCTTAGACAAGGTTCGTCGATACTGTACCGTTGGGTAGCACATCGTAAGGACTTTTGTCGTTTGTAAAGCTATAGAACGACTGAAGTCGTCACTACATGGGTCACGTCAAAATCCGGCATCTGAAACCATGCTTTAGGGCGAAAAACAACAAAAGCATCGCTCTGCCGAAGGCAAAAAGGCGTGTTATTTGAGCGACCGCGTATCTCCTGTACTATGAAATCTATGGGAATCGACGTTGTCGGCGTCGTTCCATCTGAACGTCTGGTCGTGTCCCGACCGTCACCGATAAATCGGTCTGTTCGCCATTCGCCTGCACAATGGTCAGCGTGACCGTATCACCAGGTTGAGTCTGAATTTCTAGATACGAAATAATATCATCACCCGAAGCCACTGCTTGACCATCAATCGCCACCAGGATTACTGTGTCGCGTAAACCAGCTTGAAATGCTGGACCGTTGCGGTCATTTGGACTGATGGGCAATCCTGGTGATGGTAATCCCTGTTGTTGGGCAACAAAGGTCGTAATCGGCTCGCCAATCCCTATGCCTAGATAGGGATGTTCATAACGGCCCTGTTCAATCAACGCTGGCACAACTTTCTTGACCAGATTGACGGGCACGGCAAACCCGATCCCCTGGCTGGCCTGCTGCCCACCGAAACGGTCGGGAATAGCGGCAATGGCGGTATTCACGCCAATTACTTCACCCTGTGCATTAAGCAACGGCCCGCCCGAATTACCGGGATTGATAGCGGCATCGGTCTGCACAATCCCACCGATTGAGAATCCGCCTGGCGTCTCGGCCAGCGTGCGTCCTAACGCACTCACAATCCCGCTGGTTACTGTACGATCCTGGCCCAGCGGATTACCAATTGCAATCGTTATCTGTCCCACCTGTAGCTGATCTGAGTCACCCAGGCGTAACGGCTGCACGCCTGCTGGAATATCAGTCACGCGCACCACGGCCAGGTCACTGTCTGGATCAGTACCAATCACCTCACCCGGTGTCTCAAAGAGGCCTGAGAATAGCACACGCACCCGACTCTGTCCGGCTACCACATGGTTGTTCGTGACAATGTGGCCCTGATTATCAATTAAAAAGCCAGAACCAAGGCCACCCCGTTGCTCAATACGCACCACTGCCGGGGCAGCGTTGGTATAGATAGTAGCAATAATCTGTTCTAAGGTACCCGGTTCGCCCTGCAATCCAGGTGATTGTAAGGCGATGCTATCTGATGATACCGTATCAACCGCCGCTACGCTCAACCCGGGTGTCACGTCTGGTGTGGACGATTCTGTCAGGTTCTGGGTGCAGGCGGTAAGAATCAGCATGATCAGCACGAGCAGTGCCAATCGTGGTTTCCGATAGTCTATCGGTCGCAGCATAGAATACTCTCCTTCATAACACGATGTACACAAATTGAGCCAGAATGCTTTCCTGTCAGAGCAAATGGCATCCAGACAGTCACGTGATAACACAGAACAACAAAATAGCGTTATTATTCATTATACTGCACATACACTCTGGGTAACTGGCCGCACGATCGTGCATTTGTAGCTTTTGTACCTGAATTCAAAAATCGGGTATACTTAATGCTACAATAAGACTTCATATTGGCGGGGGTGCGGGGGTCGCAGGCCCTCATACATGTTCCCTTTCTGATGCGGCGCAGTTGCGCCCTCGCCCCAGCCCGCCTGCGGGGGGGCCAGGGGGGTGCGGCGTAGAGGCGTTGCATGCAACGGCCCTTCGCCCCTCGCAATCTCCTTCCAGGGGAAGTCTCGTTGTAGTAGTAGGATCAACTGCGTGTAGGCAGGATACCTTCAGCATTGTGAATCATTGCTCTGGACGTGACCAGGTAGCGCAATCCAGTGGTATCTACATCATTGGGCTGCGGTGTTGGCAGCTATCCCTCAGTGCAGAGCATGATGTATGTCTGGAAACCTTCGCTACCCGAGAATTTCCAGGAAGATAGTCGATCAATGTAGTAGGACTCTGAGACACTCCATCCGTGAAGAACCCCTACTGGTATCGAAGAAGATACACGTTATAGGGAGGCAAGATATGCATGATCTCATCGTTGTTGGTGGTGGCGCAGCGGCCTTGTCGGCCACGTCATCTGCGTTGGGTAAACAGTTGAATGTTTTAATTATTTATGAACAACTGGGTGGCAAGACGGGGCAGCGTCTGACACTGCGTTCAGAAGAGGATTATCTCGTCGGGCATATTCTGGTTCATCTGGCATTCCCAGATGAGCAGCCACTGGGTGAAGCCCAGTTGGCTGGCGAGGAAACCGTGCATCTCTTTGAACGGCAGGTCAAAACCCGCTCCGGGGTGACATTGCGCGACCGAGTGACGAACGTTACCAGAGTCGGTGATTTCTTTCACGTCGAGACCCAGCGCAATGGTCTGAAAAAAGCTGCGGCGGTTGTGATTGCTACGGGTGTTACACCCATAACGTTAGACGTTCCTGGTGCCAAGGAGTTTCTGGGCATGGGGATTGGCTATTCGCCGACGACGCATGCCTTGTTGCTTCAGGGGAAGACTGTAGCCATTATTGGCACGTCACCACGCGCACTACGGGGTGCAGTCGAATTGTCGCGCACAGTCGAAAAACTTTATGTGATTGAACCAGAAGCGGTGCCTGCCACGCCTCTGGTTGAGGTTTTACAACGCCGTCCCAACGTTGAAATGCTTGCCGGTTATCAGGTCAAGGAAGTGCAGGGTGTATCAACGATTGAGCAAGTGATGGTTGAGCATCAAGGCCAAATCCGCACACTATACGTCGATGCTGCCTTTGTCGATCTGGGACTACATCCTAACAGCGATATGGTCAAGGGGTTAGTCGAAACCGATGCCGATGGCTTTATCGTGATTGATCACAGCAATCAATCCTCGGTTCCGGGTCTGTTTGCGGCGGGTGATGTCACCACGGCCTTTGGTGAGCAGGTGTTGATTGCGATTGGCGAAGGGGCACGTGCTGCGTTGCGGGCATATGACTACCTCCTGTCCCATCCGGTTGTCTATGAGCGGATGGCTACAGATAAGTAGGGTAGACATATGCGGTGCGGCAGCATGGCTGCCGCACTCTATACACGCCATCCACACTTTTCAGACAGAATTCGTAGTGATCACCTATTCCTGATCCTGTTCTGCAAGACGACAGAAAGGCCGGAGAGGATACGACACCTCGCACGTAAAGGTTTTTTGTCTCAACCTCTTTGTGATGCGGAATGTAGGGGCAACTCCCCGTGGTTGCACCGCTAGCCGCTGGCGTATCAGAGCGTCGCAGGGCGGGCACGAGAGCCTGCACCTCCCCAAAAAACCAACATGTGAGAGGCATACGACGACCCCTTGCATGCGCTTCGGTCTGTAGGCAGTAATACCAATGTGACTTCGCCCTTCCGCCTCTTTTGACTCCCTATCCCCGTTCGGAGGGGGTGGGGGTCGGGGGAATCCCTTCCGTATGTTCAGACGGACGCGGTGGGGCATCCGCCGCCACGGTTCGTCTGCGATAGCGTGGACGGGACTCGCGTGTAGTTCCCCCTTTTCGCCTTCGGCGAAAAGGGGGAACCAAAAAGAGAAACAGAACCGCTCTGCCGAAGGCGAAAGCTATGGGATGGTGAACGACCGCGGAACGCGGTGCATGACACGCACATGCAGAAGGGTCACGTCGAAACGGCATAATATCACGTGGTTGCAGGGCTATGGGTCACGATATATTGAGGACTTAGGTACTATCAGGTTCTGGGTGCTGATATGTTATAGTAGGGTTAATTATTGGATCAATTTTTGTATAGTGCCGAAAGGAGGTGAAGCAGATGCGATGGCTAGATTGTATCGTGACAATCCTGATGAAAAAAACCAGACGTGTGATCTATCGAATACAGCCTTACGTTTTTACTCGTAGCCATGCGCAGGGACTGGTGGAATATGGGTTGATCCTGGTTTTGATCGCGGTCGCGTGCGTTGCTATCCTGACGATCATGGGACAGTCGATCCATGATGTCTGGTATAGTCGTGTTATTCCAGCTCTGCAAAGATAATCAATTTTGTTTGTTTTGCTTTTGTTATTATTGTCAAAGAGAGACCCCACGAGGAACACCCTTGTGGGGTCTCCTGTTTATTTACGACAGAACTTATACCAATCTGGCTTAAACATTCCGCATACGCTGAAATCCCCTGTCTGGTGCGGCGCGGCGAAGCCGCGCTCTCCCATGCCACACACATCCGCAGGGGGCGGCGGAGGGATGCGGAGGGATGGTGCCATGCAACGCCGCTCTGCCCCGCGATAGCTCGTTCCAGGGGCCGGCTCGTTGGCGTAGGAGCCAGCGTCAGACGAAGCAACGGATGCGGAAGGCGCAGGTACATTGGTATTAGTACTTACGACTGCCTCACATCCAGGGTGGAATGGGTGCGACCCGCAACGTGCGTTCGGCGCGGTATGTCACCAATCCAGGCGGGCCACCGGGTACCTTGCGTACCAGGCGGCGATGTGCGAGATCAACCTCAACCGCACGTTCTGTGCGTACACGACTGAAATAGGCCGCCAGGCCAGCCGCTTCCTGCAGTGTGCGCTCTGGCACATCGCTACCGGTCGTGCGCACAATGACATGGCCCCCCGGAATAGTACGCACATGCAGCCAGAGGTCATCGGGTCGTCCAATCCGAAAAGTCACTTCCGCGTTTTGTTCGGAACTACGCCCGACATAAATATCCAGACCATCACTAGATACCAGGTGCAGCGGTTTGAGCCGTCGCACGCCCCGCTGGCGACCTGGCCTGTCCTTATGCTTATGCTGCGTCCTGGTTGACCACGAATGGGTATATCCCTGCTCCGCGGCTTCCTGAGCAATCTGGTCAATCTGTTCACGGGTGTCGGCTACGTCCAGAAGCGCTGCCAGTTGTTCGAGGCCAGCCAGAGCATGTTCAGTCGCCCGGCAGCGTTCAGGAATACCGGCCAGGCCCTGTTTCGCTTTCTCATAGGCGCGGAAACGGGCCTGCGCTGCCTCAACAGGATTGCGATGCGGATCGAGGGTAATCTGCTGCCCCTCTACCTCCAGCATCGACTGACCAGGCGTCAGGGTATGCAAAAAGGCAAAAATCATCTCGCCTTCCCAGCGCATATGCTCCAGATTGCGCACGCGCTCCAGCTCCTTGAGCAATTGCTGATGCTGATGTTGCAGCCGTTCACGGACAGCGGCGAATTGCTGCTGTACAGCCGCCCGGCGCTGCTGATGAGCGGTTACGGTCTCACGCGGCGCATAGAACGTTTCGAGTGCAATGCTGATTGTCGGCTGTGGCGTGGCTCCTGGGAGATGGGTCAGGGCATAGGGCGCATAGGCCTGGGGTTGCTCCGGGCCGGGTACCAGTGTGGGTGTCCACACCGCGCTCAGGATGGCCCGCAGTTCCGTTGCCAGTTGCTCCCAGGGTAATGCCGCTTGCACAGCGGTATCTGCTGTGCCTGACCCACGATAGATCACCTCGCGTGCCACCTGAGGCGAGACACCACGATAGGCAGCCACCAGCGCCCGTGCCAGCATCCGTTCTCCAGTTTCGGCCAATGTTGCTGCTATATCCGTCGCAGTCGCCATACGCGGATCACGCTTCTGCTGACGCGGTGGTACTTCGTAGACCTGGCGCGGCAGAATCACACGCTGGCTCATCCGGGGCGTCACGCGCTTGATACTATCCAGAATAAGGTTGTTATCATCGACCAGGATAATGTTACTGTGGCGTTCCATTGGCTCAATGATCAACTCGCAGCGAAGCAAGGGCGCAACCCGTTCTGTCATCAGCACGGGCAGAGTCAGTGTATGATCGGCACCAGAACGATCATCGTCAGGGGCAATTGTCCTGATTGCTCCCATGGGATGCGCATCTGACGCAGATTGACGTGTGTCTGGTTCTTGTTCATGGTTGCACAACGTCGGTTCTTTGACTATACTTAGCACTAAGATTCGTTCGAGGGCTGGTTGCTCAATCGCTATAATACGTCCATCGAGGACGTATTTGCGTAGTAACAACAAAAAAGGTGTGGCCTGTTCGACACCACGTGAAAGTTTATGACGCACCAGGTGAACGCGTGCCCATTGAGGATGTGCAGAGGCGAGGAGTTGATAGCGTTGATGTTGAGCATAGACCTCCAGGCCAATTCCGAGCGGGCCAGTAAGTAACACACGTTGGACGCGGCCACCCAGAATTGTAGCATGCAGTTCATCTGCAACGGCTGCCAGGGTTAAGGCATCAAAATACATATGTGACTCGGTCTATCTAAAAAAGTTGATACGCCGCTCATGCTGCTGCAGGCTGTCCTTTTTATATTGACCGCCGTGTAACCGTTCAGGTGGTACCTGCGCCGGCGGGGGCGC
>CALANA010000299.1 GCA_937925925.1 uncultured Chloroflexales bacterium | reverse complement strand
TGCGGGGGCCGCAGGCCCCCGCAACCCCCGGGAACCTCCGCGGGGTCGTGCCCCGCCCAACCACCCCACCTGAACGGTTACCCCGACCCTGATAAGAGATGATGATCTGGAGCTAGAGAGGGGAACAAACATGAATCAGTTGATCCAGCAAGTTGAGACAAATATTCAACGCGTTGGCTGGTCGGTGATTGCCGTTAATGGCGATCCAACGATCAATATGCCCATATGGGCCTACACAGTTGGAATTGAACGCATGCTGGGCCATTCAGAACTGATGATGAGCGGGCTTCCACCTGAAACCATGCAGCCCATTCTGAACAACATCGGAACGTTGATTCGCAATGGCACACGCTTCAGCCCAGGTACTCAAGCCGATAATGTCCTGCAAAACTATCAGGTTGCCTTCCGCACCGTTCATTATAGCTGGTATACCGGTTTGTTTGGCATTGCACGCCGCATCTATGGTCATTGGGAATTCCAGATGCTGCAGGTACTCTATCCTGATGCGGAGGGACGGTTTCCGTGGGAGGCTGGCTGTATCACAACCATCCGCGAACGACAACCGCGCCTGGATCTGCCAATGGGTCGCATGGGGATTGTGCCCACAGCCTGATGGTTGAGCGGTCTGGGGAGCGCCACCAACGACTAAAGTCGTTCCTACAACCGGACAACCATTCCCTATGAACGTTGAAGCAAGTCTTCGTGCAGGCAATCAAGGGTAGTGGACGGCTTCGCAGTCTGGTTCGCAGTCGTGTGACCATGTCCGCTACGGTAGATTGGACATGGCCGGCAACCACTGCGGGTGTCGGTGTAGTTCAACAGACAGGGCCTGCTCTAGCGTCGCCGCCGTCTCAAACCCGGTGAGTGCAATACCCAGCGTCACCAGCGTCTGTGCCATCTCGGGCCGAATGCCGACCAGCACACAGCGGGCACCGAGCAAGGTAGCTGCCTGCACACCACGTAACAACCCGGCGGCGGCTTCCGTATCCAGCAGCGGTATCCCCGTCAGATCAATAAACACCACCCGTGCCCGCTCGCGCTCAATGCCAGCTAACAGGTGCGGCATAAAGTCCGCGCTGCGTGCCGGATCAAATTCACCAATCAGCGGTAACACCAGCACCCCGCGCAGAATAGGGATCATAGGCAGTGAGAGTACACGTACTGCATCCGCCAGTTTCGCCCGTTCATACTGCTCGGCCTCAAGCTGACGGATGGCCTCAATCAGGTGACTCCGTTCCTGATCCAGCCGGTTCATATAGGCTTCGATCTCCGTCATATCACGACCCATCACCAGCATTCCCTGGGTGCGGTTGTGGGCATCAATCACCGGCGTTAGCGTCAACGCAATCCGGCGCTGATTGAGCGTGAGGAACTCAGAGGTCAGGGTGGAGCTGTGAGCGTGATCAAACTTTGTCATCACCGCATGCCATCCCGCTCGCTCACCAGCAAAGAGATCGATGATACTGGTATCAATGCCCACGCGATCGAGGGCCGTGGTCACTGCCGGTTGCGTGCCCAGACCAAGCCGCTGTGCCTGGGTATTGGTGTATATCAACCGCCCGTCTTGATCCAGCACCACCACTGCCTCGTCCATTGCTTGTAACGCCAGATCCAGCGCCACCTGCGTTGCTACCAAAAACCGCGTACGCAATACCATATAGGTCAGCGCCGACAGCAACAGCAGCGTTGATATTGACCCGCTGATCTGGCGCAATTGATAGGATTGATTCCCAACTCGAGTGATGGTTGATGCTGTGATAATCGTTAGCGCTAATAAACTAATAACCACCCTGGCCTTTGGAACACGTACAAACGAGACGATCAAGAGGCCCAGATGCACAAACCAGCTAACAAAAAACAGGTTGCGCAGAATATAACCGCCGGGATAGATCAAACTGAGGCGATAGATCCCGTCATCCAGAACCATCCCATCCAATATCAACCTGGTCTGCGCGATCGCGTCACCTCCAAAGGCGATACCGGCAACAACATACGGCAGACTGATCCAGATCACCGGGCGGGAACCCGTCCACCATTGTGGCACAAATAACGCACTAAACAGCAGCAGCAGGAGAATTTGCAAGATGATCAGCATCAATCCACCACCAACCACTCCCACTATGGCTATATCAGCGCTGGTAGCTTCAGCCTGAACGAAGCCAAAGATATTGAGCAAGGCCATCGTCGCCACGAGGAGTACAAGCAATCGAGCCGGACGATACTCCCAGGCTCGCACAGCGACAAACGTCCCCAGCACGGTTTCAATAATCAGAAAGCTAAAGGTGATAATCAGCGAGAACATACGATCCTGCTCGATATGGCTTCAAAATCGCAAAAGTGTCGCCTCCATTGTAGCAAAAATTGGGCAACCTGGGAAATAGATAGAGCAAGCCTCTACCGATGGTACATCGGCGTCCCGGCGAAAGCCGGGACGGAGCGACACCCAGGCGAAAGCCGAGACGCCGATTCTTTACGCCTCAAGGAGGATTGCCATAGTACCTCATGGCTATCTGCACCTGGTTCTCTCCACCCCGATTTTCCTATAATCAACAGGACTATCTGCCTCTAGGCGAATGACATAGCACGCAGTATGCTAGTAGTGTGTTCGCTACCGCATGCCATTGCTGCCCGTCAGAAATTGCGTTACGTTCCGAACATTTTTGTCAACTATAGTACCCAAAGAACGCTATGCGCCCATATTGTCACACTCTGTTACTGTATTGCTTCATTCTGACCCTGTCGGGTGTCTATCCCATGTCTCTCGGTGCCCTCGCCTCGACCGATGATGAGCCTGAAGCCCTGGTTGGTGACGCATTCTGGCCGCCACCGCCCCCACCCGACCTGAGCCACCATGAGATTACGGCTGGCCCCAGTCAGTTTATGGCCGGGAACGTAGCCGTCATGCTGATCTTGCCCGAAAGCAATGGGCGCATCGATCCCGTGCTGGAGCAGTGGACATCCGATCAGATCAATCACATTACGACCCAGGTAAAGGAAGCGCTGGACTGGTGGGTCGAGCGTGTGCCGCGTGCCCGCCTGCGCTTCCAGCTTGAAACACGCATCGTCCCTACCGCATTCGAGCCGATCCGTTACCGTCAGCACGAAGAAGGATTGTGGATCGGTGATGTGCTACGGCAGATGGGCTATAGCGGCAATTACTTTGAGCAGGCCTATGCTGCTACCTATGATCTGCGACGACAGACGGACAGTGACTGGGCAACACTGATCTTTGTTGCCAATAGCGCCAATAGTCCATCGGGTCGCTTCAAAGACAACCGGTTGGGGTATGCCTATATCAATGGCCCATTCACGGTACTAACCTCAGATGTTGGTTCCTATGGTACACAACGCCTGAGTATGGTGCTGGCGCATGAAATCGGTCATATTTTCGGGGCACAGGATCAATATCAGGCGGCGCAGGTACGTTGTGATCAGCGTAGCGGCTACCTGCATATGCCCACCAGCAACAGCCAGATCGGGGGCTGTCCGTTGAACGAACCGAGTATTATGTTGTCACCCATCATTGCCTATTCCATCGGTGCCGTTGATCCCTCCGCACTGGCGCAGATTGGCTATCACGACCGCAACGGTAATGGCATTATTGATCCGCTGGACACCACCCCGGAGTTGTATCTCAATCCGGTTGAGCCGCTATTGCCAGGCCAGCGCCCCTTGATATATGGTTATAGCATTGATCGCGGCTATCCCGCACCCATGCAAACTACGGTGAACATCAATCGGATTGAGCGCGTAGAATATCGTGCCAATAATGGCCCGTGGCAACCTGTTATTCCCACCGATGGCGCATTTGATAGTGCTGCTGAGGAGTTTTATCTCGAAGCACCGTTGTATGATGGCACCCATCTGCTGGAATTCCGCGCTGTCAATACCATGGACACCAGTTCAACCATTCAGCAGGTATCGGTGACAGTCAGTGACGTAGGGTCGTTACCGATCTACATCGTCGATACCCCTGCGCTCACCCGCAACGCTGCGATCACGCTCACGATTACCGCACCAGTCCCTACGGAGGCGCTGCAGATCAGTAGCGATCCGCACTTTAGCGACACAGTCTGGCAACCATTCACGCGCCATCCCGTTTTCGCACTTGAGGGGCAAGCGGATGGAAGCATCCCAATCTATATTCGGTTCCAGGATGCGACTGGGCATATTTCCAGCATCTACACCCGCCAGGTACTGCTGGACACAACCCCACCCACAGGTCAGGTCGTACTTGACCGTGACTTGAACCTACGTGCGCTCGTGAGCGCCGAAGATCACGGGAGTGGCGTGGCGCTGATCGAGGTTGAGATCAACGCTGGCGAACAGCGCTGGCAGATCCAGGCTCCTGAAGCGGAAATCACGGCGGTTGTCGACCGCACACGCTTGTTTACCTACCACACGGTGGTTGAGTTGCCCGCCAGCACAACCAGCATTCGTGTGTGTTTCCAGGATGCTGCTGGCAACGTGTCGCCCTATGTACAGGCTTCTATCGAGCGAGAGGTCATAGAAGAACCCACACAACAACAGGTTTTCTTGCCGTTGATACTAGCAGCACTTTAAGCTGTGCTATAATCAAATCGGAACACAACCTGGTTTCAAATCTGTTTCTGGAAAGCAGGAGCCAGTACTCCACCGAGACGGTGTCGCGGCGGGGGTGCCGGGGCATGTGGTTCCTGCCCATGTTTCCCTGGAGATTTCGATTTCGGCGGTGTAGTACCAGCTACCCATACAGAAAGGTGTCAGAGGTGCAACTGTATCTTGATACAGCCAATCTTGGAGAGATCCGTGAAGCGGCCAGTTGGGGCGTACTCAGCGGCGTCACCACCAATCCAACGCTTATGGCCCGCGAGAAAGGGGCCGATTTTCAAGCCACCATCCAGGAAATTGCAAGCCTGGTGGATGGGCCGATCAGTGCCGAAACCATCGCCCTTGATGCCGAGGGCATGATCCGTGAAGGCCTGGAGTATGCCCAGTGGCATCCGAATGTCATTATCAAAGTGCCGAGTACGACCGAGGGACTGAAAGCGGTGTACGCTCTGGCGAAACAGAACATCCGCACCAATGTCACACTCTGCTTCAACCCTATTCAGGCCTTGATGGCTGCACGGGCGGGCGCGTTTATCATCAGCCCCTTCGTTGGGCGCGTAGATGATATTGGCGTTGATGGCATCCAGCTTATTCGTGAAATTCGGGGGGTGTACAATGCGGGCGGCATTCAAACGCGCATTCTATCCGCGTCCATTCGCCATCCGCGTCATATTGTCGAGAGTGCGCTGGCCGGAGCAGATATTGCCACCTGTCCTTATAAAGTCCTGCAACAGGCTATGCAGCATCCGTTGACCGATATTGGAATTGAACGTTTTCTCGCTGATTGGCAGCATCGCCAGGCATAGCCGCATAGATATTGCTTGCGACTGCAAAGGAACAACCATTATGTCATTGATCGCTGGCAATCTAGGCGTGGTGCAACGTCTGCTGGATGCCCATGCTATTCGTTGGGGTGTTTGCGCTGGAGCGGCGTCACATTTGTATGGTGATCGCCGCCCGATTCAGGATATTGATATCCTGGTGATTAAGGGCGGACTGACGACCATTGTGCAGTTGTTACAACAGGAACGCAAGGCGGTACAATTTGATGGCAAGCGAGTTTTGTGGCGCGGGGTCAAACTCTTTGATGATTTGAGCGTGCGGCGGGCCAATAAGTTGCATCCTTTTACGCTTGATTCACGCATGGAACAACATCTTCGCCGCATGCCATTGCTAGGATCGCGGGTCGCGGTTCTGGCACCAGAGGATGTGTTTGTGCATAAGATCCTGCTCGGGCGCGGCCCGGAACAGGGTAAGCACGATTTGACCGATGCAGCATCAATCGCCCGTCGACAACGGCTTGACCTGGCGTACTTACAAGAACGGTTGCGACTGATGCAGGCTCAGGATCTCCTCGCGTCCAACCTGGCAAACTACAACATTACCTTCGACTCGCCGGACGAAGCGGTTAGTTAGTCACCTGCTCCCTATGCTACATAACAGCGGCGCGGTCTGGTTTTGAAATCCTGGCTACGCCGCTTTTGCTTGCTCCGCTGCCCATATTCATCTGCCAGAAGATACGCGGTCGCGTGCAATTGACATCTTTGTCGCCTTCGGCAGAGCGGAAGAAACGATTTGTTTCCCCCCCGATGTTCGCCTACGACAAGGTTCGTCAATACGTTACCGTTGGGTAGCACGTCGTAACGACTTTCGTCCTTTGTAAAGTTGTAGAACGACTGAAGTCGTCACTACATATGTCATGTCAAAATTCAGCATCTGGAACCATGCCTACGGCGAAAATGGGCTGTGAAAACAGTGTTTTTTTCACGCTACCGCAGGCGAAAAAAAAGGCGAACGAACAATACCACCACGTAATACCGTTTCGACGTGACCATTCCGCATGTGCTTGCCATGCGTCCTCCCACGCGCCAGCGTCGCGGCGGGGGGACGGGGGCCGCAGGCCCCCGCCCATGTTTGGATGTCGGCGGAGCGGCGGTGCATGCAACGCCGCTCCGTTCCAGGTGCAGTCTCGTGGTCGTATGCACAAGCGTGCGACAGACGAACGGATGCGGAAG
>CALANA010000298.1 GCA_937925925.1 uncultured Chloroflexales bacterium | reverse complement strand
CTCTTCGGGGGCGTTATCGATCTGATCATAGGCCATAAAGTTGGCCGCCCCGCGCAACGCCAGCACTTTGGTAATCGCGGCGGTGAGCGTCGTTTTGCCGTGGTCAACGTGCCCGATAGTACCGACATTGATATGCGGTTTGGTGCGCTCGAACTTCTGCTTTGCCATAGAAACCTGGCTCCTAATGAACATTTGAGATGTATAACACTGTGTCAATGGTGAGTATTGGCACAGGGAGCAATCTCCTGATACTGAGAATGGCCTTATCTGGAGCCCACGATGGGACTTGAACCCATGACCTCGTCTTTACCAAAGACGTGCTCTACCGACTGAGCTACGTGGGCACACTCTCTCTTACTCGAAAGAAATTGCTGAGAGTGGATGATTACTCAATGTTCTTTATTTTCACTGAAATATGCTCCCGATGCCAGACGCTACGGGAGCATACCAGGGATGATATGAGAGTCTAATGAATGTGGTGGGCCGGGCAGGATTCGAACCTGCGAAGGCGTAAGCCAACAGATTTACAGTCTGCCCCGGTTGGCCACTTCGGTACCGACCCACAGCCATGAGTCTGGAGCCGACGCAGGGAATTGAACCCTGAACCTACGGTTTACAAAACCGTTGCTCTGCCAATTGAGCTACGTCGGCCCGCACTACAAAAAAACTGAACATCTGGATGTCAGCCGTTTCATTCTAACATACTCGTGCTGTCTGTGCAAGTAGCGGTTACACGGCGTGACGGCGGGCGTCCCGCCCGCGCCGCACGACGAGGGCGCGACGCCCGCCCTCCCAGGTGGCGGGCGCGACGCCCGCCCTCCCAGGCGGCAGGCGCGACGCCCGCCCTCCCAGGTGGCAGGCGCGACGCCCGCCCTCCCAGGCGGCAGGCGCGACGCCCGCCCTCCCAGGCGGCAGGCGGCTTTTTTATTTATAAACATATTTTGTTGCATTCACTCAAGATGGAGTGATTCAAAATAAGAGATCTGGTATATAATAGATAATACCGAAAGCAGAACAATCCGGGAAGACAGATGATCGGGTGTCGTTTCAGCCCGGACTAAAACAAGAGAGGAGCGAGAAGAGATGAAGCGATTACGCCTGGCTATTATTGCCTTCATTATCCTGGTGGCGCTCGTGCTGTTTGGTTGCGGTGGGCCGAGTCCTGATATGGAAGCGGAAGTACATGGAGAACCATCCGAGGCAGTTGAGGCACCGCTGGCTGAAGGACAAGAGGATGAGGAGATACTATCTGATCACACGGAAGCCCCAGAAGGCAAACCTACAGAAGATATGTTGCCCCCGGTTTCGGGCCATCAGCGTGAACTAATCATGATCAATGAACTGGGTGAATTGCAACCCGATACCATTACGACCAACCCCGGAGCTGCCTTGACGCTGAGTCTCTCTAATTTAAGTACAAACGAGGCTACGCTGGTGTTGGAACACGGTACGGTGACAACCGGCCTCTTTCTACCAGCCGCGACGCAGGTCAATGCTGACATTACCTTTACGCGCCAGGTGATGTTTGTACAGTTTGATGAGCCGGGTGAGTATCGTATGACCTGTACCGATAATAGCTGTATTGGGGCCGTGACGTTTCTTGTTGGTCGTGGCGTCGGGTCACCATCAACGACGGAATAGCTTCTGGATGCGGAACGGGCAAATGCGGAACTGTATTTGCCCGTTCTCTTTTGCGCACTGGTTGAAGCCAAGACGCCATGGTATTATGCCTCTTGCCACTGTCTGTCCTATGCCGCCGTCGGTGCGGTTGGGCCACTGCCGGTTCGCGGTTGACCACGTGTCTTGCGCCATACCCAGCGTACGAGCAGCAGCAGTGGTAGCCAGACGGGCGTCCATATAATCATGACAATGACGATATTGACCAGTTCCTGTCCCAGTTCTATCAAGTCCCGGAGGGCACCCCGCGCCACGGTTACCGGTTGCCAGCTTCCCTCCTGAACAAGTATGACCACAGGCACTGGCATGAGGTAGACCTGAATGGTTGAGAAGGCCGCGCTCTGTTGCAGATATTGCATGCGTCCCCGGGTATGCTCGATCTGGCCTTGCACATCTGTCAGCGCTTGATTAACCTCTAAAGCATCCTGAACGCGGTTGGCCTGGTCAAGCAAGTTGCGTAGACGATCGCGTGTGGCTTCCAGGTTACGGAGCTGTGACTCAAGATCAACAAACTCTTCGGTGACATCATCACCACTGATGGTACGCGAACGGACTTTCTTTGCCAGTCCCTCCACGCCCGACAATGCTTCTTCAAAGCGTTGTGCTGGCACGCGGAAGGTAATGGAGGTGGTCTGGTTTTCATCGGTACCGCTGGTTGAGATCGTAACGATATAGCCGCCCAGTTCGGTGACACGCGCTCGAATCGATGCCTCAGCGCTATTGAGATCCTCGACCTCTAGTGAGAGATCCGCATGCTGAATGATCATCCGCTCCATGCGCGGAGTGGCCCGATCTTGCGCAGGTTGTGGTGCTACGTCTGGCATTGGTGCGGCGAGCATTGGCGCGGCAGGTGCTGCGGCCCGCTCAAACTCCTGCGAAGCACCATCCGATTCGGCATGTATCTCTTGAAATGGTTCCGATACGCGTGCCCCTGCACAGGCCGTGAGTGTTACCATGAGTACCGATACGAGTATGATCCGTAATCTTGTGGATATCATTGTGGGTTCCTTTCTGTACGTTTCTGCCAAAAATAAGCGTACCCTCTACTTCTATCAACGTCACGGTCGCGTTTCTGGTTCCATTTCTGGTTCTATGACGCTGCAGTGGCAGGCGGTACGTGAGAGGATTGCCCGACCCGTAAACGGGTGGACTCGTCCTTCACCAAGCCCGCCATCTGTCCTGACATGCGTAAGGGGGAACCCCCATACGCATCAACGTAAGCCTCCGGCTGGAGGTTTGGAGGCCTACGGCCACCAAGAATCTCGCAACGGGTTTTAAGTGGATCGCACGGGGGTGTTGCCGCAACAGGGCGATGTCTACGGCCCCCAAGTATCTCGCAACAGGTTTTAAGGGCGGCCGCCCTTAGATTACATTGATGCGTAAGGGAGGGACAAGGGGGAACCACGCAATGGGGACGATGCAAGACATTGCCTGCATTGCCCTGCATCGCCTCGCATTGCAAAACAACGACCATCATGGCAATCATTGCTATTGTTGCCTGGAAATGTATGGCGATGCGGGCACCCACAAGCAGTGCCACTGCGATCGTTTGGTTGCAATGCGGGGCATTGTGACACACTGTCCTCCATTGACGGGGGAACCCTTTCCACATGTTCGAACAGACATTTCTGCGGCAGGCGAAGAGGCAAGGTGACCAGACCACCGCGTACGTCTTGAAACAGTACTGCTCTGCCGCTGCGGAACGCGTGTGCGTGACACGCACATGCCGAAGGGCCACGCCGAAACGGTATAATAGGCAAAAAAGACCTTATGCTTGAGCAACTACGTAACCCGTGTAGATAAAAAAGAGGAATAGCTATGAATGCTTTTACGTTTGAGGCTAAACCAGACGCGGTTGTTCATCAGCTTGCAGCCGATATTGCCCATATTCGTGATGGTACTCCTATTTTTATGGCTGTCGCCACGCTACACATAGGTGACATGGCAGACGAGATACTCTGGGAGCCAATCCTTGATGCCTTTGTTGCCGAGCATGGCTACGCTGGTGTAGGTGAACACTGGATCGAGCTACCACGTCGTAGCGCACGTAAAGTCTTGATCAACGTGTTATGCGAGGAACTGGCCTATCCTGAACAAACGATGAATGAGACTGAGGCCACGGAATTGGCGGAGCGCTTCTTGAATCTGTTTGGGTCGGGGAGTCGTTATTTTACCAATGGAACATGCAGTGGCATGACCGCGATCTATACATTGTCTGGCGAGCAGGTTCTAGGCTGGCGCTCGATCAGCACGAAAACGTTTGATAATGGTATCATTGTTGTGCATCCGCACCGAATCGGGATGCTCTGGGCTGAAGATGATCTTGCAGAAGAGTAGGAGAGTAAGTGTTTGCAATGTGGGCAGGGTCGTATCTGCCTGATGTTATAGTTCCAGGAGCGTTCAACGTGAGTACGGAACGTTCCCATATCTTCCCTCTCGTATAGGTTCACTCTTCTGCTGGGAGCGCGGGCAGCGTGCCCGTACGTGCGCGATGGCGGGTGGGACGCCCGCGCTCCCAGGTGCACCATGAACGCTGACGACAGCGCTTCCCCAAATGTGAACAGTCACTCTCTCTTCTGCTTGACAGACAGGCTATTCGGTGATAGGATTGAGTATTGAGTGGGCGATTAGCTCAGTTGGTTAGAGCGCTACGTTGACATCGTAGAGGTCACTGGTTCGAATCCAGTATCGCCCACCACCTGATCCATGCCTCGCATAAACTTGCTACCAGGTTGTTCCCACCCGGAGAGACGCCATGGTGGGTATTGGTATTTTTCAATACGCTTGCCCAGGAGGGTGCTTGCATGCGATCCGCTGTCCCATATCTGTGGCTCTTGCTTATTTTTGGCGTTCTGTCTGGCTCGGCCAGTGCCGCCCCGGTAGCTGCTACTCCCCGTTGTTTTCCAGAGTCAGGATATTGCATCCGTGGCCCGATCCAGGCTTTTTTTGAAACCCAGGGCGGTGTGGCAGTTTTTGGTTTACCTGTATCAGCCCAGCGAACCGAGTTGCTTGATGGACAACCGGTAACGGTTCAGTGGTTTGAACGTGCCCGCTTTGAACAGCGGAATGGTACGGTCGAACTAGGGCGGGTTGGAGTTGAACTCCTGCGATCATATGGAGTGGACTGGTGGACACTGCCGCAGGGCCAGCCAGCGCAGGGTTGTCTCTATTTTGATTTGACTCGTCATACCCTCTGTGATGCTTTTTTGATCGTCTGGCAGAGTTTTCCGAATGCGATAACCATCTTTGGGGCACCAGTTTCGGAGCCGCGCTGGGAGTTGCATGGTGGTCAGAATGCAACCGTGCGTATGACACAGTGGTTCGAGCGTGCCCGATTTGAAATGGACGTGAATCGCGTGGTTTTCGGTACGGTGGGTGCGGAGTTGTTAGCCCGCCAGCCAGGCGTTGTTGTGCCCGATCCAGTCACTGATTTGCCGCCACCTCGTGTTATACCCACACCAACGATCGTGATTGGGAAGTAGCTATCTGGCGGTAGGTCTCAATTCACAATCCTCGTTGTAATGTCAGGCAAGCTTTATGCCCCTATTGCCTGACGTGATACCTTCAGCTTGATATACATCTATAGAGCAATCCTACAGCATATCAGTTTGATTTCGCCCTTCCGCATCCTCTGGTTCGTCTTACGCTTCTTCGGGTCAGGACAGACGCGATGCTATGGGCGAATCGTCTGTTCACCTACAGCAGCGCGGTACGTTCGGTGTTGTTGGGATCTCTTTCACGCTGTCACAAAGAACGCACGTTCCGCAGTTGTTCAGCCTGCCATGGGGTTCACCTGCGGCAGAGCGCTCCTTTTGCTCAGCGAAGTCTGTTCCTCGCTGCCACGGACGAGACGCGGCGGCGGATGCCCCACCGCGTCCGTTCTGACATACGGAAGCGATCCGCCCCTTTCGCACCTCACAAGGTAACCGTTCAGGTGGGTTGGTTTGGAGGGGCGTTGCCCCTTCTGGAGTCTCTTCGTTTCGGCCTGTTTTGGCGGCTTCGCCGCCAAAACGGGCCGAAAAAGGGTTTCGCGGGGGCCTGCGACCCCCGCAACCCCCGCTGGCGAACGTTCCCCTGAACGGTTACCCTCACAAGTGCAGGTTTTTTGTTTTATCGCTTTGTGATGAGGCAAAACGCCTCTGACACCCCCCCGCTGGGGGGGGCGTCCTGATGCCGAAAAACCGAGCTTTGCGCAAAAAAACGACACTTGAAAGCCCTTGCCTCCCTCCGAGCGAGGGGTCGAAAAGAGGCAGAAGGGCGCAGTCAAATGAGTGTAATAATATAGGGGAGAGGCTTGTAAAGCTAACTGAAAGCTCAGACTGAGGCCGGTCACGTTACGTCGGGTTTCTAAGAATTAGAATAAGTTGCCCCCCAAACCTTTGAACTTGAACCTACTGCTGTGTGTATTATGAAAAAAATGCGAGAATACAGTTTCTGTAAATGTCTTTTTTGTCATCCAAAAAGATTCCGTTTCTCGTCATTACAAAGCGAAAAATAATATTTTGCAGATCATGTCATGATTGCTATGAAGCCGAGTTTGATCTGTTATAATACTATCCTAAAAAGTTGGTCTGTTATATGAACTATCTGCGCCACATTGCATATAGCAAGGCTATGGTAATGGTAACCGTAGAGTCGAGGCCTCAGTTGGACAGAGCTAGTACAAGCGGGTCTCCATAGCTCCCTCGTTGTCTGTCATCCTGAGCGGAGGCGGAGCCGGAGCGACGGGCATCCTGCGCGCCGCGACGGGCATCCTGCGCGCCGCGAAGGATCGTATCCCAGCAGACGGCGAGCTGCTTCGCTGCGCAAGCTGCTTCGCTGCGCTCAGCATGACAAAACCCTGGAGCTATTTCTGTCATCGTGTACTAGACCCAGGCAAAAGCCAGGATTGCGGTCTTCACAACTGATGTAGGAGTGCTATACCAATCGCCATGTCTGGTTACAGCCATGTGTACCAACAGACAGTAGTACTAAAGTCATAGGTAACCCTGTTTATAGTCAACCTGATTCGGAGTATACTTTTAGTTAAAAAACTCGCCCAACGAACGAACCAGGGCCTTACTGTCTGTCACAGAAGAGGGATATATGTATCAGCGATTGCGCCTTCAATATTGTATGAGAGGAATTTGTGTTATCTTAGGCATTGTACTGGGTGCCGGGTTTGTACACCCTGGCCTGATACATGCAACGCTGATGACACCTTTTCTGGTGCGCGATATTCGTGCAGGCTCGCTCAGTTCACAACCAACGCGCCTTATTGCGTTGAACCAGAACGTCTTTTTCAGAGCAGATGATGGAGTCCATGGGTTTGAGTTATGGGTCAGCGATGGCACTGCCGCTGGCACACGCATGGTTAAAGATATTCATCCGGGTGCCAATAACTCGCTGCAATCCAATCCCTACTTCGCAGTTATGAATGGGCGATTGTACTTTGAGGCAACTGATGGTGTCAACGGCCGTGAATTGTGGGTCAGTGATGGGACTGCCGCCGGTACCCAGATGCTCAAAGATATTAATCCTGGCAGTAGTAATTCGACCCCAACGTTTCTGACGGTTGTGAATAATCGATTGTTTTTTGCAGCATTTAGGCCTGATGTTGGTACTGAACTATGGGTGAGCGATGGCACTACGGCTGGGACACGCCTGGTCAAAGATATTCATCCGGGTGCCAATGACTCCGGGATTCTTCATTTGACAGCCGTCGGTAATCGGCTCTTTTTTGCGGCCAACGACGGTGTGCATGGGCGAGAGTTATGGGTGAGTGATGGCACTGCGGCCGGGACGCAAATGGTGCGTGATGTGCTTCCCGGTTCCTCTGGCTCATCTCCTGATACCCTAGTGAACGTTGGTGGTACACTGTTCTTTGTAGCCACCACTGAAACTAGTGGCCGCGAAGTATGGACAAGTGATGGTACCGAGGCCGGAACACGTCTGGTACGCGACATAAACCCTGGTAGCAATAGTTCATTTGCCAACTTTTTGACAGCCGTCGGTAACCAGGTGTTTTTTCGTGCATCTGATGGCGTTAATGGACTTGAGTTATGGGTCAGCAATGGAACTGCCGCCGGGACACGAATGGTGCGCAACATCAATCCAGGCAATCAATCACAGCCGGAACAGTTGAGAGCAGTTAATGGACAGCTCTTTTTCACGGCTGATAATGGAGTCAACGGACGTGAGCTATGGATCAGTGATGGGACTGAGGTTGGCACACGTATGGTGCGCGACATCTATCCCGGCACGACCGGATCACAACCACTATCATTAGCAACTGCAAATGGCAAGCTCTTCTTTAGTGCGCTTGATGAGACAACAGGACGTGAGTTGTGGCAGAGCGATGGCACAGCGGCAGGGACAATTCGGGTTGCAGATATTGCACCAGGAACGGCTTCTTCCACTCCTCAAGAATTTACCTGGGCAGGAAATTATCTCTTCTTTACCGCCGACAATGGAACAGTGGGACGTGAATTGTGGGCATGGCAAATAATCGTTCCAACACCAACAGCCACCAACACGCCTGTGCCCCCCACTGTGACCAACACGCCTGTGCCCCCCACCGTGACCAACACGCCTGTGCCCCCTACCGTGACCAACACGGCTACCAACACGCCTGTGCCCCCTACCGTGACCAACACGGCTACCAACACGCCTGTGCCCCCCACCGTGACCAACACGGCTACCAACACGCCTGTGGTACCCACCGTGACCAATACCGCCACCAACACCGCCACCGTGACTAACACGCCTACCAACACCGCCACCGTGACCAACACAGCTACCAACACGCCTGTGGCTCCC
>CALANA010000297.1 GCA_937925925.1 uncultured Chloroflexales bacterium | reverse complement strand
CGCACAGAGGTGGGGACGCGAGGAGGCGGGGAGACAAGGACGCGGGGGTGTCCTGATGTCGCACCAGGCCCCCCAACCCCCCCCGCTGGGGGGGGTGTCCTGGTGTGGCAACCCGCGCTGGGGGGCGTCCTGGTGTGGCCCCGGCCCCCTCCCCAACCCCCCCGCTGGGGGGGTGTCCTGATGTGGCCCCGGCCCCCCCAACCCCCCGCTGGGGGGGGTGTCCTGATGCCGCAAAGCCGAGCGGTGCGCAAACAAATCGACACCTGCGCGGAACTCCCCCCTGGAAGGGGGGGATGGAGGGGCATGATGGCGGGCGAGACGCTCGCGCTCCCAGGCGCACTATCTCCCAGACGCACTATGAACACTGACGACAGCGCGTACTCCCAGATGGGAACAGGTACGTCGTAACGACTGTAGTCGTTATGACTTGCTCTGCATATGCAGTGTGGGTGACCACTAGTACCGCAACACCAGTGCAATCTGCTGATGCTGGGCCAGCACCCCGTTGTCTACAAACGCGACGCGCCCGCCGTGCGCCAGCACGGCCTCGATCAGATCATCTACGGCATCATCCAGCACATCGGGCGCGGACGGGTCGTCGGCTGGCGTGAGGTGCATGCCACTTGCATCCACTCGCGCCGGATAGTGAAAATCCTCTTCGACCAACAAGAGGGCACCACGTCCTTCATGACCGAGCCGCCAGGCCTCACCGATCGTCGAGACATACTTCTGCGCGCCCACCGCCGCGTCAAGCTCTTGCAAGTAGCCCTGCCGTCGTGCTGCCAGGCTGCTTTTGACCAGCGGCCAGACCAGTTTGCCCAGTTCATGCGCGGTGGTTTTGTCGTGATTGCCGGTCATCGTGGTGATAATCTCGTTTGTATACGCCGAGACCTCCTGGAAAAAGGCCAGATAGCGATCCACACCGACTACCGCCAGCGGCAACGGGTCAGCAACCATGAATGGTTTGAGCGCTTGATCGACTTGTCGGAAAAATAGCCGGTGATGCTCATCGCGATAGGCCGAACGATTGATATCCGGTTTATTGGAGATCGCTTGCTGACCGCCCGGCCCGGTGTGGTTGATGGGAAACCCATTGCCGGTGACTTCGATCAGCGTTTCGCGGGTGCCCTCAAACAGGCGCGTCGGTTGTTCGCTCAACGCCAGCACCCAGTAGCGCGGGGTGCGGTTGAGGGCGAACACCAGATCGCGCGTAGCAAATGACTCATCAACGACCACCCGCTCTTTGAGCGTAAAGGGCAGCATAAAGGCTCGGGCTATATCGGCATTCACAAACAGCGCCAGACCATCCAGCGTATAGCGGTAGTCAATCGTGTTCACCAGTGCATCGAGACGCGCAAACAATCCGGCCAGATCACGTTGTGAAAACTCAGCCAGGAGCCGCTCTTGCGCCTGGCGCACCAGGTTCTTGACCCGGATCGGATCCTGGCGATTCGCAGGCGCGGTGCGATGAGTGGGCAGCAGGATGGACAGCGCGGGGTAGCCACGGATGGCCTGCAACAGTTGAATGTCAGTTCGGTTCATGGGTTCTCCTTACGATACAGGGAATCGAGCACGTGTTCACTGTTCTTCTGGGAGCGCGGGCGTCTCACCCTTCCTCCCAGATATGCATGTTCCTTCAGGTGTGAACAGGTACGTAATAGATAGCTCTGATGTGATTATGTTCCTTGATCCTGGTTGTGAATAACAGGCTCAGGCAGATACAATCGCTCTTCAACCGCGTCATACTCAAATAGCTCGGCATAGCGGCCCCAGTCGACGGCGGTCGCAAACTGGCGCTGGGCTTCGTCGTAGGGATAATGCTCGTCCAGAATATCCAGGAAAAAGTCAGCGCGCATCCCCCCTTTCTGCTTCTCGCGCAGGGTCTGGACGATGGTGACAATCAGCGGCACATGGGCTAACACTTGCTGACGAAACAATTCTTTGCTCGTCAGAATATCGGCCTGGGCAAAGGCACGGCCCATATCACTGACGATCACATCGCCCTCGACCACGCTGGCAAAGCCCAGCAATACCGCCGCGTCAACAATGGGCAGCAGGTCGTCAATCTCCAGGCGTAGCCGTTGGGCCAGCAAGGGTAGGTCATCTTGTCCGCCTCTTTCGAGCAAGATTTCCAGCAAGCCGCTGATGCCGCCACTGCGGGCATGGGGCAGTGGTGGAAACGGTGGTGGGTGTGTGGCGGTTGGCTCTGGTACGGCGGTGACTTTGGCTTCGGGATTGGTCATCACCGTGTAGATATAGTCAACTAATGCCTGAAAGCGGGCCGCCGTTCGGTCACGCGGGCGCGGCAGGTCAATTTGCAACTCGCCGCGCACGTGGCCCGGATTGGCCCCCAGGATGATCACGCGGTCGGCGAGCAATACCGCCTCCTCGATGTTGTGGGTGACGATCAGGATGCTGCGAGCGGGAAACATGCCTGCCTCCCACAGATCGCCAATCTCACCGCGCAGGTTCTCAGCGGTCAGCACATCAAGGGCGCTAAACGGCTCGTCCATAAACAGCACCTGCGGCTGCACCACCAGGGCGCGTGCAAAGCCCACACGCTGGCGCATGCCTCCCGATAACTCTTTGGGATAGGCGTTCTCGAAACCGTCCAACCCGACCATATCGATCGCCTTGAGCGCCCGTACACGCCGCTCTTCGCGCCCAACCCGTTGCGCCTCCAGGCCCAGTTCGACATTCTCCTGCACCGTCAGCCACGGGAGCAGCGCAAAGCTCTGAAAGACCATGGCCACATCGGCGTTTGGCCCATTCAGTGGCTTGCCGCTGCTGATTACCTGCCCGCTACTGGGCGGTATGAGGCCGGCCATAATGCGTAGCAGCGTACTCTTGCCGCTGCCGCTGCGTCCCAGCAGTGCCAGCACCTCGCTATCGCGTACATGCACATTCACATCTTTCAAAACCGTAAATGTTCCTTTGCCATCGGGCAAGGGAAAGTGCTTTGAAATCTGCTCGGCTACAATAATCATTCCCTGAGTTGCATTGGTCATAGAGTTATGGTTCCTCATCATCCCAACCGATACTTCGCTTCGCCCAGCAAATACAGCCGTCGCCACAACAGGCGATTCATCCCCACCACATACACCACCATCATCCCCACCCCCAGCACGATGCGCGGCCAGTCGCCCACCACGGTCGCCTCCGTAATGTACGCTCCTAAGCCGAATGCTTCCAGGGTGGTATCCCCCCAGACCACAATCTCGGCAATGATACTGGCGTTCCAGGCCCCACCCGCCGCCGTCAACGCTCCGGTCACCCAGGCTGAGAAGATTCCCGGAATAATGAGCGTGCGCCAGCGCTGCCAGGTCGTCAGACCGAGACTGGCTGCCATCTCGCGTAGATCGGTCGGAATACTCATCGCTCCGGCAATGGTGTTAAACAGGATATACCACTGCGCCCCGAGCGCCATCAGTACAATCCCACCCCAGTTCAGGCTGATGCCGGTCTGGATAAAGATAATGGTGGCAAACGGGAACAGAAAGTTGGCCGGAAACGAAGCCAGGAATTGCACCACCGGCTGCGTCAGCCGTGCCAGACCAGGGTTAAAGCCGATCGCTACACCGATCGGCGTCCAGATCAATGTGCAGATCACCAACAGCACCATTACCCGTCCCAGTGTCACCAGGCCGAGCAGCGCCGTATAGCCAACTTCAGGCAATCCCACGGTGGTCAGAATAAATCGCAACGCTGCAATGACCAACCCCGTTGTCACCAGGATCAGCAGGCCGTTGTACAGCCGATCACTCCACGCTACCGGATATGTCGTTACAGATCGTGGTGAGCGGATCGGTGTCAGCCGCGCCAGGGTCATGTTCAACGCCTCATGCGCCGGTGCCAGGACGCGCCCCAGGCGGCGCGGAATGCGGGCCGAACGCAGCAGATTCAGCAGCCACGATTGGGGCGCTTCTGCCGCTGCGCTCTGTTCGATCTTAAACTTATCCGACCAGGCGATCAGCGGTCGCCAGAACAGTTGATCCACCAGTACAATCACGATCGCAATTGTCAGCAACGCCCAGCCCAGCGCGGCCATATCCTGCGCAACGATCGCCGCCGCCACATACGAGCCAACACCGGGTAATGTATACTCCTGATTGAGGACACTGATCGCTTCGCTGGCAGCGAGAAAGAACCAGCCCCCACCAAAGCTCATCATCGCGTTCCAGATCAACCCGATCATTGAGGTTGGTACTTCGACCTTCGTAAAACGGTGCCAGCGCGACAGCCGGTATAACGCCGCTGCTTCGTCCAACTCGCGGGGCAGAGTCTTGAGCGATTGATAAAACGCAAAGGTCATATTCCAGACTTGACTGGTAAAAATGGCAAACATAGCCGCCGCTTCTAAGCCGAGCAGGCTGCCGGGAAAGAGCGCAATAAAGCCGGTGACGGTAATCGCCAGAAAGCCTAGCACCGGTACGGACTGCAAAACATCCAGCAGCGGTATCAACACCTGTTCGGCGCGGCGACTGTGGGCAGCCGCATACCCATAGACAAAGGTGAACAGGAACGAGGCCACCAGCGCGATAAACATGCGCAATGTCGAACGGGCAGCATAGTACGGCAAGTTGTGGGGATCGAGGCTAATAGCCGGTATGATATCAGGCGGTTGAAACTGCTCCAGCATCCCCACACCGACCTGGGCAATGCTGTACAGCAGCGTCATCGTCCCCAGAATAAGCACAATATCGGCCATTCCAAATGGCAGGCGACGCAACACGTCGCGGGTAGGAAAGGTCTGCGGCTGCATGAAAACTGTCTCCCATCGATTTCAACACACGGTAAGCAAGATACCACACGACGAATGCGGACATTCCAGAGTGCCTATACTATACCTGATCTTTGCCAGCAGAGCGCAGGCGCGAAGAAGATCTGCGGCATACTTTTCAGGCAGGTTCTAACAGGTTAGCAGAAGACGCAGAGGGGACTGAGACATCGGGCGGTTCGCTGCCCCTGACATTCTCTGCGCTCGCTGCGATGCAAGCCTGTTTATTTCTCTCGTTGTAGTAATAGCCAGGAATCAATAGCGATAGAACGAATATCCACAGGTTTCATACCAATCTGGTTTCACTCCCACCAAAACGACAGCTCGAACCCGATCTGACCTGGGCTGGAACCACGAATACCACGAATAATACTGTTTCGACGTGAACCTTCCGCATGTTCTGGTCATGCACCTGTGGTACGTGGTCGTCCATAACCAGATGGTTTTCGCCTTCGGCAGAGCGGTACTTTTTCTGTTTTTTGGTTCCTCCGTTTCGCCAAAGGCGAAACGGAGGAACCAAAAGAGATCCCCTTCCCCGCGGCCGCGGACGAAACGCGGCGACGAATGACCCACCGCGTACGTCCAGACAGAAGGAAGGGGCAGACGAACCACAAGATGCGGAAGGTCGAAGTTAAATTGGTATAACAGGTTTTTTGCGAAAGGGACATCGGATGGTATCAGCAAGATATTCAGGATCGTAAGACAACAAAACGTATTTGCTATGGCAAGCCTGAATGACACGCGGTACGCAGTGGTATGATCCCGAACGCCGCTGCGGACGATGACAACGCACCGTCCGCCGTCGCCTGCCGTGTCGGCCCGCGTAGGCGGGCTTTGTTCCCGTGTAGCCCGCCCGTTGATAGGCTGGGTGATCCCACCGCGCTTGTATCAATCACATGAGGTACACGGTCGCTCGTTACTTTTATTTTTTTCGCCTTCGGCAGCATGGAAGAAATGCTATTTTCTCCCTAAAATGTCGCCGTAGGCGAAAATTTGGAGAGAAAAACAGTAAAAGTACCGCTCTGCCGAAGGTGAAAAGGCGAACTGATCATACCACCGCGTATCAATGGCACGCGGTACGCGGTCGCTTGCACAGAACGTCTTTTTCATCTTCGGTAGAGCAAGGTCAGGCATAAGGCACTACCCCTACGCTTCCATGCTGCCGCAGGCGAAAACGGCATGGGGTTCAAGCGACCACGTATTTCGTATGATGTACGTGCAATGGAGATAGGCAGCATATTGCAGCGCACGTTCGAGGCATCTGCCTCTAATCTCGATAGCGCAGGGCATCAACGACCCGATCCATCATCTCTTGAAAGTCAAAAGGCTTAAGAATTACATGGTCAAATCCAGCACGAATAATATCGGGCGGGAGGTAGTTGCGTGCATGGGCGGTGATAGCTAAAATAGGCGTGTTGGCAAAGCGTGGATCGGCGCGTAGTTCCTGAACCGCCTCAATACCTGTTTTACGGGGCATCTGAATATCCATCAGAATCAGATCGGGCAGCTTGCGCCGGGCTACCTCAACCGCTTCTTGCCCATCGCGGGCATCATAGACGGTATAGCCTTGTCGCTCAAAAAAGAGCCGTAGCAGACTTTGCAAATCACGCTCATCTTCAACAATGAGAATACGATGCCGGTTCACTGGTTACCTCCTGGATAATTTTTTTGTTGTCTGTATATTGCATAAAAGTAATTTTAATACGGTTGAAATATACTAAAAATACACACTGTATTTTTTAGTATTTGGGGGACAGATCTGCAAGTATCGTACTCCAACGAGATTGAGTCTCGGCAGGGATGCGGGGATCGCAGGCCCCCGCACATGTTCCTTTTTGAAAATCTGAACGGTAGATAGCAGACGACCGTCTGTCGTCAAAAAACTCTCTCTTTTCTGAAGAATTGGAGCCGTGCAGCAAGATTCGTGCCATAGCGTTCCACCGTTCGTTGTGATCCGGAACTTCCAGAATACACGATATTTTCATGACTGCTACGCTATTCTGGTTCCTCTCACATATATACTATACTGCTATTACGGCAATATTACCAATTTTTTTATCTGTTTTTAATTTGTTTTACAGTATACTGTTTCAACGTGACCCTCCCGCATGTGCGTGCCATTCGTCCTCCCACGAGCCTGCGTCGCGGTGGAGGGAGGCCGCCCCCCACCACCCATCCTCCCCTTTCGAGTGTAGTTTTTTTCTGTCAGATCGCGTTGGGATGCGGCAACATGCCCCTGTCATCACCCCCCGCTGGGGGGGGCCTGCTGCCGCAACACCGAGCGGGGCGTAAACAAACCGACACTTGTAAGCACCACCCCCTACACCTCTCCGCAGGATGGGGCGGTGGAGGGACATTGCATACAACGTTCCTCCGCTGGAGTCGAGGCTTGAGCCTGGACTTCAGGGTTACAATTACAATGTGATTCCTATATCAGGGCAATAATACCAGTATTTCTTCCAGCAGCATGGTATTTTCTTTTATGATGTTCTCCGCTGCTTCGATTTCAAGCCGCTCCATGGTCTGGTAGTCATACCAGCCGATCACGACCTGATACTGTCCAGGTGGTGCTGCTGGTGCCAACCTCGGCCCATAGATGTCAATCAACCGTTGCCCCGGCTGCCATTGACTGGTTGGCATGACGGAAGGTGGGCGATCATGCTGACCTTGCAGCGAACCATCAGGGCCGATCAGATGCACAAACAGGGTGTAGTCCCGTGATGGAGTCTGTTGCGCGGCCCAGGCCAGTGTAATAGGGACAACATCGCCCGGTTGATAGGAACCAGCGGGCAGCGTATAGGCTACCAGATCGATGCCCTCAGCCCACCGAGCGGTGATAGGCGTCATCTGTTCGATCCGCAGCGGTTCGGGCTGTACCTGCCAGAGCAGACCTGCCGGGTGCTGACGCAACCCCAGTTCCGGAGCCGGGTGCAGTAGATATACAGTAGCGTCACGCTCCAGCCATTCCTGAATTTGCTTGCGATCGGCGTCGGAAACAAGCGTCAGGTCAGGATGCTGACCTTCAACGGCTTGCAAATAGCGTAACCGCTCAATCGAATTGCGGTCGTCTACAATCACTGCTGGGATGGATAGGGACTGCGACATAATCGCTCGCGCTGCTTGCTCGGCGGTGGGGCTATTGGCGGCACGAATACTGTCGATATTGCGGCTCAACAGCGCGATGGGCAGGGCCAGGCACAGCAGGCTCGCCACGCGCGCTGCTGGTGGTGGCAGAGGGCGCAGCAGGAGCATCAGTCCTTCGCCCAGCAGCAATGCCGCCAGCAGATGAGCGGGTAGTAAAAAGGCATCGATATCGATCACATAGTAGACACTGCAAAAGAGAAAGACAATGGCATAGCTGATCAGCAGCAGCAGGGCCAGCGCCCGATCACGACCGGCCAGCGCGACGGTGCCTGACAGTGCCAGCAGGGTGCCGATGGGCAGTAATTCGGGCCAGATAAAGGTCTGCACCAGAGCCAGCGGGCGTCCCAGGCCCTCGGCCCATAATTGTGCCGGATCAAGCCAGACTGCAACCATGCTGGTACCCGTAGCGTGCCGCCACATAAAAAGCCAGCGATCTTCCCACGGTGGCGCACGCAGCGCCAGATAGAGGTAGAGCAGGCAGGGCAGGAATGTTGCCAGCAGTACTGACCCGATTTCAGACGGACGCGGCCAGCGACTCAGAGCGATGAACACCAGCAGACCCGGCAGGATCAGCATAATGGAACGATGATGCGCGAGCGCCAACCCGCACAACAACCCGATGCTCCACAGTGGCAGTTGCCGGTTGCGCCAGTGCAAGACGGCCAGGATGAGCAGTGCTTGTAAGAGTAATGCTAGCGCGTAGACTTCGGTTATGGTCGCCTGTGACCAGAAGGTCACTGAGGTTGCCAGCGTGAGCGGAGCAGCTATGGCAACGACCAGGCGCTGACCCATTGTGCGCGCACAGAGGTAGAGTACCCCCACGGTCAGCGCTCCGGCCACAGCTGAGAAGAGGTTCATCCGCCAGGCCGGCGTCGAGCCGAGCGGCAAGTGACTCCAGAGCCAGCCCAGCAGGGTGTAGAACGGATAGCCGGTGGGGTGGGCGACAGCGAGCGTTGGCGCGACCCGCTGTAGCTCGGCCGTATCGCCAATGCCCAGTCCAGGCAGCAGGGTATGCACATACAACGCCAGGGTGATCACACTCAGGGCAATACCAACTGGCAGATCGTGGCGATGCAGGTGCGTGTTCTGTGGAGGGCGTTCACCTGAAGTCTGGCAAGCATTGGCGGGTTGCATGCAATGCCCCCACATTCGTTCAAGCGATCGACGTACCATGGGCCTCCCTATGACAGAGTGTACGCGGTGATATGGTCAGTTTGCTAGAGCAAGTCTATCTTCATTGTAACCTGGAGTGGAGTCCTGGCTTTCGCCTGGATGGAGCGAAACTCCGGCGAAAGCCGGGACTCTAGGGCTTCACAACTTAGGATTGCTATAGGCCTACATCCCCATCTGGAAACGCCGATTGTCTGAGACGCTGAGGTGCGATCTGCTCACCCGGCGGCATCTCATAATCGACGACTTCTTCAGCGTCCTCACCAACTAAAGGATTCAACGACTTTACTGTGGAGCGACGGTTGCTCAATACCAACGCTGCATACAGCAGCAGCATACCGTAGAACTTATAGGAGAGAATAAGCTGCCAGTAGGGGCCATGTAAGGTGCGATTAAAAAACGTCCATGGATTACCTGGCGCGATCAGCATAAACGCCAGGAACAGACATGCCACAGACGGCCAGGCCAGGCCTTCCTCGTCTTCGTCGGCCAGAACGAGCAGTTGGAAGATGGGCACCACCAGGATCGCCAGATAGTGCATCCAGGCTACTGGTAGCACCAGCACCAGCGTCACCGTCCACAGACCATACCCCAGATCAGGCCGTAACCGGCCAGCCTGCGTAAACCAGAATGTTACGGTCGTAAGGACGACAAACCAGGCGTAGGTTGCCAGCGTAACCCATCCGCCACCATCAGGCTCAAGACCGATGGAATCAGCGATAAACAGACGGTTGATAAAGCCGTTGAAGGTTTGATTCTCGACCCAGGCCGTACCGCCACCCGTGGCCTGCAGTACCTCGCTTAGAAAAACAAACCATGGTTGCCCGCCCAGCACTACCAGCGATGCCACTCCGATGCATATTGCGGCCAGCACCGCCCCGCCCAGTGCCCACCAGCGACGCTGTGCGCAACTCAGACCGAGGATATACACCGGGTATAGCTTGAGCGTGGCGGCCAGGCCCAGCGCAACACCCATCCATCCCCAGCGCTCGCGTCGCACTGCCAGCAGACCACATGACAGCGCACATAGCACGATGATATCGATCTGACCATAACGCAGTGCGTCCCGAATCGGCTGCATAAGCAGCAGTACCAGCGCCAACCCCGCTGCGGGCCACGAACATAGCCGCACATGGTAGGCCCGCAGGAGTACCCCGGCTGACACCAGCAGGAGCGCGGTGTTCAACAGACGCCAGATGTACAGAGCTAATGTAGAGTTGAGCAGGGCAAAGGGATAAAAGGTAAAAGCAAAGCTGGGCGGATACTTGTAGTGGGCATCAAAGGGATTGCCGCTGATACCAGCCAGATTATACAGTGGTTGACCATACGTGATATAACCAGCGACACCAGTGTGGATTGCATTGAAGTCATGGCTGTAGCTTGATCTGAAAATATCCCAGAACATCCCCAGCCCGAAACTGCCCGCTACCAGCAGGATCAGACTCGTCATGATGACCGCTGGAAATCGCTGTTCCTTGAACAGCAGCAGTACCAGGCCGAGTGGTATCAACAGCAGCGGTATGTTCTCGTGGTGTAGCAACAGCGGCCATAACCTGGCGATCAACATATAGAGGGTGAGCGGGCCAGCCGCAACGGCCAGCACGGCTAGCAGTTGGCAGGCGCGGGCACCCCGACCAGTAGTGCGGTGCAGTATCACCAGCAGGGCAACGATTAAAGCCATACCAGCGGTTGTGGCCGGCAGAAAGGGATCAAACCATATGCGTGCCCACCCCCAACCGGCTGCCAGCGCCACCCCCACCGCCAGCGCCAGCGACCAGGCCCAAATACGCGTCGCTCCGCTAGACCGCAATCCCCACCCGATCATGATACTGCACAGGGTCGGCAACCACGCCAGGGGGGGGAGCAGTGGGAGCAATGGGATACCGCCAGTCGATTGCAGTTTGATCCGTTTGATCATCACGGTCAACTCGCGGGGATCGTCTGGGACATTCAGTGCAGATAGTGTCATATCCTGAAGCGCAATATGGGTGCGCCCACTGCCCGGCGGTGACATGGGATTGAGAAACTGATAGCGCCGCAACTGGTTGTCCGCAACCTGGATGCGGGCCACTCTCCGTTCATCAGCAACAATGCGTACCTCGCTACCACCGGGTCGTCCGGTCATACGCATCGTCACAATCGCCGGATGCGGCATACCTGGGAGCCAGACTGTGGCAGATGGCATCGTCCACCGTGCCTGACCGATCACAACTTGCTCGCGCTCATAAAACCCGCTGGGGAGAAACATTGACGTGTGGGAATGCCCTACTCGCAGCACCAGTAAGCGGTTCATCTGCCAGCCGGTTGCAGCAACAAGTAACGTTGCGCTAGCAACCAGCACGGCTGGCAACCACTCCCGCCATACCAGGTGCAGATAGGGCGGTGACAGGCGCTTACTAGTGACACAATACGTTGTAGTAATCATCAGTTCTCGCTATTATACGTCTCGATCGCTCAGGCGACGATCATAGTGAAAAATGCCCATATGTCAAACGAGTGTACTGAACTGATACTACCACGAGACCTTTCCCTGGAAAGGAAGTTCGAGGGGCATAGAGGCCTTGCATGCAAGGCCTCTATGCCGCAATCTTTTGTCTAGTGCGGGGGCCTGCGGCCCTGTACCGCCATTGAGACGAAGTCTCGGTGGCGGACTACTACCTCCCCCATTGAGACGAAGTCTCGTAACAGGTCACGTTGCGCCTGAGAGCAGCGTGGGCCACTTGCCCACACGAAATGGCGGGACGCCCGCGCTCCCAGGCGCACTATGCTCCCAGGCGCACCATGATGGCAGGCGGGACGCCCGCCCAGGCGCAAAATGAACGCTGACGACAGCGCTTTCCCTAAATGTGAACAGGTACGAAGTCTCGGTGGAGAACTGCTACCAATACTACTACCAATGTGGCTGTGACCTTCCGCATTTTTTCGACTTCCGCCCGGAGGAGGTGGGGAGTAAGGCGAGGAGTCCTTCCGCATGTTCGGACGGACACGGTGGGTCATCCGCCGCGGCGTTTCGTCCGTGGTAGCAGGGAGGGGAAGCGCTGCTGGTTCCTCCTTTTCGCCGAAGGCGAAAAGGAGGAACCAAAAAGAGAAACAGTACCGCTCTGCCGAAGGCGAACCCCATCGGGGTACTGAACAACCGCGTCGTTCGTGTTCACAGCAAGACCATGCGGAAGGTTCACGTCGAAACGGTACTACCATGGCCGATCTTCACCATTTCTACTCACAATCTCCAAACATTCTCCTCAAACATGCCTGTATACCAGACAGAGAATTACGCTATAGTATCTGGTAGATGAGTTTGTTGCAGGTTTATCAGGTGCAATCGGAGCAGGATATGATCGTCTATGGCATCTTCGTGGCTTTGTTAGTATTCTCGGCCAGCGTCTCGTTGTTCCTGCTGGTCTACGCAGTGCGGCAACGTGCGGTAGCAGCAGCATTGCCCTTCGCCCTGCTGCTGCTGGGCAAGGTTATCTGGACAGTGGGCTATCTGTGTGAACTGCTTGTTGTCTCGCTCGAGGCCAAAATCTTCTACGACAACGTGCAATTCCTGGGAACCGATGCGATAGGGGCTGGTAGTCTTCTGTTCGCACTGATCTACACCGGGTATAGCACGTGGGTCAATCGTTATGGCTGGCTATTGACGCTGTTGCCTATCAGCAATCAGATCGTGATCTGGACGGATGCGAGGCACCAGTTGCTGCGTTCGACGGTGACACTCGATACCAGCGGCTTCTTTCCTGTACTCAGCTATAGCTACGGATCCTGGTTCTGGTTCTGGTCAGGATATAGCTACGTGCTGCTGTTGATTGCGTTGGGTCTGCTGATCAGCTATGCGGCACGACGGCATAACCATTTCCGGCTGCCGGCGATCATGATTTCAGTGGGGATGACGATTCCTTTGTTCGGGACACTCTTGACCCTGCTGGGGCTGGTACCTATTCCCCAGATGAATAACCTTGATATTACACCGATCACTTTTGCGATCTCCAACCCGATCTGGGCGTGGGCACTGTTTCGCCAGCGGCTGATCGACCTGACCCCGATTGCCCGTGATCTACTGATCGAGCAACTGCCTGATGGGGTGCTTGTGCTGGATGCGCAGCAGCGGATTGTTGACATTAACCCGACAGCGCAACGCTTGCTGCCACATAGCAGCGAGCCATTGATCGGCGCAACCGTGACCAGCGCGTTCCCGGTGCTAGCTCCCTGGTTTGCCGATCATCCGTCGTCAGCATCGGATCTGCTCAAGCTGCCCGTGAGCGCTGAGACGATCATTTCCGTTATCGTTACCATCAGTCCCTTAACCAACCACCGTGGGCGAACGATTGGCTGGTTGGTGCTGTTGCGCGATGTGAGCGCCCAGGAGCAGGCCGAGGCAGCCCTGCGAACCAACCAGGCGCGGCTGAATTTCTTGCTCGAATCGTCCCCAGCCGTTCTATTCAGCGCACTGGGTACGGATGACTACCACACGACGTTTATCAGCGCAAACGTCACCACTTTGATCGGTTATCCACCGGAGTCCTTTGTTGCTGATCCATGTTTCTGGTTCAATCATATTCATCCCGACGACATAGCGGACGTGATTGCCACGATGAAGCGATTGTCAGTTGAACGTCACCAGACCCTCGTCTTTCGCTTTGCTCATGCCAATGGGACATATCGCTGGATGCAGGTCGAACTGCAGCTCGTGCGAAATGCCAGTGAACAACCAGAGGTGGTCGGAGTGTGGATTGACATCGATCAACAACGTCAGGCCGAAGAAACGCTGCACCGTTACCGGCATATTGTCTCGGTCATCCCCGATCTGATTTCGCTCATCGACACCAACTATGTCTACCAGATTGTCAATCAAGCCTATTTGAACCGCAATTTGAAGCGTTACGACGAAGTCGTTGGTCAATCCGTCGCCGAACTTATGGGGGTTGAAATGTTTGAACGGCTGCTCAAAGAGAAACTGGATCGCTGCCTGGCCGGCGAGACGGTGGCATACCGGGCCTGGTTTGAGTATGCGGCCATGGGCTGGCGATTTATGGACATCACTTACACGCCCTATCGCACTGATGGGGGGGGGATCAGTGGCATTCTGGTCAGCGCGCGAGATATTACCGAGATCAAACTGGCAGAGGAGGCGTTGCGTACCCGTGAGGAACAACTGCACCTGCTGGTACAGTCGATGCCGGTGCTGGTTGAGGCATTTGATACCGAGGGACGCATCGTGGTCTGGAACGACACCTGTACCCGCATCACCGGCTATACCGCCGCTGAAATCGTCAATAATCACCATGCCCTCGAACTGTTATACCCCGATCCCTCGTACCGCACACACGTGCAGCAAACCTTGATCGACCACCAGATACCAATGTACGAGCAAGAATGGACAATGACCTGTAAGGATGGCAGCCTCAAAACAATCGTCTGGTCAAGCATGCCCATTGCTATTCCCGGCTGGTCACACTGGCGGATTGGCGTCGATGTCACGGCCCGCAAACAGGCCGAGACCGAAATCCGTCGCCTCAATGCCGAACTGGAGCAGCGGGTACAGGAGCGGACTGCCGAACTATCAGCGGCCAACCTGGCGCTGGCAGCACGGATTGCTGAACTGGAGCGGGCTGACGCCCACATTCGCTTCCAGGCCGAGCTACTGGATGTGGTCGGGCAGGCGGTCATTGTTATCGATCGACAAGGCTTTGTGACCTATTGGAATCGCTTTGCAACGGTTCTCTATGGCTGGTCGTCGAGCGCAGCGATCGGCCGTCCCATATCGGAGCTGATGCATTTACCACTGCATGATACCATTGTTGATCACTATATGCAGCGTCTGCAAACCGGAGACGTCTGTACCGATGAAATCAGCGTGACCACCCATGATGGACGGGTCTTTCCCGTGCTGTTCACGCTGGCACCGCTTATCGCTGCTAACGGCGACTTTGCAGGGATCATCAGTGTCTCCTTGGACATTCGGGAGCGGAAGCAGGCCGAGGCAGCGCTGGCTGCCACCTATGCGCGGATCGATGATCTTAATCAGCAATTGCAACGCAGTAATGCCTTGCTCCGCACCCTCTTCGACAATTTGCCCGATGGATTGGGACTGATCGATCGTCAGGGATGTGTGCTGGCTATCAACCAGTCCCTCGCCAGCCTGTACCATGTTGAGGTTCAGTCAGTCATTGAGCGACCCTGGCGAGACATCTGCTCGTTCTCGCCTTCCCTGGTTGAACAGACGCTTCGTGATGGTCAGCCGCACCAGGGACGCACGGCCATGCGCCACCACACGTTACACGCGCCCGATCGTGGCCAGAACATGATGCTCGACTTCTGGACATTGCCCGTTCCCGGTGAACACACGCCGGTTGATCAGATTATTGTGCATGTGATCGATGTCACTGAAAAACTACAACTCGAAGCGCAGGTGATTGCCCAGGAGCGCTTTGCGGCCAATGGCTGGTTAGCCGCGACTGTGGCCCACGAGGTGAATTCGCCCTTGCAGGCAATTGAGAACTGCTTGCATCTGGCGGGGCGTGCGCGTGCCCAGCGTCGTGACACATATCTCAACCTGGCACGCGAAGAAATTCAGCGGGTTGGCTCAATTTTGCGTCAGTTGCTCGATCTGTACCGACCCGAGTCGTGTACCAGTGCGCCCGTTCACATCAACATGTTGATCGAGCGCGAATTGCTGTTGCTGGGCAGCACGCTGGCACGGCAGGGTATCCGGGTTGAACATGATCTCGCAGCCGATCTGCCACCGCTGTGGGGGAGGGCCGATGAACTGGCCCAGGTACTGCTCAACTTGATGGCCAACGCGATCCAGGCCATGCCACGCGGCGGACGCTTGCAGTTGCGCACCTTCGTGCAGGAGCCGGCGAATGGCACAGATCAGCCACACCTGGTCGTCGAAATCACAGATACCGGTGTCGGCATTCCGCCCGAGGTTCAGGAACGTATTTTCGAGCCGTTTTTCACGACCCGCTCCGATGGATCGGGACTGGGATTGAGCATCAGTACCAAGATAGTGACTGCTCATGGCGGAACCCTGAGTTGCCGTAGCAACCCGGGGGTCGGTAGCACATTTATCCTGAGCTTTGCAGTACCGCAGCATAGCGATCGTCAACAACTGATGGCCTGATAAAGCAATTCTATTCCAATGGTCAACTTTTCATGACTTATTTACAGGACGTACGTGGTGGGATCGCCCGGCCCGTGAACGGGCGGGCTACGCGGGAACAAAGCCCGCCTACGCGGGCTGACGCGCCGTCCACACAGGCGGCCAGTGCGTCGCGTGCGCCCGGTGCGTCGCGTGCGTCCGGGCGCACGCGACCGTGTACATCCTATCATTTAGGATTGCTATACCAGCTTTTGGTGACGGGCAGGGAGGCAATGTTTTGCTTTGGGATGCTTTGCGGATCGCCGAATGTGCTGTGGGCACCCACGTGCAGTGCCCCGACGCCATGATCAAGACCAGTTACCCCTCAGTCTCATCACCGCGCCAGTGTTGTATATCGGCATGCTTGTGCAGGTAGTCTCGTGCCAGACACATCAAGCCGCGCACACGCGAGCCAGACAGGTCAACCAGGTGCCCGATCTGTGCGGCGGATTGATCGTGCATCGCCCACAGATAAAAAATCCTTCCCAGACGCTGATCGGGATGCTGGTTCAGAATATCGCTAATCTGCGCAAACAGTATCTGGGCCGTAGCCAGGGTCTCCGGTGTTTCCAGCGTCGGATCACACGGCTCAAAATCCTCTAGTTTTTCCAGTGAAACAGGGCGCAAGCCCCGTTTGTCTGCATATGTGTCGCGAATATGGCGCCGCACACTGAACACAATCACCTGCGACGCCCAGGCAACAAAGGGGCTGCGATACCTGTATCGTTCCAGCGAACGTATCAGTGCAATGTAGGCCACCTGTGCCAGATCGTCGTCATCAATGGCCGCATCGCTACTCCATGCCAGGTTTGCCTTGCGGAGCAGTTGCATTGCCCGCCGCATCCACTCGCGCCAGGCCTGATCGTCCTGCGTATGAACGTGATGGCGTAACGCCTGCACCTGAGCATGGTCAGCATGGTAGTTGCACACAATGCGCTGCAGCAGGTGGTTTGAACAGCGCTTCGGGAGATAGAGCAACAGGTTGGTAATGTACGCCTGTTGTTCTGCCGCAGTCAGATGCCAATTACGTTCCTGGTTCAGCCGTTCCACCATTGCCGTACAACGTTGCTGCGCGTTGCTGTGATGTTCCATGTTGCTCCTCATTGCTCCTGAGTTTTAGCGAGCAGGGTCGCCGATTATTCTGGAACCTACCCCGACCCCATTGTACTACACTACGTCGATATCAGCGTACCTACCACATCGTATTTCGTTCGTTCTTCCCGTTTCCAGGGTATCTTATTGTGAGCAAGTCTTGTTGTCATGTTCATTATCAGAGTACCTTGACATACGCGATTATTCGTCAGCGTATTTTTCTCATCATCCAATGGCCTGGCCTATAGCAAATCTACACCGATAGTACGTCGGAGTCCAGGCTTCAGTATCATCCAATGGCCTGGCCTATAGCAAATCTACACCGATAGTACGTCGGAGTCCAGGCTGAAGCCTGGACGGAGCGAGACCCAGGCTTCAGACTGGACTCCGGTGCTTCACAACGGACGTAGGATTGCTATACAAAAAAACGACCCCATCGGCACGTCTTGCTCCTATTATACTGCAATGTATTACTATGGTATTAACAGTCATTTGTGCAACAAAACACGCTTATTGGCATATGAAAGGCATTTGTACGTTGAGGATCAAACCTTAAGACGTTATGGTGTCGGCATTCTGGTAGGTTTGATCGGATGTTGATCGTCTGGGGTGTTGGCACGTTGGCACGTTGACACGCTCGAATGCATCTCAGGGATGGCGTCCTGATGCGGAATAAACGCAGATCGGCCCGTTTCGGTACATAGAGAGTAGGGAATCGAATCGCTGAAGCGCTGATCTGCTGAAAGCGCTGACGGGAATTGAAGCGTTGAGGGGCTGATCGGTTGAAGGCGCAGAGGAGCGTCCTGATGCCACTCCCCCCCAGCGGGGGGGCCAGGGGAGCATCCAGCGCCGCGTCAAGCCACCAGTCAAAAA
>CALANA010000296.1 GCA_937925925.1 uncultured Chloroflexales bacterium | reverse complement strand
GCGGGGGAGGGGTGGAGCGATCAAGCGCACGAACGTTCCTCCGTTCCACAATCCTGACGATGGCAACACACCGGTCTGATCCACACCATCCACCACCATCGTCAGCGTATCGCCCTCGTCATCGGCGGGCTTGCGTAGGTGACTGTCATCTTACAGATGACAGTCACCTGACGACCACCTAAGCGCCACAACGCCGCGTTGTCGCCGTAGCCCTGCCACTCCAGCAGCGGTGCTGCACCACGCCATCCACCACCATCGTCAGCGTATCGCCCTCGTCATCGGCGGGCTTGCGTAGGTGACTGTCATCTTACAGATGACAGTCACCTGACGACCACCTCGATCACCTCGGTGGCGGGGAGGCCGAGCAAGGGCAGCAGTGCCCGGTTCGTCCACCATCAACGATGGCTGATGGCCGATGAGTAGCGCATCCCGCCGGGGTACGGTACGTCCTGCCTGGTTTGTCCATCATCAACGATGGCCGAATCTTTGCGCCTTTGCGTTCAAAAAAGAGGCGCTCGTGCGGCACGAGGTGGTACCAAAAGGCCGAGACGCGGAGATGATCACTCCGCGCCTCGGCCTGAAATAAATCATGAATTCAGATCTGTGTCGATCAGTCCTCTTCAGGCACAATCAAGCCATAATTACCATCGTTGCGGCGGTAGACCACGCTCACGCGTGCGGTGTCGGCGTCACGAAACATAAAGAAGTTGTGACCCAGCAACTCCATCTGCTCCACTGCCTCATCGCTAAACATGGGCTTCAATGCAAACTCTTTTATACGTACCAGTTGCGGCGGCTCTGTCCATTCATCAGACTCGTATTCAGGCATCCTGACCAGATCGAGATCGGGTTGAACAAACTTGCCGCCCTGACGGCGGAGTTTGCCACGACGCCAGTGCTTCTCCTTATAGCGCTTAATCTGTCGTTGGAGGTTGTTCTGTACCACATCAATAGCAGCGAACAGGTCAGAGGCGCTCTCCTCAGCGCGTAAAATAACCCCATGTTCGCCAATCAGCGTCACCTGTACGCGATATACCTCGCCCGCGCCGCGTTGCATTTCGTGTGAAATCTCAACCGTCGCCGAGGTAATCAAATCCATGTAGCGTTCAAGCTTGCCGATCTTCTCCTCGATGTGTGTCCATTGACGATCGGTTACCTTGCTGTTGTTGCGATTTTTGATGATAAGGTCCATCAGTTTCCTCCATCGGAGCCTTCAATCACTCGGCCATTTTCCCAACGATACCGAGCAAAGCAAGGCCATAGAATCGGCAAGGCCTCGGAACGCATAAAGCGCCCAGAGGCCCTGTCTAGTAGCACACGGCGGTAATCAGTTCTATCTGGCAAACGATTGGTTGGGTCATCGTTCGCTCCCCTGCGTCCTTACCGCATCCTGCGCCATCGCAGGATCAAAGCGGAAATGAGTAAGGTCACCTTCTATTGTACTACGATTAGCACGCAACGGCAAGATAAAAGGGTAGGCCCGGCGCATTATGCTCCTACTGTGCTATAATTGCCGTGAATAGATCCAAGATAGTCGGAACAGACCACAGTTGTGTAGGATAATTCTATGCCGAACAATACCTCGATCTTCTTCAGTTTGAACCCACACGATGGAACATCGTTGAACCAGCAGCAGGCCGAGCGCGATATGCCGGTTTTGCCGCTGATCAACACCGTTCTTTTTCCACGCATGCTAGCACCGCTCTTTGTAGGGCGTGAACGTTCCGTAGCGGCAATTGAAGAAGCCATGGCCGGAGATCGCATTGTGCTGGCGCTGGCCCAGCGTGAACCGGATACCGAAGAGGTTAGTCTTGGTGATCTGTATACCGTTGGCGTTGAGGCGTCGGTGCAGCGCGTACTCAAAATGCCCGATGGTACCACCAGCATTGTTGTCCAGGGCCAGCGCCGGATGCGTGTGCAAGAGCAGACGCTCGAAGAACCTTTTCTGCGCGTGCGGGCCGTGCCACTCTATGTCGATGAGGAGCGTACACTGGCGGTTGAGGCCATGATGCGTGCGGTTCTCTCACTGTTTGAGAAGGTAGTCAAGCTGAGTCGGATGCTCCCCGATGATTCTTACATTATGGCGATGAATGCGGATGAACCGGGCTGGCTGGCAGACTTGATCGCCTCAACCTTGCCGCTCGATGTGGCCCATCGCCAGGAGATACTGGAAACGCTTGACCCCGAAGAACGCCTGCGCCGCTTGAGCATTATGCTGTCTCAGGAACTGGATGTCCTCGAACTGGAAAGCCGCATCCAGAACCAGGTACAAAAAGAGGTTGATCGTTCGCAACGCGAGTTTTTCCTCCGCGAGCAACTGAAGGCGATTCAGCGTGAATTGGGACAGGATGATCCCGTGCAGCGCGATCTGCTGGAACTACGGGAGCGATTGGCGCAGAGTGGAATGACTGATACGGCTCGCAACAGGGCGATAGATGAACTGGAGCGCATGGAGATGATGTCACCGGCAACTCCAGAATATGCAGTGGTGCGTACCTATATCGACTGGCTGCTCGATGTACCCTGGGTCGAGGCCACCGAGGATCGTCAGGATCTGCGGGCGGCGGCGCATATTCTGGAGCAGAATCATTATGGCCTGCCACGGGTCAAAGAGCGTATTCTGGAATTTATCGCTGTGCGCCAGTTGGCCGGAGACAATCATAAGTCGCCCATCCTGTGTTTCGTTGGGCCACCCGGTGTGGGCAAAACCAGTCTAGGTCGCAGCGTGGCCGAAGCTCTAGGCCGTAAGTTTGTGCGCCTGTCGCTGGGCGGTGTTCATGACGAGGCCGAGATCCGTGGTCACCGCCGTACGTATATCGGTGCCCTGCCTGGTCGTATCATTCAGAAGATGAAAGAGGCACACACCGTCAATCCCGTCTTTATGCTTGATGAAGTTGATAAACTGGGTCGTGATTTTCGCGGTGATCCGGCGGCGGCGCTACTGGAGGTGCTTGACCCTGAACAGAATAATACCTTTAGCGATCATTATCTCGATGTGCCCTATGACCTGAGCAAGGTGTTGTTTATTACCACCGCCAACCTGCTTGACCCGATTCCCGATGCGTTGCTGGATCGTATGGAAGTCGTCGAGTTACCCGGCTATATTGAGGAGGAAAAGCTGCAAATTGCTCGCCAGTTTTTGATTCCCAAGCAATGGGAAGCCAATGGCCTGCCAACTGACAGTCTGCGGTTCAGTGAGGCTGCGCTACGCCAGTTGATACGTACCTACACCTACGAAGCTGGCGTGCGCAATCTGGAGCGTGAAATTGGTTCCGTCTGTCGTAAAACGGCGCGCCGTATTGTCGAGCAACGCTCCTATGCACGGGTGGTCACCCCGGCCCTGCTGGTGAAATATCTTGGGGTACCGCGCTACACCTATGGCCTGGCCGAAGAACAGAACGAAGTAGGGGTGGCAACTGGTATGGCCTGGACCAGCAATGGCGGCGATATTATGCCTGTGGAGGTGACATTGATGGAGGGCAAGGGCAATTTGACCCTCACCGGGCAACTGGGTGATGTGATGCAGGAGTCGGCCCAGGCGGCCCTGTCTTATGCCCGAGCCAATGCCAAAAAACTGGGGATAGAGGTAAAACGCTTTGAAAAGGTCGATATTCACATCCACATCCCGGAGGGTGCCGTGCCAAAGGATGGGCCATCAGCCGGAGTGACGCTGGTGACGGCTTTGATCTCGGTGTTCACCGGGCGTCCGGTGCGGCGCGATATTGCGATGAGCGGCGAAATTACGTTGCGCGGGCGCGTACTGCCGATCGGGGGTGTCAAGGAGAAAGTGCTGGGTGCCTACCGTGCCGGTATCCACACGATCATTCTGCCCCAGAAAAATGAGCGGGACATTACCGATGTCCCGCCACATATCAAGCGTAAACTCAGGCTCCTGTATGTGCGCCATATGGATGAGGTGCTGTCCCATGCGCTCTGCCCGCCTGTCGAACGTAATCATGCCGCGAAGCGTGATAAACAGGCCGATACGCCGGCGTCTGAAACAGATTGTGCGGTTTCGACGGTTGCCTGATATAGTACCTGTTCAGACATGGGGTGGTTATGTACCCATAGAAACGCGGGTGGGACGCCATCTATCGCAGGCAAGCTGCCGACGTGCGTGAGTCCCCAGCCCGCGCTCCAATGCCTGCGCTCCCAGGCGAACCGTGAATCATGATGAGTTGATCATGGTGCCGGTTGCAACCAGTCCACGGCCACCCATCCCTCCTGACCTTCGTCGGTGCGCACCTGCCGCCAGGTATAGCCCATATCACTTACATCGTCGCCGATTTGTTCAACGCGGGTACCCTCTGGTAAGGTTGCCAGTAGTTCACTGTTGATATTGGCTGCAGAGCGTAAAGATAAGCCCTGCCCACCCGTATTCACAATAATAAACATGGGTGCCGGTGGCGGCGGCGGTGGTTCGATCACTGGCGCTGGTTCGTCAAGCGGCAACGTTCCATCACTGTCCATATTGATAGTGGTATCCCCAGGAAAAACAGTGCCGGTTTGAGATTCATTGCTACGAGCGCCAGGGTTATTCCAGAGCAACACGGTCAGCAACAGAATAAACACGACGGCAGCACCAGCCACAAATCGCCAGCCACCTTGCTGCAACCAGATCGGTATCTCCTGGGCCGATGTTGGGACAATAGGCGGGGCACGCCGCATGCGGCGTGTCGCGCCGCGCGAAGCACGGTTGCGGGCACTACGCCAGTCAGGATTAATCGGTTCACGCTTGCTCCAGTCGGCGTTAATCGTTGGTTTGAAGCGATCAGTATTACGATCAACACCACGATCTGCAACAGGCGCCTCTACTTTCCCCAACATGTCAGGATGCTCTTCCTGGAGTGGTTGTTCACCAGGATCGTTCATGCACTTCTCCTTTCTCGACAGACTGTCCTAATCATAGCACAGTTTGTTGCTGTATTTCAAACTGCTATCAATACCACGAGATGCGCGGTGGGATCGCCTGGCCCGTGAACGGGCGGGCTATTCCGTAACGAAGCCCGTCGGCACGGGCTGACACGCCGACGCACAGGCCGCCTATGCCCCGCCGTTACCCGACAGATCAGCGTCCGGGCACACGCGACCGCGTACCGCCTATCAATACCACGAGGGGCGCGGTAGGATCGCCTGGCCCGTGAACGGGCGGGCAACATGGGAGCAAAGCCGGCCTGCGCGGGCTGACACGCCGACGCACAGGCCGCCTAGGCCCCGCCGTTACCCACGCATCAGCGTCCGGGCACACGCGACCGCGTACCGCCTATCAATACCAGGAGGGGCGCAGTTGCTCAAACACAACGTCCCTTCACCTTCGCTCAGAGCTTGCCCTGAGCGCAGTCGAACGGGACAAGCTGTTGTGCCTGCGGCAGCGTGAAAAACAAAAAAAGTACCGCTCGCGGGGCATTGCCAGGCAACGACACGCATTGCTCGCCATGCCCGCATTGCCTTCGTTGGGTTGCACTGGGGAGCGCGGCGGGCACCCACAAGCGGTGCCCCTACGATCGTTGCTTCGTACTGGGGGGCGATGGTTGCATTGCTGCCGCGTTGCATTATCGTATCTGCCGAAGGCGAAAAGGCGAACTGACCATACCACCGCGTAACTCGTATCAATAACAGGAGTTATAACGAATAGGCCAGCTTGCTCCGGTCAATGACCGGACACACGCGGTGGACATACACAAAACGTCTGGATTTGCGGCGGTGTCTCGCCACAGGCCTGTACCGCCTCTTTGTCCATAGTGATAAGGAGCGCATCCGCCTTAAGTATGACACATCTGGGCGGATTGTCTGGTATGATGAACCTGTACCCTGGTGTGATGCCATCCTTCTGGGAGAATGCCTGTGAACCCTCGTGAATTTACGATTGCAGATGAGTATGTGTATGATCGTCGCTCAGCACTACACTGGATCAGGGCACATATCTTGCGCTATCCGCTGCTGCCGCTGACCGCAGTAGCGGGCTACATCTGTACCGCGATCCTGTTTAGCCTGTCGCCGGTACTGGTCGGTCAGGCATTCGATGTGATGCTGACGAGCGCCGATCAAGCGCGGTTGCTGACGCTTACGTTGCTGGTGCTGGTAACGCGGGTTGGGCAGGGGTTTATCAGTCTGGGCAGTGCCTTCATCGTTGAGGTGCTAGCACAACGCCTGGAGCGCGATGCCCGCGAGGAGTTGTATATCAGCCTGCTGGGTAAAAGCCAGACATTTCATAATCGCCAGGAAGTAGGCGACGTGATGGCGCGTGCCACCAATGATGTGCAGCAATTGAACTTGATGATCAATCCTGGCGCAAGCTTGATTACCGAGTCAACCATCACAACGATTATTCCGCTGATTGGCATCGGGTTGCTGCGCTTTGAGTTGCTGCTGGTACCAATGGCGTTTCTCGTTATCTTCGTCATTGCACTACGCCAGTACAATCGGGAACTGACCCCGATAACTGGTGCCCTACGCATGCAGTTTGGGGTGATGAACAGTGGCCTGGCCGAGGCTATTTCAGGGATCGAAATTGTGAAAGCCTATGCCCAGGAGGTGAAGGAGCGCCGTCGCTTTAGCGCGTATGCCCGGCAGTACCGCGATCTGTTTGTGCGTGAAGGTCGCGTGAAGGCGCGCTATCTGCCATTGTTGCTCTATGGCATCACCTTTGGCCTGGCCTTTGGGCATGCGCTGCTGCTGTTCTTGAACGGCGGCTTGAGCATTGGTGAGGTGGTAGCTTTTATGGGGCTGTTTGGTATTCTGCGCTTCCCCACCTTCATTTCGCTGTTTTCGTTCTCGCTGGTGCAACTTGGTCTGGCGGGCGCGGAACGTATTCTGGGTCTGATCAAGGCCGAGACGGAACTGGATGAGAATGCGGGTGGTGTGGTGCAGCCGATGACTGGCGAGCTAGTGTTTGAGCATGTGACGTTTGGCTATGGTGCCAATCCTATCTTGAAAGACATCTGTTTCTCTGCTCAACCAGGTGCCACGATAGCGATTGTGGGTCAGACCGGGGCTGGCAAGAGTACGCTGACCCGCCTGGTCAATCGTACCTATGATGTCCATGCCGGGCGTATTATGATCGATGGTGTGGATGTGCGTGATTGGAGCATGCAGTCGCTGCGTTCGCAGATCTCAACTATCGAACAAGATATTTTTCTGTTTTCTCGCACGATTGCCGAAAATATTGCCTTTGGTGCGGCCGGGAATGCCTCACGGGAACAGATCGAACAGGCGGCACGTGAGGCCCAGGCACATGACTTTATTATGCGCTTTCCCGATGGCTATGACACTATGGTTGGCGAGCGGGGAGTGACGCTTTCGGGGGGGCAACGCCAGCGCATCGCTATCGCCCGTGCGTTTCTCACCAACCCGCGCATTCTCATCCTGGACGACTCGACCAGCGCGATCGATAGTGCCACCGAGGATCAGATCCAGCGTGCTATGCGCCGCATCTTGCAGGGGCGCACAACGCTGCTGATTACCCACCGTATCTCGCAGATCCGCTGGGCCGATCACATTCTGGTATTGCGGCGCGGTGAACTGGTGGCTCAGGGAACGCACGCCGAACTGATGGTGCAGAGTGAGGCCTATCGGCGGATTTTTGCACGCTATGACGAGGACAGTGGACAAACGCCGTTGCTCGATGCATATCATCTGGACGGCGATGGCAAGCAACCTGTTCTCGCGTCCGATCAGCAACTGTTGTGGCAACTGCTGATGGAGGTTGAGGGGCAGTGATGTGGTGATACGTCTGGCGTTCATATGTTGGGCATTGTTGTGTTTTGATGCCGAACATATCAATAATATATGACGCCTGGTACCCTGCCGCAATTCCTGTCATTGAGCCGTAATCTATAGCCGGGTATGCTTGTGTTATCATAGAAGATAAGCGTTATGCTCGCATACGAAAAAATATCTAATTATGGTTTAATACCAATTTGACGTAGCCCTTCCGCACCTTTGGGCAGTCTTACGCTTGCTCATACGACAACGAGACTTCCCCTAGAAAGAGCGGTCGCGGGGCGTAGAGGCGTTGTATGCAACGCCCCTCCGCCGACATCCACACATGGGCGGGGGTCTGCGGCCCCCGCACCCCCGCCGCGACGCTGGCGCGTGGGAGGACGCATGGCACGATCATGCGGAATGTTCACGGCGAAACGGTATAAGTTGTAGTTCGTGTGTTATTAAGCACAAAACGAAGCCGTAACGGAGTTGAAATAACTATGGCAGCCGTCGGAGTTGTGCGTATGCCCTCACATGTGTCATACCCATATGTTCGGGTTGGCTTGACCCCGCTTATATACCTGGCGCTGCTGACGCTGGCCCAGGCACTGATCCTGCTGCAGTTGCCGTTGATCGGTCTGGCGCTGCATGGCGCGTCGCTGCTGGTATTGCTCGTTTATAGCATGATTCACCGGACGGATCCCTTCTGGCTGCTGCTGTTAGCGTTGAGTCTCGTGCCCGTGTTGCAGCTACTGGCATTGCTGTTGCCATTACCCGAGTTGGCAATGATCAGCAACTATGCACTGCTGGTGTTGTGGCCGGTTACATTGTTCTACGGCGGGCGGGCGCTGTTACGGCAGCGGGACACAACCGAAGACCTGGAAGATTTCCCCGAACATACCTGGGAAGCACAGGTAGCCGATCTGCTAGCAATGACTGCGCCCGATCTTGCTGCATTGGAGCAACTGGCGTTTCTGTTGTGGGAGCGCCTTGATCCGGTCTATGTGCTGATCATCATGCGCGACGAGCAGCGTCATCAGGGGCGGATAGAAGTGGCAATTGGCGCAACCGGGTGGCATCTGCGCAGCTTTGAAGGCATGACACAGCCCTGGCCGATCATTGAGACGGCGCTGGCCGGGGGGGTGGCACATCCGGCCTTCCGCGAGATCCAGAGCCATCCCTTTAGCCGCTATACCGGCGATTACCTGGTGCTACCCCTGCGCCATGTGCAACGCTGGGTGATCATCAATGTTGACCAGGATCAGGGGCCACGCAATCGGGCGACGCTGGCGGGGTTGGGGGTGGTCGGTTAGAATCGCAAGACTCGGTGTCGAGGCGTAGCACGGGCCACCTTCACGCCACTGGCCGCCGCTACCGGAATTCCAGTCACCGACGCTGTTACACATAATCCACTGGTCGCTGCAATAGCCGAAACGGGTTCATCGGTTTTACCTCCGCAGCCTCCTTACGGGCACGTGACCCGTGGTGAGGCGAACAGGCAGAAGCAAGCGTCAATTGCATGCTACAATTGACGCTGCAGCGGCGCGTGCTCGCCGGTGCCATGCCCCTCGCGCTGCTGACCCAGCCGAGGGGCGACAAAAGTTGACAAGTATAATGTACAGGACGTACGCGGTCGCGTGAACCAGACGTCTTTTTCGCCTGCGGCAGCGTGGAAGAGACTCTTTTTTCACCCCACATTTTCGCCTACGGCGAAAATGTGGGGTGAAAAATAGACAAAGTACCGCACCATCGCGTAACTCCTGTAATGTAGGAGGAATTTCCCTACTTCGTGAAAAAGATACCACGCCGTAGGCGAAATGTCAACCTCAATAGGTATTGGCTATGCAGCGATTCGGGGAGAAACTGCGCACTTTGCGCAAACAGCATGGGATGACAATTGTCGAGTTAGCCGATGCCCTGGGGTATACGGCGTACAGCCACATCAGTGAGATTGAAACAGGGAAACGCGAGCCACGTGTTGGTTTCGTCTTGAAGGTAGCGGACTTGTTTCAGGTGTCTATGGATGTACTTACTCGCGATGAGCTAGAACTAGACAATGCGGGGTAGCCACGCCTCGCGCCGCACGCCTCGCGCCGCACGCCTCACTGCCCCGACCTATCTCTCCCCAGCACAATCACAATATCGGCCAGGCTGGCAATACCATCCGGTGGTGGGCCACGCCGGATCTCGGCGCGGAGCAGGCGGGCCACTCGCTGGCTGGTGCGCGGCTTGTGGTTTACATCGTACACGATCGTGCGTGGATAATCGCCTGGTGGCGCATTCTCCGGTACCAGAATGCGGAATTGGGCCTGCTCCAGCTCGATTGACACCTGTCCCGCCAGACCATTGACTTCTGTGCCATTAAATACCTGCAATGTCGCCTGTTCTGTCCGCTCACTCGGTCGTGTGAGCCACTGGTCAACCTGCTGCCGCACGCCGTCCGCATCCCAGATCAGGTTTGTGCCAATTTCGGTTACGGCTACGTTTTCCGGGCTAATATGTACTTGATTGATTTGATCGGGATCGAGGCTGGTGGACAACAGCATAAAACCGAGCAACACATCGGGCCGGGCAATCGGCAGCGTAGTCAGCATGGGTGCGACATTGCCGTCCTGCCCTTCCACAACGCGCCGCAATGCGGGCATCAACGCCATGCGCTGCACCATGTTTTTGGCCCGCAGTTCGGCCACAATCGCGTGCAACACCTGTTGCTGACGTTCTGAGCGGCCAAAATCGCTATCGGCATGGCGCGTGCGTGCATACATCAGCGCGGTAGCTCCATCCATCCGCTGAACCCCTGGTTGAAACTCAATGCGCATAATGCCAAAATCGGGCGTAGGATACTCATCATCAATGATCAACCGTGGCACATCAATCGTGATGCCACCCAGGGCATCGATCACGCCTTCAAAACCGTCAAAGTTGATCTGCGCGGTATATTGCACGCGCAGACCGCGTTCGGGGAGCCGCAGAAAATCCTCGACCACCTGAGCCGTCAACGCCATGCCGCCCTGCTGTGGCGTCAGTCCTGGACTCTGGGCGGCGGCAGCGCGGGCATAGCCCTGACCGTAGGCAATGTTGATCTTAGTGATGCCTACCCCCGGAATTTCAACCTGTGTATCGCGGGGAATCGAGAGTAAACTGATATGCCGCCCGATCGCGTCAATATGTGCCAGAATCAGGGTATCACTGCGTACACCCTCGCCAGGATAATCAGGCCGCTCATCGACGCCTATGAGCAGCACGTTCATGCCGCCCAGCAACGGTGAAGCCACGGGCGGATTAGGGCGCGTTTCGGCCACGACAATTGCCTGGGCGACAGCGCGGACTTGCCAGTAGAATAGACCCATGCCCATCAGCAATGCGACCAGCGCTATAAGCAGTGCCTTGCGCACCCACGGCCAGATGCGCCGACGTGGGCGGTAGGGAGCGCGAGGCTGCCCAGAGCGATACGGCACAGGTGGGGCAGGCGGGGAAATCAGTGTGTGCGGAGCGACAGCACCGGGTTGCTGGTGAGCCGGTGTCTCCGGTGCAGGAGGACGAGCAACCGGTGTGCGGGGAGGGATCGCACCGGGTTGCGAGCGCTGTATTGGTATGGTCTCGCCCGTGTAGGGACGACCAGGTTCAGGTCGGGAGGGCTTCGATTCATGCATGGGTCTCTCACTTCCAGATCATGTGCATAGCTCTTCTCAAGAACAGGAGTGACGCGGGTACTCAAACACAACGTCTGTTTCGCCTTCAGCAGAGCGGTACGTTGTCTCTTTCTCGCCCGCATTTCGTCTACGACGAAATGCGGGCGAGACAAGCATTTCTTCCGGGCTACCGACGGCAAAAAGGCAACCGAATCATACTACCGCGTATCTCCTGTCAAGTATAGCAGATGCTAGCAAACGGTGGTATGATCGTCTGCTGAAACCGATCTTATACTGTACAGGAGAGCCTTTACGATTAAACGTTCATTATGTTAGGATGAAGGCAACATCTATTTCGGTTATCAGTATGTAAGACACGCCTGGTGCGCCGTACCTGGTTGCACGTTTTGAATGAGGATAGGTCATGACAGAAGCAGGTTACTATCGTTTTCCCACGATCCACCATGACACGGTGGTCTTTGTCTGCGAAGATGATCTCTGGGCCGTGCCCGCTGATGGTGGCATTGCCCGCCGCCTGACCGCCAATCCAGGGCAGGCATCGATTCCCGCTCTGGCACCCGATGGCGCGACACTGGCTTTTACCGGACGCGATGAAGGCCCGCCTGAAATTTATGTGATGCCCGCTACCGGCGGGCATGTCAAGCGGCTGACCTATCTCGGTGCTAACTCCTGGGTAGTTGGTTGGAGTCCCGATGGGCAGTCCATTCTTTTTGCCAGTAATGCTGGACAACCGTTTACGCGCCAGTACTACCTCTATGCGATTAGTCCAGACGGTGGTGAGCCGCAGCTATTGCCAACCGGTGCGGCAATGAGTATAGATTATGGCCCTGACAGAGGAGCGGTGATCGCCCGGCACATGACCGATATTGCGCGTTGGAAGCGCTATCGCGGTGGTTTGACCGGCGATATCTGGATTGACCGTGATGGGAGTGGTGAATGGCAACGCTTGATCGACCTGCCGGGCAACCTGGCGCGCCCGCTCTGGATTGGTGAGCGGATCTATTTTGTCTCTGATCACGAAGGCATTGGCAACCTGTATTCCTGCTCGATGACCGGGACAGATGTGCGACGGCATACGCACCACCGCGAGTACTATGTCCGCCACCCGGCCACGGATGGAGCGCGGATTGTGTACCATGCCGGGGCCGATCTGTTCCTCTATGATGTTGCCAGCAATAGCACGCGCATGATCGATATCCAGTTCTATAGCCCCCGTGACCAGCGCAACCGCAAGTTTGTTGATCCCACGCGCTATATGCAACATTACGCCCTTCATCCAGAAGGGCACTTTATTGCCACGATCATACGCGGGAAACCTTTTGCAATGGCAAACTGGGAAGGTGCCGCCATGCAGTATGGCGATACCAATAGCACCCGTTATCGCTTGATAGCCTGGCTCTGTGATGGCAAGCGCTTGGTGATGGTGAGTGATGCCAATGGCGAAGAAGTCCTCGAAGTGCATCACGCCGATACCAGCGCCGATGCGGAACGGCTCGAAGGTCTGGACATCGGCCGCCCGATTCATCTCTTGCCCTCGCCGCTGAAACCGCAAGTTGCGCTGAACAATCATCGCAATGAGTTACTCCTGGTCGACCTCGAAACGCGCACCTTGCGTGTTCTGGATCGTAGTCGCCATGATCATATCCGCGGTATGGCCTGGTCGCCAGATGGTCGCTGGCTGGCCTATGGCTTCTTCGATACACAACAGACATCGATGATCAAGCTGTGCCAGATCGAGAGTGGCGAAACATTTGCGGCCACCCGGCCCGTACTACGTGATGGCTGGCCTGCGTTTGACCCGGAAGGCAAGTACCTCTATTTCTTGTCGTACCGTGATTTTGATCCAGTACGTGACAGTCTGCACTTTGATCTCGGCTTTCCAGCCGGCATGCGGCCCTATCTGCTCACTCTACGCGCCGATCTTCACTCACCGTTCATTCCCGTTCCACCTGTATCCAACGCCAAAAAAAAACGGCCCGATGCCGATGAAGGTCAGTCAGAGTCCGATGATGCGTCCGATGCAGAAAAGGAGCCAGGCCCGGACACTGATACCAATGAACAGCAAGAGGCAGCGCCGCAGGCGGAGGCAAAACCAGAGCCACCCGTACTACAGATCGATCTTGATGGCATTACCGAGCGCATTATCGCTTTCCCGGTACCAACCGGGCGCTATGGGCAGATTCGTGGTATCAAGGGCAAGGCCCTCTTTACCGTCTACCCGGTCGAGGGCGCATTGAGGCAGCCGCGTACCCCCGGTGTATCGCCAGCGCGGGGCCGTCTGGACATCTATGACTTCGAGGAGCAAAATCACGAAACATTGATCGAGGGTGTGGATAATTTTACGCTTTCGATGAATTCTAAGATGTTGATCTACTGGGCCGGGAATCGCTTGCGGGTGTTGAAAGCTGGTGAAAAACCCAAAAGCAATGGTGCGCCTGGACGCAAGAGTGGCTGGATCGATCTGAATCGGATCAAGGTTTCGGTCTTGCCCCAGGCCGAATGGGAGCAAATGTATCGGGAGGCCTGGCGCTTGCAGCGCGATAATTTCTGGACAGCCGATATGTCTGGGGTAGACTGGCAGATGGTGTATCAGCGCTACCTGCCGCTGTTGCAGCGTATTGCCACTCGCTCGGAGTTCTCGGATCTCATGTGGGAGATGCAGGGCGAGTTAGGAACCTCGCATGCCTATGAAATGGGCGGCGATTATCCCCCGGAACCGCACTATGACCAGGGCTTTCTCGGTGCCGATTTTCGCTATGATCCTGACACGAATAGCTATCGCGTGGTGCATATTGCCCGTGGCGATGTGTGGGATGAGCATGCCAGTTCACCGCTGGCCCGTCCGGGCATCAATATCAAGCCGGGTGATCGCCTGCTGGCAATTAACGGGCGGCGTCTAGGGCCAGACCTCTCGCCACAGGAACTGCTGGTCAACCAGGACGATAACGAGGTCTGGTTGTCATTTGCCAGTGAGAACGACGCGCCACCGCGCATGGTGGCAGTAAAGACTTTACGTAATGAGCGGGCCTTACGCTACCGCGAGTGGGTGGAAACCAATCGGCAACGTGTCCACACGGCGACCGATGGGCGGGTGGGCTATGTGCATATTCCCGATATGGGGGCGCATGGTTATGCTGAGTTTCACCGCAGCTATCTGGCAGAAGTGGCGCGTGAGGGCTTGATTATTGATGTGCGCTTTAATGGTGGTGGCAACGTCTCGCAACTCATTCTGGAAAAACTTGGCCGCCGGCGTCTGGGCTATGATGTGCAGCGCTGGGGCGAGCCAATCCCCTATCCCAAAGAGTCTGTGCTGGGGCCGATGGTGGCAATTACGAATGAGCAGGCTGGCTCAGATGGCGATATGTTTAGTCATGCGTTTAAACTATTAAAAATGGGGCCACTGATTGGTAAACGCACCTGGGGTGGCGTTATCGGGATCCACGTCCGCGATACGCTGGTCGATGGCGGGGTGACAACGCAGCCAGAGTTTTCGATCTGGTTTCATGATGTTGGTTGGGGCGTCGAGAACTATGGCACCGAACCGACCATCGAGGTCGATATTCGTCCACAAGACTATGTGGCGGGCCGTGATCCGCAACTGGAGCGGGCGATTACCGAGATCCAGCACCTCTTGCAGGCCACGCCGCCGGTACTTCCCGATTTTGGACAGCGGCCCCTGCTCAGTCTGCCAAGTTTGCCAGAGGTCTAAGTTCCAGGTTACTCTTGGGATAAGCCGGCCGGGATCGCGCAACGTCCCAGATCAAGCCGGGACTCCCGGTTGCCCTTGCGGTTGAAGCGTTCGAGCGTTCGAGCGTTGGATAGACTGGCCGGGATGGAGTCCCGGCGTGAGCCCGGATCGCGCAAACCCTCGGCTTTAGCCCGGCCTGCCGGTTATCCCTGGCATAGGCCGGCCGGGATCAGCCTGCGCAGGCGGGCTTCGTCACAGAGTAGCCCGCCGATTCACGAGCCGGGCGATTCCACCGCATAAATCCTATCACGTGAACAGTATGCCCGTAAGTCTTCACAATCGGGGTAACGTGTACGCCTGGAAGTGTGGGCAGCTTGCCCGCACGTGCGCGATGGCGGGCGGGACGCCCGCGCTCCCAGGGGTAAAATGAACGCTGACGACAGCGCTTACCCCCAGATGGGAACAGGCAGGTATACCCGGTGATTTGACACAAAACGAGCGCAAGCGTACAATCACCAGGTTTGACATAGAATCGCTGCGCACTGAGCCAGATTGCGCTGCTGTATGAAATCGAACCAATGTCTATGACGTATCATATTATGGAGAATGTATGCGAATTCTGATTACAGGTGGCGCTGGCTTTTTCGGGCTACATCAAGCGCACAAACTCGCCGCACAGGGCCACCAGGTAGCCCTGCTGGATATTGCCCCCTTCTTCCGAGAAGAGTATCCTTCAGGAGTAACGTTTCATACGGGCGATGTGCGTGATGTGCGGTTGCTCTATCAGTTATTCGATGGCGTTGATGCCGTCGTGCATGCCGCAGCCGCACTCCCGCTCTGGAAGCCGCAGGAAATCATCTCGGTCAATGTTGAGGGTACACGGATGGTTATGGAAGCAGCGCGGCAGCGGCGCATTGCCCGCGTGGTCTACATTTCTTCCACGGCTGTCTATGGCGTACCAGAGAAGCACCCGATCGAGGAACACGATCCGCGTGTTGGTGTTGGCCCCTATGGTCACAGCAAGATTAAGGCCGAAGAGATCTGCGAACGCTATCGCTCGATGGGACAGTATATCACCATCATTCGCCCCAAGACCTTCATTGGGACTGCCCGCCTGGGTGTCTTCCAGATCCTGTTTGACTGGGTACACAATGGCAACCGCATTCCCGTTATCGGTTCGGGTAACAATCGCTACCAGTTGCTCGAAGTTGAAGATTTGACCGATGCAGTGCTGCTGGCATTAACCAATCCCTCCAATGCGGCCAATGATACCTTTAACGTGGGGGCGCAACGCTTTGGCACGGTCAAGCAAGATGTACAGGCGTTGTGCGATTATGCGGGCAATGGTGCCCGTGTGTTGCCCACCCCGGCTGGCCCGGTCAAATCGGCGCTATGGCTGTTCAACGAGTTGCGCCTCTCGCCGCTGTATCCCTGGGTATATGCCACTGCCGACAAAGACTCCTTTGTTTCCACGCTGAAGATCGAGCGTGCCCTGGGTTGGCAGCCGCGCTATAGCAACGCCGAGGCATTGATCCGCTCCTATCAGTGGTATCTTGAGCATGTACATGAGGTGGAAGGCAGCAGCGGCATCACCCATCGCGTCGCCTGGGATCAGGGCATTCTGCGCGTTTTTCGCCGTATCCTGGCCTGATCGCGTGCGGGAAGCACCGTCGCGCATATACTGGCATACTTATTGCACGGTATGTCAGAACATACCTTTTCCAAAGCGAGGGCTTCCCGATACCTGCAGGCTACAAACAATTGCTGATGGGGTGCTGATCTGTCACTATGATGTGGTAAGTGAGGTACGACCGTATACCTCGTGTATCTGAGTACTACCGTTGTATGGTGCTTCATTGCATGATGCCTCGTGTCCTCTCACCGGGGGCGTACACGTTCCCGGCCATGGGTGCGAAGGCCACCAGCATGGCCTTGCCAGCCCGCGCAGGCGCGCTTCGCCTTCCCTCCCCTGCGGCTTCAGCCGCCGGATCAGGTCGGATCGAGCGATCGCCAATGGGACTTCATTGTCGCCTTGCCAGCCCACGCAGGTGCGCTTCGCCTTCCCTCCCCTGCGGCTTCAGCCGCCGGATCAGGTCGGATCGAGCGATCGGCAACGGTAGCATGAAAACCTGTCTGAAATGGAGGGGTGGCCTCCCGGAACCCTTTTTTTCTGCCCATCATAAAACGGCGGGAAAAAATGTGCGGGGCGCAGTCTCGCACATGCTCCCTTTCCAGACAGGCTCTTAGAAGCAACTGTTCACACTCAAGAGAACATACCCGCCAGGGAGCGCGGGCAGCTTGCCCGCAGGTGTGTGCAGGCAGGCGGGACGCCCGCGCTCCCAGGCGCAAAATGAACGCTGACGACCGAGCGTCCGCCAGATAGGAACAGGTACTCTTAGAATGACTATTGAAATATATGCAATGGTATGATATGATAACACACAAGACAAATAAAGGCACCTGAAATGGCGACGATTTTAATTGTCGATGATGAAGCACCTATTGTTGAGTTGCTGGTCGATATTCTTTCAGAAGAAGGCCATACCGTTCTGCAGGCCCAAAATGGTATGGAAGGGTTGACACTGGCACGGGCGAATCAGCCCGATCTGGTTATTTCTGATGTAATGATGCCGATCCTGGATGGCTATGCGCTCCTGCGCGAATTACGCTCCTCTCCTGAAACCGCACACACACAAATCATTTTGATGAGTGCTGCCTTCTCACACGGTGCCAAACTCGATCCCAATGGGATCGTAGCCGACGGTTATTTGCGAAAACCGTTTGATCTGGCCGCCATCGAACGTCTGCTCGATGGTCTGAACTGACGCTGTCGGGTCAAGCTAGCGGATGCTGTCAGGGGATCAACCGCATCAGGTGGTAGCGCTTCGCCCGATGTCGGTGGTATTGCTGTCGGCGACAACACGATCAGGCAAACACGAAAGATGCTACTCTGCCCTGACGTGCTATCCGCTTGAATGCTTCCGCTGTGGTGCGTTATCATTTTTTTGTTCAGGATGAGACGTGCAGCTTCTATCAAGCTACTGCACATATACACTATGCTGAGATAGACAACCTGGATTATTGCATAAATAGCTTGAGGTTGGGCCGCTCATTATGATACAGCCAGCGATGAACCCGCCGCTGCATCGCACGCATGGTATCCGTGCCTAACCAGAGCATAAGCACTAATCCCAGCACCAGACCCAACGCACTACCAAGGACAACACCAATGCCAAACGTGGCGTAGTGCAATGGACGAGCATCTGTATTCATAGCAATTGCCTTTACTGTACAACTACAACCGGTGGAGCCTTACTCCAGAGTTGCTCAAGTCGATAATAGTCTCGTTGTTCGCGGCTAAAAATATGAATAACAAGACTCCCATAGTCTAGCACAATCCAACCGGAGCTAACATCACCCTCTAGACGTGGGTTGAGCTGGAATTCGCGCTGCACCACTTCATCGATATATTCGATGATGGAACGCAGTTGACGTTCGTTATCTCCAGAACAGATCACAAAATAATCCGCGATGGTACTGAACTGATGAATATCGAGCAAAACGATCTCGTGTGCCTGTTTATCCTCAGCCAGTGCCACCACCCGGTGGGCAAGGGTCGTTGTTTCGATGGTTCAACCTCCTCAACACGTGTATCTACTGCAAATCCTATCACAGATCATAGTGCGTGTAAACACTTGTTCACGTTGTGCTTTATCCAAAGATACTATGCTTATGAGTCCAGAGCCTGGTATGCCAGGTGTTAAAACCTATGAATCACAAAACCTGCAACAGCCTCTGCGCTGTGCAGTCATCGCTCATGCTATAACCGTAACAAGCTGTATGTTTCAACCTGAATACAGCCTCGCACATCTCTGCCATGTCTTGATCCACAGTGAACAGCGTGGCTCCTACCTTGAAGCCACCAGCACCTAACTTTTATCTGTTTTAGACCAGTCAGGCTCACGAGCCACAATGATCGTGTATTTCAAGTATAGCACTGGGAAGCGCGAGTCGTCAAATAGTAGCACTGGTATACCTGTTCACCCTCAAGGGAACATGCCCGCCTGAGAGCGTGGACAGCGTGCCTGCACGTGCGCGATAGCGGGCGGGACGCCCGCGCTCCCACGCGCAAAATGAACGCTGACGACCGCGCTTCCACCCAAATGTGGACAGTTACGCACTGGTTATGATCGTATGGAGTGCTATTGTCATGCATGTGCGAGCGCGAGCATAGCACCTGCATTCCCATCGGTGCGTGCGGACGTATGGCAGCAGCAGGTGGGCGTGGGCGCGCTTGTTCCTGATCGCATTTTATGGTATCATCAGCACCAGACAAACGTGTGGCCCAGGTGCTTACACCATACCAGACCTCAACTCAGGTGCCCGTACCCCGGATGGTCGGGCTGAAAGGCGAAGCCGGTGCGAGTCCGGCGCTGTCGCGCAACTGTAAGGACGTGTGTCCAAGCCAGGTCGCCCACCTTGGTTGAATTTTGTGGCTTCTCGCGGATTGGGAGCCAGAATACCGTGTCAGTCTATGATGCGGTGGCTGTGATTGCAGGCTGTTACCGGCCTGGAATGCTTGCTATTCCCAACCGCTCATCGTGGTTGGGTTTTTTGTTGCCCCTGTTGGCATCCCAACCACTATCAGGAAGGAATGCCTATGTCCAGCCATCCCCCACCCGACATGGCTCCCTATGCGCGCCATGTGTTGCTCTGCACTGGGAAGTATTGTGATCCCGAAGGGTGCGCTGGTGCGCTCTATGCGCGTCTAGCACACCTGCTGGGTGAATTGGGACGGTACGAAAACCCGCGCCGCGTCAAACGTGGTATCACCCCCTGCCTGGGTGTATGCAGTGGTGGACCATTGCTGGTTGTTTACCCCGATGGCATCTGGTATCACCATGTAGACGAGGCGTTGCTGCAACGGATTGTGGTTGAGCATCTGCAGCAGGAACGACCAGTGTGGGCGCATGTTTTTTATGCGCCTGAACGGGAGGCAAGCCATGAGCATGCTGAATGAGACCGACTGGCAGGCCATGCTGAAGGTGGCCTGCTATCAGTTGCGCGAGCGCTATGAACAACTGAGCAGTGTGCGCGATGAGCAGTGTTTTGTACAGGCAGCGGCTGGTATTCTGGCTGAGGTGCATCTCAGCTTGAACGCTACTGATTTGCCGCCAGAGTTGATAGCCGACTATCAGCAGATCGAGCGCCTGACGCGAGCGCGCATAATCGAACGCCAGTTGCTCACGCAGCGACCATTATTTTGATCACAGGAGGAATGAACAATGCGTATTGCTTCTCTGCTCCCATCGGCTACCGAAATCGTGTGTGCGCTAGGTCTGGCCGACATGCTGGTGGGTGTCTCGCATGAGTGCGACTATCCGCCTGACGTGGTGGCTGAACTGCCGCGCCTGACGCGCTCGGCCATTCCGCACAACCTGCCGGCTGCCGAGGTCGATGCGGTTGTCACCGCCCGGCTCCAGCGTGGCGAGAGTCTGTATCTGCTGGAAGAGCAGACGCTCGCACAGTTGCAACCCGATCTGCTGATCACCCAGGAGTTGTGCGATGTGTGTGCCGTATCGTATAGCGCCGTCTGTGCCCTGTCCACGCGCCTGCCCGGACAGCCGCGCATCGTCTCGCTGGCACCGCCCAATCTGAATGGCATCTGCGCTGATGTCGCCACGATTGCCGACGCAGTGGGTTATCCAGAACGTGGTGTGCAGCTGATCACGCAGCTACAAAGACGGCTAGATCGGGTACGGTCTGCGGTTGCCAACTGTCCCCGGCCGCGGGTTTTTGCGCTAGAGTGGCTTGATCCGCCCTTTGCGGCAGGACACTGGGTACCAGAGATGATTGCACTGGCGGGCGGGCGCGAGGTGCTGGGTCAGCCTGGGCAGCGTTCGTTCCGTGTCACCTGGGAACAGATTATTGCCGCCCAACCCGAAATTATTCTGCTCATCCCTTGCGGCTACTCGGCCGCGATGGCCCGGCGCGAGTGGGCGGCGTTGCCGCGTCCGCCTGGTTGGTATGACATTCCGGCTGCCCGTACTGGACACGTCTATGCGCTTGATGCCAACAGCTACTGTTCGCGCCCGGCTCCACGGGTGGTGGAGGGCGTAGAACAACTGGCGCGGCTGTTGCATCCGACGCTCAAGGAGTGGCAATGACATCCGCGCCTGACTCAGTGGCGAATGCAATCGATGCGCTGGTGCTGATTGGCCCTGACAACCCTGATCCGGCGGGCAATGCCGAGTGCCGCGAATGTGCAGCAGCAGTGGCCAGACGCCTGGATGTCCCGGTATACATGGGCTTTCGGGAATACGCGACGCCTACGTTGACCAATGTCCTGGAGGCATGTGTACAGGCTGGTTATCAACACATCGCGTTCCTACCGCTGTTGCTGGATGCTGCTAGCCATTACCAGCGCGATATGCCGGGCATCCTGGCCTGGGCCAGACAGCAGTGGCCGTTCATTGTCTTTCACTGTATCCAGCCAATAGGTCTGCACACGCGCATCGTGCATGCGCTGGCCGAACGAGCTGACGCCGCATATACCACCAGTGTCACCACCGTCGCCGACGCTGCCACCGCGCTGCTGCTGGTCGGATGTGGAAGCAGTGTTGCCGACACCAACGCCAACGTCTGCAAGGTGGCCCGCTACCTGTGGGAACTGGAACAATATGCCTGGGTGGAGGCGGCTTTCCAGTCTGTCACGCAGCCCGATGTGGTGCAGGGAGTGACCCGCTGTGTTCGGCTGGGTGCCCGACGGGTGATCATTGTCCCGTTTGTGCTGTTCACCGGTACTGCTTGTAACGATATTGGTCGCCAGGCACAGGTCGCACAGACGCAGCATCCAGCGGTTGAGATCCTGGTGGCCCGGCACCTGGGCCAGCATCCGGGTGTGATCGAAACCGTGGCACAGCGCTACCACGAGATGCTGGGGGCTGCCACACCGAAAACCTGCGACCTGTGTGTGGATCAGGCTCAGGTCAATACACACACGCATAGCCATGGCCTGCGCCCGACCTGTGGTCAGCCGCACCCGCATCATTATCATCAGCACCACGGGTTTCGAGGGGTACATACTTTGATCGAAAAACGCACCTGAAATGATTGCCTTCGGCAGAATGACGTTGCAGATGGACGTTTTTTGTCGGAGCCGTACACTGGTTTCTGTAGGAGGCACCAGACGCAGTCTCTGTTCGTATAAACGATTGTGCTGCCATCCGCAATACTCGTGCCACACGGTTGACCGGCGTTTTACCGCATCCCAATTTTTACCGCATCCCAATGCGATGTAGTTGAAAAAACATGCACTTGTGAAGGGGAAATGGGAGGGTGCCTTCGGCAGAGCGCTGCTGTTTCTTTTTTTGGTTCCCCTTTTCGCCTTCGGCGAAAAGGGGAACCAAAAGCGAGTCTCTCTCACACATCAGCCTTGTCTCGACTGAGGATTCGGTGGGTCGAGACGGTGTATAATCCTGCCTATGTGGAGCCAACGCCGCTGACGCAGCCTTGAACCTGGGCGAGACTTTGAAAGCCTTCCCTTCCTGCTTGTTATCTCGATTTACTGGTGCGGCGCAGTTAAATGCCAGGCTGCCCAATGCACGAGAACAGCAGTCGCAGCAGTGGGGCGATCTCGGTATACGTGCCCACGGTCGAGCGTGAACTGCCGCCGACCCGCTTCTAGGTGATGATGATCGGCGCATTCAGGTGGTCGATGCTCTCAACATCCGGCTGGCCATAGTGCGTCAGAAAGCCTTGCCCAAAGGCGGTGAATGTTTCGTTCAGCCGACGTTGCTCGGATGTACTCCGCGGCGCGGCTGAAGGACAGGCCGTTGGGTAGGCATACTTCTAATCCAGTGGTACCATTATCGCTGTCCGTAACTTTTGAGAGATACCTGTAATGAGAGAACAATATGCGCATCTTGCGCATCTAACGCATCTAATACCAATTTGACTTCGATCTTCCGCATCCGTTGATCCGTCTGACGCTTGCACATACGACAACGAGACGTTCCCTGGAACAAGATTGCGAAGGGCGAGAGCTTCGGCCATCTTTTTTCTGGTGCGGCGCGGCGAAGCCG
>CALANA010000295.1 GCA_937925925.1 uncultured Chloroflexales bacterium | reverse complement strand
TCGGCTCAGGGGTGAGCGGGTGAGCGGTTGAGCGGTTGAGCGGGTGAGCGGTTGAGCGGTTGAGCGGTTGCACGCTTGCACGGTTGCACGGTTGCACGCTTGCACGGTTGCACGCTTGTACGCTTGCACGGTTGCACGCTTGTACGCTTGCACGGTTGCACGCTTGCACGCTTGCATAGCTTTCGGCTCAGGGGTGAGCGGTTGAGCGGTTGAGCGGTTGAGCGGTTGAGCGGTTGAGCGGTTGAGCGGTTGAGCGGTTGCACGCTTGCACAGCCTTCGGCTCAGGGTTGAGCGGGTGAGCGGTTGAGCGGTTGCACGCTTGCACGGTTGCACGCTTGCACGCTTGCATAGCTTTCGGCTCAGGGGTGAGCGGTTGAGCGGTTGAGCGGTTGAGCGGGTGAGCGGGTGAGCGGTTGAGCGGTTGAGCGGTTGCACGCTTGCACGGTTGCACGCTTGCACAGCCTTCGGCTCAGGGGTGAGCACTGAAATACGGGGTCTACGCGACAGACCTAGTGCCAGGGCGCTGTTACACAGCATGTCGGAGGTGACTGTCACCCCCAGAGGTGACAGTCACCTTATACACCCGGGAAATCCCCCAGCGGCGTAGATGGTGTTGTGGCGCATCCCAACGCGATAGAATGACAAAAGCTCCCCTGGTGAACCGTGAACCGCGCAGGCCCGCCGCCGGGCCGCATGGCAGCGGAATCAGACGGTCATACGGATGCTACACCCGTGCGGGAGTTCAGCGCTTCAGCGATTCAAATCCGCTGACCGGTCTGCTGGCGCGGATGGCTGTGGCTCGTGTAGGGGACGGGATGCCTCCCGCCGCGTTTCTCCCCCCCAGCGGGGTGGATGGCGTTGTGGCCCATCCCAACGCGATAGAATACAAAAAAGCTACCCCGGTGAATCATGAACCGTGCGGTGTCCCCCACCGCCGCCGGGCCGCATGGCAGCGGAATCAGACGGCCATACGGATGGTTCACCCGTGCCGGAGGTCAGCGCTTCAGTGATTCAAACCTATCGCACGCAGGCCCGCCACCGCCGCCGGGCCGCGTGGCAGCGGAATCAGATGGCTATACGGAGGGCCTACCCGTACTCTAGTTCAGCGCCTCAGCGATTCGAACCGATGGAGCGGCGGCGCGCAGGCCCGTCGGAGCGGTGCCCGACCGTGAACCGCTTCCCACGGGTCGGTTTGGTCGCGCACCGCTCGGTGGTACGGCAGCAGGACACCCCCAGCGGGGGTACACGTGTGTGGACAGTGTGTTTCGGCGGCGGGTTACAGGAAGCGCTGCGGTACTCGAACGCTTGAACGCTTGAACGCTTGAACGCAACGACGAAAGTCATTACTCCATGCTACTCGGCCCGTCGCCGTTTGAATGTTTCAACGCTTGAACGTTTGAGCGCTTCAACGCTTTTGTAGTACTTCTTTCAACCACGCTATAGTTCGTTCTGTTCCTTCCCGCTCTTCTGATCTTGCTGTATCATGCTCTCACTCTTCCCCCGTCTCTACGGGCGATTGGGGGCGGCGCTGCCGGGCGTGGGCACGCTGTTTGGCAACCAGCAAGCGCACTAGAGCATCATCATGACTGGCCGGTGGTTGGCTCCGGGTGTCTGGTTGACCATTGTGTGTTGTAGGGCGCTGTTTCCCCTTATCGTGCGCACCAACTGTGCTATCCATATGCGGCGTCTGTTGCGCAGAGGCGGGGCTTCCAGGCAGCGACGGTTCCTGTACCTCACTGTCCACAGCGGGAGCAACAGCCGGCGCTGATTGACGCTGCCGGGCCTGTGCGCGTGAACGCGCCATCTGTAGCTGCTGCAATGTGCCGCTGGCAGGCGTCGGGCGCTGCTGGCGCTGACGCAACGGGCGCGGCAACCAGGCCAGTAGCGCCGCCAGATCACGATACCGTATAAACAGCCGCCGTAGCGCAATATCTAGTGGCCACAGCAGCAGTGCCAGCCACAACAGTGGCAGCGCGATCTCCTGTGCCACACTCACTCGCTGCGCCGTGGGCGCAAAGACGGTCGCTGGTGCTGGCTCTTGACGACCTCCGGTCATCGCCGCCAGGCTATCCAGAATTGCGGGACGATCATCGCGTGGATTGTACTCCGGCGAGTAGGTCACCACCAGCCCACCACTAATACTGCCAACCGGTTGCGCCTCGGCGCCGAGTACCGCGATCTGCGCCAGATATGCACCCGGCTGGTCAACCTCGGCCACCGCCCGATAGCGGCCGGGGCCAATTTGCGTAAATGTCAGCGCCAGGCTCTCGTCTTCTGGATCAAGCAAGCGTCCCTGGAGGGTCGCGGCGTCCAGGGGACGGCCATCTCCATCCTGAGCGCTGACTTCCAATATCGCCTGAGTGCCTTCCACCCGTGTTTCGAGTGCCAGGCCATCCATCTGTTGCGGCGGTAACAGCACATCCAGCAGACCCACTGCAAAGCGTGGGAACTCGGCCCACTGGATCAACTCGGTTGCCCACTGCCCCTTGAGATCGCTCGTCCAGACCACACCGCGCCCCAGGCCATACTGCCACTGCGCCAGCAAGGGGTGGCCGTCGGGCGTAACCAGGATGCTACGCGCTGCCAGCCGCGCTTCGGTCACATTGTAGCCATACAGTGGTGGCAGTTGGCCCAGGTCACGCATCATCGGTGCGGGCCAGGCCACAACAGGCGTAAAAGGTTCTTCGACAATATCGCGGGCGGCAATCGTAATCGTCTCCGCCAGGAACACCCGTGGGACATCGGCAACCGTGTTAACGCGATAGAACCGCCCACCACCGCGTTCGGCGATCTGACGCAAGGCCGGATTGGCATCCATACCAATTGAGACCACCGATACCGTAATCTGTTCATTGCGCATCTGGTCAATCAAGTCGGCATAGTTGCTGTCGGCAATGCCATCGGTAAGCAAGATGACATGCCTGGTACGAGCCTCAATCAGCGGCAGGGCTTCAGCCGCCAGGGCGATACCGCTACGAATATCGGTACCACCACCCGGCCCAAACTGACTGAGCGCCTGCTCAATCGCCATCACATCAGGCAGTGGCTGCATCGGTAGCACCCACTCGCCTCGTGTATCAAACACGACCACGCCGATCTGATCGTGCTGCTCGAGACCCAGGCTCGACTGATACACCGCTTCCTTCGCCAGATCCAATCGCGTGCGCCCACCACCACCATCGTTCACGGCCATACTGCCACTACGGTCGATCACCAGTGTCAACGCAACATCCGGGCGTTCCTCCGTATCGCGGGTATCAAGCTCAACCGGCAGTGCAGCAACCAGCGGACTACGACGCCAGCCACCCGCACTAAAGGCGTCGAACCCACCAATCATTGTCAGGCTGCCCCCCTGTTCACGCACATAGATTGGCAACGCAGTCTGGGCGGCACGCGGAACATCACGGGCAGGCACATCGACCAGGATCACCGCCGCATAGCCCTTGAGTTCAACCTGGCTGGTTGGTAGCTGCGACGGCGGTATGGTTGTCACCCGCGCCCCGGTTGCGTCCAGCGCATTGTGCAGCGCCCGTGCCCGCTCTGGCTCGGTGGCAACCAGCAGCACGTGCGGTGGCCCCTGAACAGTGGTAAAAGTGGCAGCGCGGTTATTCAGTGGCTGCGTATCGCCCTGTGCCTCCAGCCGCACCTCGTAGCGCCGAAAACCGGCAGTGCCACCGGCAACGCTGATCGGTACGCTGGTCGCACCTGGTTCAAGCTCAACCGACAGTGTCGCAACCAGTTCGCCGTCGGCCAGCACCTGGAGTTCGCCAGTGGTGGCGATAGTGCTGTAGAGATGCGCTTGTAAGGACACATCCTGACCCTCGCGTACCACATCCGGTGCTTCGAGCGCACTGACCAGGACATCCGCGCCGCTGGTCTGTGGCAAAGGAACCACATCAATCGGTACCCCACGCAGCGCTGCCAGCCGTGCTGCTTCAACGGCACGCCCGTCATTTTCGTGTCCATCACTCAGGAGTACCAGTCGCTGCTGTGTATTGGCAGGGAACAACGCCAGGCCAAGCTGAATCGCCTCTTCTATATTGGTGCGACTCGAGATTGGCACCGAGGTCAACTGACCCAGCGGCGTGAGTTCCCTGGGCGCACGCTCGACCAGGGCATTCTGGCCGAAGACCACGACCGCCGCCTGATCTTGCGCTTGCCCAGCCGTGATCGCCTCATTCACAAACGCGATGGCCTGCTGGCGCTGCACGGGTGACACCGAATCACTGCCGTCAATCAAAAAAACAACGGTGAGATCGTTGGCTGTCCGTACCAGTTGGGCACCCGCCAGTGCCAGCACCAGGGCGATCAATACGCTGCTCCGCACCAGCAACGTGGCCCAGAAGCGCCAGTTGGAACGTTGCAAGCGTATGGTGGTATGGCTGCGTCCGGTGTCATACGGCTGCACAGCCGCTGCCAGCGTAAACGCCCACAGCACAGGCACCAGCAGCAGGAGCCAGAGCAGTGTTGGATAAATAAAGGATATATGCATATGAATGTTGTAGACTCAACCTTGACTGGTGATCAGCCACTTTGAAAATGCGGAGTATGGAGGAACGACGTTCGTTGTTGCTACGGCCTCAGAAACAACGAACGTCGTAACAACCTATCCTGCACCATCGACGGTGGTCAACCACGAGATAATCTTTACGTTCCAGGACGTACGCGGTGGTATGGTCAGATCGCCTTCGCGCCGGAGTTTCTCCCGTTTGACTGCGTTCAGAGCTTGCCCTGAGCGCAGTCGAATGGGGCAAGCTCTGAGCGAAGCCGAATGGGGCAGAGCGGTGCTTTGTTGCTTCCCCGCTGCCGCAGGCGCAAACAACCCGGCCACCGAGAATGGCGCTATGACGTAGTCTCTTCCCCGCTGCCGCAGGCGCAAAAGCTTGTCCCGTTCGACTACGCTCAGGGCAAGCTCTGAGCGAAGGTGAAGGGACGTTGGGTTCACGCGACCGCGTATGTCCTGCATTCACTATACACGAAAAAGGCCAGATGTGCAGGACGATGTACGGATGGATCTTATACCGTTTCGACGTAACCCTTCCGCATGTTCTTGCCATGTGTACTCCAACAAGACTGCGTCGCGGCGGGGGGGCGGCGGGGGCCTGCGGCCCCCACCCATGTGTGGATGTCGGTGTAGAGGCGTTGCATGCAACGCCTCTACGTCCCGCGACATCTCTTTCGAGGGGACGTCTCGTTGTCGTATGAGCAAGCGGAAGACAGACCAAAGGATGCGGAAGGTCGAAGTCACATTGGTATTACTCCACCCGCACCACCACCAGCGTAATATCGTCGTGTTGGGGCACCGTGCCAGCAAAATCTTGCACAACCTGCATCACTCGTTCGATAAACAGGTGTGGTTCAAGGTCGCCATATTCACGAAGCAGGGCCTCAAACCGCTGGAAGCCAAAGAGTTCGTGATCGCTATTATGCGTCTCGACAATACCGTCGGTGTGGAAAACAAGCAGATCGCCGGGTTCAAGGGGTAGTTCCAGCGCCTCATAACGTATACCGGGCATCACACCCAGCGGCAGATGCGGGCCAGGTGGCTCCAGATACTCCACCCGTCCATCAGGGCGGCGGCGCAGCGGCGTGAGTTGGCCGGCATTCGCCAGTGCCAGTACCCGCCGCTCGAGGTCAAAAGTGACATACACCAGCGCAATAAAGGTGCGCCGAGGGACATCACGCACAATCCAGCGGTTCGTCTCATACACTACTACTTCAGGTAACTCGTGATCGTGCGCCTCCGAGCGGGTAATCGAACGCGCCACCGCCATCAGCATGGCGGCCGGGATGCTCTTGCCGGAAACATCGCCGACCATCAGTGCCAGGCGTTGCGTACCCAGATCGACAAAATCATAAAAATCGCCACCTGTCTCACGGGCTGGAACACAATGTACTGCCAGGGTCAATCCAGCGATATGCGGCAAAGTGCCGGGGAAGAGATTGTTCTGGATGCGGCGGGCGATTGCCATTTCCTGCTCAATGCGTGTGACCGATTCTTGATACAGGCGTGCATTTTCAAGCGCAACGGCGGCCTGATTGGCAAAGGCCTGGGCCACCTCGGCATCGCGCTCACCAAAGCGCCCCGGTTGGCAGGCGTCGATGTTGAGAACACCCAGCACCACGCCTTTGAAGCTGAGTGGTACTCCCAGCCAGGAGCGGATATGCGACCCGATCGTGCGGTTTGTCCAGGCTGGATCAGTCTCTATATCATGGGTCACGATCGGGCGAGCCAGTTGTACCACCCGGCCAGCGGCACTCTCAGCGATGGGAAAGGACACACCGCGCGGACTGGCCTCAGCCTCCCATCCCTGGCAGGCAGCAATTCGGAGCATGCGCCCAACTACCAGCATAATTGAGGCCGTGTCATAGGGCACCACGTGCTGCAGTTCGCGCAAGATCAGATCCAGCACCTCAGCCGGATCGAAGGATGAACTGAGAACACGCGCCACCTCGCGCAGCGTATCGGCCGTGCGGCGGGCCGACTGCTCGGCGGCAAAGAGGCGTGCGGTTTCTACCGCTGCCGCAATCGAGGCTGCCACGGTCAGAAACACCTCCTGCTCTTCGGTGGTAAACGCCGTGTGTGAACCATCTAGACCGATCACCCCCATGACCCGTCCGCGACTGACGAGCGGGACGATCAATAACGCGATGGTGCCGCGTGCCTGGAGTTCTGCCCGCAGGGGTACTACCCGATCATCAGTCGCAGTTGACTCGACATAGATCGGACGTCGGGTGGCAATCACTTCTTGTATAACCGGGACGGAGGTCACAGGAAACTGCATACCCAGAAAATTACCGGGCGGATATTCAGATACAACCGTACCCCATTGCCGATCATCATCAAGCAGTAACAGCGCGGCATGGTCAGTCCAGAAGAGATTCACCAGTTCACGTGCAGCCAGGTTGAAGATCTCTTGCAGATCGAGATGATTACTCAACATCAGCGCCATACGGTTAACCAGTTCCATGCGCTGAGCATGCTGTTCTGATAGGCGCACATGTTCCTGAGCCGCTGCAAACAGGCGCGCATTCTCCACCGCCGTGGCAATCGAGGTCGCAATCGTCAGCAGCAAATGTTGCTCATCCTCACTAAAGACACGCGGCGTGAAGCTATCAAGGGAGATCGAACCAAGCAGGCGATCACGGCTGATGAGCGGCACCACGATCAGCGACGCAATGCCCAGTTGGCGGAAAGTTTCCCGCGAGGTGGCTGCACGCGGATCGGTTTCAATCGACGCAATCATCACCGGCTGGCGTGTCGCTGTTAACTCATCAATCAGGCGGTTGTTCGTAAGCGGTATCTCGATGCCCAATGCCTGACCAGGCGGATATTCCGCAACCACCACGCCATAGTGCGAATCGTCATTGAACAATACCGTGCCGGTATGATCGGCCCAGAACAGAGTCACCAGTTCCCGCCCGGCCAGATCGAGGATCTCCTGCTGATCAATCCGACTACTCAGGACAGAGGCAATACGAAAGACCAGTTCCATCTCGTGGACACGCCGATGGGCAGTTTCGGTATGCATTTGCAGTTCTGCAATCTGGCGCTCGCGTTCATCTAGTAAATTGGCATGCTCAATCGCAATCGCAATCTGGTTGCCGATCGCCTGAGCCAGATCGATCTGTTCCTGATCAAACTGCTGCCACCGGGTGTTCACCAGGCTCAACGTGCCCAGCATGCGTCCACCAATATGGAGCGGTATAACCAGCATCGTCTCAAAGGGGAGATCATCATCGCCAACCCGGTGCTGTCCACGCTTGAGAAGCAGCGGACGATTCTCGATCACTACCTGACCTGGTGCAGCGTGCGCAACCGGCACCTTCCAGGTACGTTGTACATACTCGGCAGGAAAGCCGCGTTGAGCAAACAACACCAGATCGTGCTGGAGCGGATCGACGGGAACGAGATCAGGTGGTTGCAAAAGGTGAATCGCACCGCCCTGTATTTTTAGCATATTGACGACTAGATTCAGCGCCTGATCCAGCAAATCCGGTAAAGGCTGGGCCAGTACCAGTTTGGCTGCCAGGGCGTTCAGGGCCATCAGTTCAACCGAACGATCCGCGCTATGCTTGATCAGCGCTGCGCTGAGTTGACGCTGATGCCCGGCCAGGCGGATATTTTCGAGGGTAATTGCAATGATATGACTTGCCTGTTCCAGCAGTTCCTGATCCTGTTCAGTATAGCACCCTGGTTCAACACTCTGGAGAACGATAACGCCCACTACGGCCCGTTCACTGAACAACGGTACTCCAAGCCAGGCTCGCATACCGGGTTCAACCGCCGATATCTGTGCCGCCAGCGCATCGGTGTGCCCATCGGCGATCCACTCGCTTTGTAGATCTTGGATCAGCAGGGGTGCCTGGAGTTGTAAGACCTGTCTGGTGAGCGCATCGGCACGTACCTGTTCGGTCACATGTATCTGAGCCGTCGTCGCCGTCAAAGCCATGGAAAAGACCAGTGGTTGTTCGGGGTCACACACCGCCAGCAAACAGGTATCCAGCGCGAATCCTACGTGTAGCTCGTGGTATATGGCTGTCAGAAAATCCGGCAGCGCCGTATAGCTACGACCGACCAGACTCAGACGATAGAGCAAGTTCAAGGCACGATCCTTATATTTCTGCTGTGTGCGCAGTAGCTCAAGTTCTGCCTCTGGTGCCGTGCTGTGTTGTGCATAATCGTTATGCTCAATAGTCATCGTATTGTCGGGTGTCATTTGCGTCAAAAAGAAGGATCTTTAAATGATTACGCATAGTAGTACATTCACACATTAGCAATCTCTGATGTTCTGTATGGTTAAAACAAACCTGTTCATTACCAACCAACGTCTAAAATGTATGCCAGACCAGATACGAGCGTTCTGCTATGCGGAAACACTAACGCCCTGAATCCGTTACAAACGGCAATGCGACCACCTCACCCGTAACGGCACTGTCGGCAATATACACCTGTGTACCGGGTGCAGCATGGGCGTGCCGTACATAGGCCAGGCCGATCAATCCCAGGCGTGGCGACTCAACCACACTGGTCAGATCACCTGCATCTTTGCCAGCAACGACCAGTTTGCGTGGTGCATCAACGCTTCCACTGAGTTTAAGGCCACACAAATGTTTGGCAATACGGTTGCGACTCTCCATACGCGCAATAATCTCCTGGCCCACATAGCAGCCCTTCGTGAAACTGACTGCATCCCACAGCCCCGTCTCCAATGGGATATAGTCGAGCGACAGCTCGCGGCCATACGCGCCATAGCCTGCCTCCACGCGCAAGCAATCGTAGGCGATCTGGCCCAGGGGCTGTGCCCCGGCCTGTACCAGGGTTGTCCAGATCAATGCCAATCTCTCCGCAGGAACATAGAGGGCAAAGCCCATGCCACCGAGCGGCTTGATCCGCGCAATCCACAGGCTGGTATCGCCAATCGCCGCTGTGACGATCGCATGCAATGGCAGGTCATCGAGCAGCATGCCGGTGACCTGCTGCAACAAGGTGGTACTGTGCGGCCCATACAGTGCAAACTGACCCAATGTTTCAGTGGCATCTTCGATCATGACCTTATCGTTAAAAAAAATATTCTTGCGCAGGATGTTCAACACGGTGCAGCCCTGCCGGGGACTGGTGACAATGAGCAGTTCGTCGGCAAACCCATGCACTGTCAGCAGATCAATAATCCGCCCATTATGGTTGGTCAACACCGTTTGCGTCCCCTGGCCGGGGGTCAGGTGTTCAATATCGTTGGTAGACAGACGATGCAGCAGCGCTGCCCGATCGCGATCGCGCAACCAGATACGGCCTGCCCCGCTGGTCTCGAAGAGAGCGGTACCCTGCAAAACAGCGTGATATTCGCTGGAACTATCACCATAGTGCGCAGCCACGGTCGGGTCGTCAAGCATAAAATGTGCGCCATCGGCCTGCTGCTGAGTTCGCAATGCATCTATTGCCATACATTATCTCCACTGACTCTATGAGAACCTGTCTGCAAAGGGGGAGTGTGCGGGGTGTGCCCGGCACGTTCTTGCCGGCCCGCCGCTGCGGGGCGGGCAACAACAGAGTGTATGGCGGGCCATCCCCTCTCTACTTCCCCTTTTCAGCCAGGCTCTGAGTCTATACCATATGGATGTATGATACCACGTTTCATTGTACCGTTACAGATGAACTCATACCAGTCTGAATTCAAAGAGGCAACGGTTCCCCTGCCCATGTCATGCTGAGCGGAACGCAGTGGAGCGAAGAATCTCCCGCCTCAGAGCCTGAGACTCTTCCGAGCGCTGCGCTTCGTTCCAGGTACCATCTGCCCATTGTTTGCCGCGTTCAGGGCACATTCGTATCAGCCTGGAGGCCGCGGCTTCCAAAAGGCACGCATTTATCACACGTCAGACGCAGTAGTGACAGGTACCCACATCTTGATCAGTCATACCCTTTCGCCGTGACCATTCCGCATGTTCTTGCCATTCGTCCTCCCACGAGACTGCGTCGCGGCGGGGAGGCGGGGGCCTGCGGCCCCCGCCCATGTTCCCGGGATTTCGGCGTA